>CAZKUV010000066.1:0-1597 GCA_964556075.1 uncultured Candidatus Saccharibacteria bacterium | reverse complement strand
ACTGGTGCTCGTGACTGGTCCGACCGGTTCGGGCAAGTCGACCACGCTGGCTGCGCTGGTTGACAAAATTAACACGGAACGCGCAAGCCACATTATTACTATCGAGGATCCGATCGAGTTTACGCACAAGTCGAAGCGATCTGTTGTCGTTCAACGAGAAGTGCACTACGATACCTACTCGTTCTCAGCGGCGCTTCGTTCTTCGCTCCGTCAGGACCCTGACGTTGTGCTCATCGGTGAGATGCGTGACCTTGAAACTATTAGCGCCGCGATTACGATTGCGGAAACCGGTCACCTCGTGTTCGCGACTCTGCATA
This sequence comes from uncultured Candidatus Saccharibacteria bacterium, assembly GCA_964556075.1. GTDB lineage: Bacteria > Patescibacteriota > Saccharimonadia > Saccharimonadales > Saccharimonadaceae > JAUIHN01. The sequence goes on along the minus strand of CAZKUV010000066.1, from coordinate 1,280 downwards.
CCAACAGTGCCGCCCAGTCTATCGACCGTATGATCGACGTGTTCCCACCGCACCAGCAGGCGCAGGTGAGGGCGCAACTGAGCAACATTCTCATGGCCATCTGTTCGCAGCGACTCGTTCCCGCTATCGGAGGCGGACGAGTGGTTGCCGCTGAAGTATTAGTCGCGACTCCGGCGGTTCGTAATATTATTCGCGAAGGAAAATCCCATCAGCTCGACGCGGTTATCCAAACAGGGGCTGATCAGGGAATGCAGACAATGGATAGAACGCTCGTCGGACTGGTGCAGGCTGGCACGGTTACCTACGACGAAGCGCGCAATTTCGCGGTTGATTTAACGGAATTTGAAAGGCTCATGCGAGGATAGCAAAGCGGTATGCGAAAGTTTAACTACCAGGCGCGTGATGGAGCCACCAATAAAATAGTCAAGGCGACCGTTCAGGCCGATTCCGAAACTTCGGCTGCCAAGTTGCTGATGGCTCAGGGGTTTACGCCGCTTAGCATCACTGAAATTGATGAGAGCGGCGGACTTGGATTTTTAAAGAACCGCATCAGTACGAAAGATAGGATTGTCTTTACTAGGCAGCTCGCCACGCTCATAGGGGCGGGACTGCCGCTTTCACAGAGTTTACGCACTATATTAGAACAGACCGAGAATAAGCGGCTCCAGAGTGTTACTGAGGATATAATCGCGTCGGTCGAAGGTGGTAAATCTCTCCACGAGTCGTTCTCTAAGCACCCCGACGTATTTGACAAGGTATTCCTGGCGCTGATTGCTGCCGGTGAAGCGTCCGGTACGCTTGATGACTCGCTTCGTCGCATCGCGGCTCAACAGGAAAAGGACGCCGCCACGATGAGCAAGATTAGGGGAGCAATGACATACCCGATTATCGTGTTGGTCGTCATCTTCGGCGTGATGGGCTTTATGTTATTCACGGTTGTTCCACAGGTTGAGCAACTCTATGTCGATCTAAAGAAAACGCTCCCGTTCGTGACTGAAATCATGGTTAAAGCTGCAAATTTCGCGACAAACTTCTGGTGGCTGCTGATACTTGCCGGTATCGCCTTGGTCTACTTCGGACGACAATACCTGAGAACGGAAAACGGTATCAAAATGTTTGACACCTTTAAGTTGAACATGCCAATTTTCGGTCCGATGTTTAGAAAACTATATATGGCTCGCTTGACCAGGACGGGACAGACATTGCTGACTACCGGCGTCCCGATGCTAGATACGCTTCGAATCACCAGTGACGCGGTCAATAACGTGATTATCGCGAAA
>CAZKUV010000065.1:0-1643 GCA_964556075.1 uncultured Candidatus Saccharibacteria bacterium | reverse complement strand
AAGCGCATCTCGATGATGGCATCCTTAAGGTGAGCGTACCTCTCACGCCACTCCCAGAGCCAAAGAAGATCGCGATTTCAGCGAAGAAAAAATAGCGGCAACATTTGCATTTTTAAAAGAGCCCCACCTCGGGGCTCTTTTTAGTTTTCGTCCAGTAAGCGTCTCAAGGTTTCCTTGTCTACATTGGCGCCAAATAGGTTACTGCCTGGCTCAAGTCGCTTTCCTTCGGACAGAGGTCCAATATACACTGGGTCGAATCCAATGTTGTTAATAATAGTCGTAACTATTTCGATGTCATGTTTAGCATCTCCCGCTATAGCGATCGCTTTTCGGTCAGAGCTCCCCATTGGCCGCGATTCATCATGTAAATCGTGATATCCCATATGGCTTAAGGCTTTAACAACCCGAGCATCAGCGAAAAACTCTTGTACCGCTTCGCTGGATGATGTGTTCGGATCAAGAAACGCTTCGCGACGGCCATCAACTTCCCACCAATAATTCATTGCGTCGATGACTAGTTTTCCAGCAAATACGTCTCGTGGCAACTCTCGAAAGTTGCTTAGAGGCAATGCGAGAATTACGACATCTGCCAGTTTCACTGCGTCGGAAGTCATGACCGGAACAGCAGTTGGAACTAAAACGTTAATGGTCAGTTTGATTTTTTCTGGACCGTCCGAGCCAGAAATATACACCGTATATCCTGCTCTAGTCGCTAGCTGGCCGAGTACGATACCAAGCTTGCCGGCTCCGATAATACCGATTGTCTGCACCTCAGACACGTCTATTCTCCAAGCAACTCACGGACCCTAGGTATCACGTTGCTTGCATAGAGCTCAACCGTCCGACGTCTTAATTCCGCCGGCACTGGACCGAATCCATACACCATGTCAAACCTGGTAGCGTCCACCGCTTTCATTGCTCGTGCAATTTTTTGTGCAACAGTTTCCGGCGAACCTACATACATCGATCCGTGTTGTACCTCCTGGATAAAATGGTCATATCCCATGGGTGTCCAACCCCGCGTCTTCCCCACCCTATCCATTTGAGTCTTAAAGAATGGAAACGACACTTTAATGGCCTCCTCATCGGTCTCCCCAATAAATCCAGGAGAGTGTATACCGACCGGATGCGCCTCGTGACCGAATTCCTTACTCGCTCGTCGGTACAGCTCTACATATGGCGCAAACCGGTCTGGCGATCCGCCAATAATAGCCAATACGAGCGGGAAATTGTATGCAGCTGCCCGCACGACCGACTGCGGTGATCCACCAACTCCAACTAACGTCTCGAGATGACCTGATTCGGTTTTAGGAAATACTTCGACGTGATCAAGCCGCTGCGTAAACGTTCCATTCCAAGACAAAGGTTCTTCTTTGAGAAGTTTAGAGAACAATTCAATCTTTTCTTCGAACAGCTCTTCGTAATTCCGAAGGTCATAGCCAAATAAGGGAAACGATTCGGTGAACGAACCGCGACCAAGAATTACTTGAGCTCTGCCGTTCGAAACCGCATCAAGTGTTGAGAACCTTTGAAAAACTCGTACGGGATCATCTGAACTAAGTACTGTCACCGCGGACGACAATTTGATTCGTCGTGTCTTACTAGCGATTGCGGCGAGTACGACGTCGGGACTAGAAATCGCA
>CAZKUV010000064.1:0-1880 GCA_964556075.1 uncultured Candidatus Saccharibacteria bacterium | reverse complement strand
AAGACCTATACTCAAAGCCATATTCTGTCTAGTAGTGGGAGAATTAATAAAGGCACTGGCGCAGGGTCTACCCTATCGACTTATGAAACGCATTTCTACTGTAATGAATCGTCGATGATGATCTCCCTTAAATCGTCATTGCACACTATTAAATTCTTGGGTTAGCTTGCATAGCTGCTCCCTTCAGTGAAGATTTGACAGCAATGGCTAAAAAACGTACAGTTTATCTAATGAAAACAGGAATCCGATCTACCGTTGAACATATCGAAGATGCCCTCGCAGCAGCAGAGATGGCTTGGTGGTCTCTTGAATTTCCAAGCGGAGCACTTACGTTCTCTCGAAAAAAGACCGACATGATTGGATATGATGCAGACGATTTTGTCCACTACAGTCACTTTACTGATTTAATCCACCCGGAAGACCACGATAACACAATGCAGGCTATGCGTGATCATTATGAAGGTCGAGCGAAATTCTATGAGACGACGTACCGAATTAAACATAAGGACGGGCACTACGTCACGTTTTATGATAAAGGCCAAATCGTTGAGCGGACTGAAAAGACATTTATAGTTGCAGGTATCGTTCAACGTGTTAACGCTACCTAACTCGATCGCTTACTTTTAAAATGTATGAACGATACTTCATTATCCTGCATGAGTGCTGACATGTCTGGCTCCCGCATGGGAACCCGCTACCGCTCGATATAGAGAAACAATTCTGTGCTTATTTGAGATTTGTAAGACGTCGCGTATCAATATTCAAGAGCGCGTATTCAGGGTCTTTCTCTTCGTCTTCATCCTCCTCTTGGTGTTTTTTGATGAGCACGAATTTTTCACCAATCCAGAGTACCGGTTCACCGTCAACAAGATCAGCTCGCTCTCCTGATTCTATATTGAATACCCAAACATGGGACGTCTTTTTCCCTTCCTCGTCAGCTGTTTTCTTTTCATAAGCTATCTTTCTGTTATCAGGTGAGAAAAGTGGCCATTGTATATCACCCCATTGCCCGGAGTCCACGACAGTTGCCGCTTCGGCTGGATATGCTCCAAGAACAAGACGTACCTCGCCTTTCGTCGGATTTTCTTTGTTTAGCGGCAATAGATAAGTCCACCAATCTGCATTCTCTGAAAAATCGAATTGTCCTACGCCAAATGTTGCTTCAAGCTCGATACGAGAAAAATCTGCTTCAAGTGTCTTAACATTGAACGCAATAAGTTTACTGCTTTCGCTGTCAGCTTTAACGAGAATCGTGTCATTATCTATAAAGCCAAGGACATATTCTACGGGTGCAAGTGGCGTGGTTTCGCCTGACTCTATATTCGTAATGTAAAATCCCTTCTCTACTTGAGGCTTGAAGGTCATTGTTTCTGGTTGGGGACCATCAATTACATCGCCAGCATTTGCTATTGTGCCAAAGTCATAATAGTAGAGTATAGATTTGCCATCTGGTGACCATGACGTGATATGCGAAACGAAACCATTTGAAGTGACTTGTTGCGCTTCCTCCGATTCATGCGAAAAAATCCAAAGGTTATTATCTTCACCAATCAACGCGGTATAAAGAAGGTCAGGAGATGCAATTGGACTATTTGAACCAAAACCGAGTTTCCCGGACCCTGATACGCCAACTTTTACATCGTCTACGGTAATTATTCGTTCTTCGTCTACCGAGTAATATGTTAGAGGTCCAATTCCGTGATTTGGAACTGGAAATCCTTTTTTGCCTGTGGGCAGCTTTTCCCAGTCGCCGTTTGTAGTTGTAAGCGACTCATTTTGTTGTGGCTTTGGAGCTGTGAACCGACCTGAAAAAAATCCGATTATTCCGAAAACCAGCGCAGCGACAATTATTAACGAAATGTAAAGGACTTTTTTTGGCT
>CAZKUV010000063.1:0-2025 GCA_964556075.1 uncultured Candidatus Saccharibacteria bacterium | reverse complement strand
TTGTACTATGCCCCTTCGCTTGCTTATGTATTATATCAAATTATCCACTGTTTGTAAGATTTCACACTGACAGGACGCTTGTCAAAAGCATAAGCACCGCTTATAATGAGCCTAAACCTAGCGAAACAAGGAGCATTTAGCCTACTTAGGCTTGCAAGCAAAGCGATGAATATACTTATGCTCGGGTGGGAGCTCCCTCCGCATAACAGCGGTGGTCTTGGAGTGGCCTGCTATCATTTATCTAAAGCCCTGGCGCTCCAAGGGGCGAACATTGATTTTGTGGTACCCTACTCCGCTCACCATCCAAAAACTGATTTCATGACAATTCATGGGGCAACTAAGCTTGATCCTCTGGACAAGAGTGGGCTAATGGGTGCATACGATAGTAAATATCTCAGAAAACTAGGCTTAGATGAATCCGACACGGAAGACCTTAACGATATGCGCGGTGTACAGCGAAGGTATGTGAAATTCGTAGAACAATTAGTAAAGAAGAAACGTCCGGATGCAATTCATGCGCATGACTGGCTGACTATGGAAGCAGGAATTAGGGCAAAAGAACTAACTGACGCTCCATTGATAGTTCATGTACATGCTACGGAATTCGACCGGAGTGGCGAGCTTTCAGGAAACCCACTCGTGCATGAGATTGAATATCAGGGACTGATGATGGCAGACAGAATCATTGCAGTCAGTGGAATTACTAAGAATATTATCGTGTCACAGTACGGAATCCCAGCAGACAAAGTTGAGGTTATGCATAATGCTATAGATATAACTGATTTAGGTGATCATGAGTATGATCGCAGTACGTATCGTTATCTAGAGCATCTGAAGGTAGAAGGATATACAGTCGTCGCAGTCGTTACTCGTCTTACCGTCCAAAAAGGTCTCACTCATTTTGTCCGAGCTGCAGCACGAGCGTGTGAAAAACATCATAAGTTGGTGTTTCTTATTGCCGGTGACGGTGAACAGCGAGATGAATTAGTGCAGTTAGGCGCTGATCTTGGTATATCCGATAAAATCTTTTTCTCGGGTTTCGTACGAGGGAAACAGTGGCGTGATGCATACAATATCGCTGATATATTTGTAATGAGTTCAGTTAGCGAACCGTTTGGTCTAACTGCACTTGAAGCGGCACATCACGATACGGCACTAATAATTTCAAAGCAGTCCGGAGTCGGTGAAGTGTTGCATAGCATTTTCCGCTATGACTTTTGGGACATTGATATGTTAGCAGACCAGTTGGTAGGCATAGCTGCATCTCCTGCCCTAATTAATGAGCTCAAACAGAACGTAAAGAAAGACTATACTAGAATTTCATGGCATTCAGTCGCAGAGCGTTGCATTAAACTTTACGGAAACATGTATTCCGCCTCAATTCAACCACAAGGAGTTGCTGGATGAAGGATCAAAAAAGAGGAATCCATCTCTACTTGCATGTTCACCAACCTTGGAGGGTGAGGAAATATACAATTTTTGATACCGCTGAACGGCATGATTACTTCAATGAATCGGACACAGATACGGATCGCAATAACGAACAGGTCTTCAGGAGAGTCGCAGAGAAGTCGTATCGCCCAATGAACGGACTTTTAGAGAAACTTCTATCCATTCACCCAGATTTTAAGCTATCGCTTAGCATAACAGGTGCGTTTATTGAGCAAGCAGAACAATGGGCTCCTGATGTCCTCGACAGTTTTAAGCGACTTGTTGCAACAGGAAGAGTTGAGATAATCTCGGAAACATACTACCATTCGCTTGCGTTCTTCTATAGTAGGCGCGAATTTGAATTTCAAGTCGAGGCACATCGGAATAAAATTCGAGAAGTTTTCGGTGTTGAAACATCTGTGTTTAGAAATACCGAACTTGCTTACAATGACGAGCTAGCGAAGTGGGCTGAAGGGTTTGGCTTTAAAGGAATCCTGGCAGAAGGATGGAGCCCTATTCTCGGTTGGCGTAGTCCAAACTATGTATATAAACCTATAGGCACGGAAAATATAAGTCTACTACTTAAGAACTATC
>CAZKUV010000062.1:0-2455 GCA_964556075.1 uncultured Candidatus Saccharibacteria bacterium | reverse complement strand
TCCATCTGCACTCTGTAGCGTTGCGAAATAAGTGTCGCTAGCGCTCGTTTCGTGCTGGTTTTTCCAACGCTCCCCGTTACGACAATGAGCTTTACTTCAGGGTGCTTCTGAAAATATTGCCGGACATATTTTTCGAGTCTTTTCTGAACGAAATTTTTGAACATACTTAACCACTATCATATAAGATTCATGATGGTAATACCACTATAAGACATAGTTCTTTGAACGGAACTCCGTTGAACGGATTGATGAATAAGCAAACCGTTTTACGCATAGTGTATGAACATGCTAGATATGCTTTTTGTCTTTACTGGCCCCATTTGAATTTGGGACATACTCCAGAATATCACCTGGTTGACAATCAAGTGCCTCACAGATAGCATCAAGCGTTGATAGTCTTATGGCCTTAGCCTTGCCATTCTTAAGAATCGAAAGATTTGCGAGCGTGATTCCGACCCGCTCCGCAAGTTCGGTAACACTCATTTTTCGCTTCGCCAGCATGACATCTATATTTATCACAATTGCCATACGATACCTATATTGTCATATCATTCTCTTGTTTGATTTCGAGCGCATTTTTCAAGATCCGCTGGAGTACTGCCGCAAACACTGCAACCACCGTCGATGCAGCTATAAGTATCAGACCAATCAAAATTATCCCGGGCGCGTCGTCTGATTCGGCTACATAATAGACGTACGGCATAAGGAGCGTGAATAGCCCTGCGATTATCGCACCGCAGTGTTTTATGGATCGTAAAGCATTTACAGAGGCTTCGGAAAAAGCAAGGTTATTATCAATATATCCGAGTAACTGCATCGTTTGATAGATTGCGTAGAAAAACGGTAGCGCAGGTATATACAAGCTCAGTAATATCCAACGATATAGTCCTGTCGTGTCGGACATAATCCCGATTGGCAATGCAACCAGACATAAACCGAGTACGATACTTGCAAGTATGAGCACTACTATTCGAAGAAACAGGGTCGAGCTGTTTTTAATCATCTCATCTTTACTCCCTACCTAATTATCTCCTAAATATTTAGAGGCAACACAAACCGCAAATGACGGAAGAATGAGGAAGATTGTAATGAGAAAGGAATCTAATAGTAACCGAGCGAGCATACTCCCTTCATCCCATGTTTCGACCCTCAACAGCACAATGACAATTCCAAGCGCCCCAAATAATAGGGACGATCCAATAAATATCCTTCTCGCAAACGTCAGCATCTTTACATTCTCCTTTTTGACTCTTATCACACTAATCTAAATCTAGCACAGAACTTATCGTTTTTCAATAAATTGTTATCGTAATTCGTGTTTCTGGGCAGCGTAGAAACAACGTTTGCTCATGCTAGGTAGTTAAATACCGTAATTACGGTATAATTAATCCCTGTGTTACGTAAAAAAGGATAACTGAATAAGTACATGAATGCCTTTCCAAGCCCTCACCCCGAAACTCATAAATCGCACCGAGCTCCTTGGCTACGTGCTGCAATGCTTGGAGTTAATGATGGTATCGTATCGACGTCCAGTCTTATGCTTGGCGTCCTAGCCGCGTCTAGCGGCGACTCTGGTGCTGTATTTATCGCTGGAATCGCCGGGTTGTCTGCTGGTGCGCTTTCTATGGCGGCAGGGGAATACGTTTCAGTAAGCTCTCAGCGCGACTCAGAGTTATCGGATATTGCCATTGAGGCGAAATCAATCACCGAAAACCCAGAAGCTGAGCTCGAGGAACTCGCATGGATATATCAAAAGCGCGGATTAGATGAATCTTTGGCGCGAGAAGTAGCAAAGCAATTGCACGACCATGATGCTCTCAGCGCACATGCAAGAAGCGAGCTCGGAATCGATCATGAAGAGTTATCGAAACCGGGAGAGGCGGCGCTTGCATCTGCAGCCGCGTTCGCCTTTGGTGCCCTAGTCCCGATTTGTGCCGCACTCCTATCAAATCAAGGCAACGGAGCGTGGCTAATTGCGATCGCTTCGCTCGGTATGCTTTTTGTATCCGGAGCATTGGGGGCACATATTGGCGGTGGCCATAAACTGAACGCTGCCCTGCGAGTCTTTGTTGGTGGCGGATTGGCTATGGGGATTACTTTCCTGATTGGCCATTTGATAGGGGCTTCTCTCTAAACCGTACGTGAAATTAAAGGGATGTTCCCTTAGGCTAGTGCTCCAACAAGCAATGGAGTATAGCCAAACAGAACTACCAAATCGTCTATTGAAAACACGAGACGTAAGTGGAATGTATTAAAAGAGGTCAGTTTATTTTTTCTACCGTATAAACTGGCACTTGTCTATGAAACGTTTTTTCGCTATAATTTTATCGTAATGCGGGTGTAGCTCAGCTGTTAGAGCGCTTCCTTGCCATGGAAGAGGTCCAGAGTTAGAGTCTCTGTACCCGCACCAAGTAAAGAGTCGGTCCTATAAGACCGGCTTTTTACTTGGTCTGGT
>CAZKUV010000061.1:0-2550 GCA_964556075.1 uncultured Candidatus Saccharibacteria bacterium | reverse complement strand
TAATACAAACCGGATACTATAGACAGTCTACGCTTTCTTCCGAGCAAGGAAATTCTTCCACACTGCTGCCGAATCGCGCATTCCGTACTGCGGTTTTAAATCTAACACCTTTCTCTGGCTGACCTTAAATCTGCCCGACGACTCGTTTCTGCCGAGGAACATGCCTGCTATCGCTGCCGCGCCTAAACCAGCTCCGATTGCTACAGTGGTTCCAAGCTGAGGAAGTCCTTCGAGCTCTGGGTCCATAGCAGACTCAACGAGTCGTGGCGAAATATTCTTTAATCCAACTATTTTTATCTTCATTTTTTCTTCTTGCTTTTGATCGAGAGTACCGCTGGTAAGCGCATCAAAATCTTTTTCAGACACCATTCCATTAAACGGCTTGACGTATTCTTTATCATGTCTCTCTATATCAACCAGACTGTTTTCTCCAATATCGCTCACCATCACGAGCGGTATACATCTGCTTTTTGCATATTGGCGCAACAGCGCCTTCGTCCTAAGATCGTCAACCTCTTCTACGATGACGTCTGGTTTGAAGTCGTCCATAACAACTTCCGTATCTTCGGTATACCCTTCGTCAAGCTGTACTTGATTGATATATGGGTCAATAAGAGCAAGCTCTTGACCAAGCCACTCGGCTTTCTTCATTCCCACATTCCCCAAGTGGGCTCTGATTCTATTTAGGTTGGACATACTAATCGAATCGTGGTCGGCAAGCAGATATTCAGACCCAATACCAAGCTGCGCAGCACTAAGTGCTATGTTACTACCCACACTAAGTCCAATGTGCGCCACCCTTTTTGAACGCAATACTTCCTGCTCTTCTTCTTTTATGAAATGTCTGTTGCGAGCGGTTCTTACAGCATAGAAATCTTCAGCCTCAGGCAATCTAAATGCTTCGCCTCTCCAAGGGTAATATGTCCAATTGCCGTACGCTGCGTCATCAAGCATGTGACTGGCTTTATCTTTCGCTTCTAGGCTGTCGCTCCCCACTTTACCGTACCGTGCTGTGACGATTTCTCTTACGGACTCTTCCGTAATTAAGTCGACGAGTCGTACATGTTCGTTCGACTCTGCGAACGCGTCGATATCATCAATAAACTCCACGGGGGAACGCTCTGTCATCGTCACATCTCCTACTTACGTTCTTCGATTAATTCCACGACGCTCATCGGTATTTCGCCATCGTTGGCACTAAGCCCATCCGCTAAAAAGGCTAAAGATTTCAGTAATCGTTTTTTCTGAACAGGGTTTTCTTCCTCGTTTACACTCAGCGCCATCCCCTCAAATACTCTGCCGGGTTCGATAATTGATGGCTGAAGGCCAACTTCCTTTGTTACCGGATCCCCTTCAATCACGGGAATCCGATCTCCAATTGGAACAACCGCTCTCTTTCCATAGCGCGATCGAAGCATGTTAAACGAGTTGTCTGTAGCTGTAACCAGCCAAACAACATCGCTCTTTGCTCGTATTTCCTGTTGAAAGATTTCGCGAATAACTTCAAGAAGCACGCTTGGAGGAGCGTTCTTTTTTCTGGATAGACTCGAAATTTCAATCACACCGCGACCTACTATACTGTCCGCTTCACTCTCGAGCAGTTGACGGTATTCCGGGAACATACTTCCGACACTCTTGTTGTACGAGGGTAAATCCTGAAGACCTCCGCCAGGAGGTATTTGTATCTGGCGGACTGCCCCCATCACTTCACCGTTAATCTCCGCTGTAACGTATCGAACTGAATCGCCGCGGGCTTGATCGAGATAACTTTTCAGTCTTCCGTACTCATCTAGTCCTTCTTCGGTAATATACCCTTCATCAAAGTAGCTTTCACCCTGAAGTTGTTGGACGGCAAGCGCTTTTTCAGGGTTAGTCCTTTCCGTAAAGTGAGAGAATTCACAGAATCCCAACTCACGGTTAAACTCAAACTGGGTCACTTCTACCGATGATAGCGGTGATGGAATTACGTCAGGAATCGGATCGCGTTCTGCGATTGGTAGTTTTTCAGGGTTGGAAATTGTCATTTCGTTATTATAGTATATTATCAAATAAAGTCAATATTTATCTCTGTTACGCTATGGACTTATGATATACTAATACACATCATATGACCAAAATAGCTATTATCGAAGACGACCCGACTATCAGCCAAATGTATCGAATGAAGTTCGAAGCGGAGGGCTTCGAAGTGCAACTCGCTGATAACGGCGCACGAGGGGTTTTACTTGTCGAGTCATTCAAACCTGACATTATTCTGCTAGATATTCAAATGCCGAAAATGACCGGTGATGAAGCGTTGATGGAGATTCGCGCGGCAGATTGGGGAAAAGAAATTCCGGTTATCATCCTGACAAATCTCGGATCGGAAGAAGCGCCAAAAAGCTTACACGCACTTGGAATCCATAGCTATATCGTGAAAGCAGACCTGACACCAAAACAGGTTGTAGACCACGTCAAAAAAGCACTTGACATAAAATAAGATTAATTAATTCTGATTGCTGACAGCAATCCGATGCGCTGCCAGAATTACATGATCGAAGAGAGCAGCAC
>CAZKUV010000060.1:0-2553 GCA_964556075.1 uncultured Candidatus Saccharibacteria bacterium | reverse complement strand
ATTATCAGGCGCTCGACTTGCTTCTCTTGAAGGGCAAAACTCTTTTTGTCCTAACTTCTCGAACATATGAAGAGATGAAACACTTACTTGCTGAAGACCACCCGCTTTTTACAAGAATTAAGGGGTTTTACTACCAAGACAACACAGAATTCTACAAGCCAGATCCACGGATTTTCAAAGAAGCATTGGTCGATAGCGGTTTAACGGCGCAGGTGTGCGTATATGTAGGTGACTCGATCGGAGACGCAATTGCAGCTAAGGGCGCGGGGTTAAAGTTTATCGCAAGCCTCGAAAGTAGCCTGCGTTCTGAGTCTGACTTTGCTACCCTTGACGCAAACGCTTGTATTAAGTCGTTTTCTGAACTCGCCTTAACGGTAACAACTTTTGAATCCGCGTAATAGTATGTGATTGAGTTAAAATATATTCAACTTGAAACTCCCTGGCTATATCAGTTATTTAGGTATGGATACTAAGTGTGATTAAATGGAAACATGAGTAGAAAGACGAATCAGGGATTCACTATTGTCGAACTCCTCATAGTAATAGTCGTTATCGCAATCTTAGCTGCTATTTCTGTTGTTGCGTACCAAGGCATTCAAGTAAGAGCTCGTGACGCGATGCGCACGGAGGCAATTAACAAAATCAAAAAGGCTCTTGAGTTGTATAAAATCGACCACGGTCGTTATCCCGCTGCAACTGTCAATCCTGGTCTTGGCGGATGGGAAGCTAGTACGGACGCTGAAGGCTCGTTTTTGGAGCATCTTGCTAATTATGGTCTACCCGGTGGCGGTCCGCTCGATCCGATTAACGAAGGCACTAATGCAATCCTCTATTATAGATATGCGGCTGGTGGTTCATCAGGAACCGGCTGCGATTCGTCAAAGGGTGGTTTTTATGTACTTCGAGTTCGTTACGAAGACCCAGGTAACAAGCCGGAAGGGAATTCTATTGAACCATATTGCACAAATCCGCAAGCCAGCTGGATAGGCTCGAGTAACATGTACGTCTTCCACTCGTTTGAAAACTAACGATGAACGAATCTGGGCTATGAGCGACTCAGTTTACTTGCTGCAGAGCGTACAGCCTCTCCCCAACTGAGGAAAGCATGCGGAAGTTCGGCGATTTGTGTAGCAGTAAGCTTATATTTAATAGCGAGTCCCAGCTCATGAATAATCTCGCCAGCAGCAGGAGAGACAACAGTAGCGCCGATTAGAATACCTTTCTTGTCGGTGATTAATTTAACGAAACCATCACTCGCTCCTGCGGTAGTGCTTCTTGAAACCATGGAAAGAGGTGCCATCGCCGTGGAGATTGCAAGATCTCGACGAAGGCAATCGTCTTCGTTGAGCCCGACCGAAGCTATCGCAGGGGAAGTCGAAATCAATCGAGGTGTCGCGGTATAATCTGGCGCAACCTTATTCTTTTTGAATAAATTGTGAGCGGCCGTGCGACTCTGAAGTAGCGCGGTATGCGTTTCAGTGCTCTTGCCAAGGACGTCTCCTGCAGCGTAAATATGACGCGCTGTTGTTTGAAGGTAATCATTCGTTTCAATACCCTTAGGGGTATAGGCGACGGAAGCATTTTCAAGACCAAGATCGACGTTTGGCATGCGACCGACCGCAACGAGTACCTCATCGACACGAACGGATTTCTCAGCTCCGCCGCGATTATAGGTGACGCGACGGGAGAGACCTTCCTTCACAATAGAAAGCGTGCGCGTTTCAGTCAGTGTAACTATTCCCTTTTGTTCCTTCAGTAGGCGTTCCATGAGCTCTCCAGCCTCATTGTCTAGTTTTGGAAGGAGACGGGAAGCAATCTCAGCGATATATACTTGGGTACCGAATATCGCCATCAGCTGCGCCAATTCAAGTGCAACCGCGCCTCCTCCAATGATGTAGAGGCTCTTTGGAGGGCGAGATAAATCGAGAATCGTGTGAGGTGTTTGATAGCCAGCCTCTTCAAGACCGACAACGTCAGGGAGAGTGTAGTGTGCACCAGTTGCGATCAGAAAATGCTTTGCTGAAAGGTGACGTCGGTTCACCGTGATTTCGTGAGGGGATAAAAACCTAGCAGTACCTGAGTAGGTAGTAACCCCGTTGTTCTCATAATAGCTTCGATTGTTACCAGCCCCAGTTCTTCTAACGGCAAGTGATTTCCATTGCTGAAGAGACGGGTAGTTATATCCGACGGTAGCTGAGCGGATTCCAAATTTGACGGCATTTTTGGCGTCGTCGTAAATGTGAGCGGCATGTAAAAGGGCTCTTCTTGGGACGTCGCCCCAGTTTGGTGATTCTCCGCCGAATTTATTTGCCTCAATGATGGCGACTCGTTTTCCTTCACGGGCTGCTATGGTGGCGGCGGCGCTGCCTCCAGCTCCGCTTCCGATAACAATGAGGTCGTAGTCGAATGTTGGTTTCTTTGCCACGAGCTGTCTCCTTAAATAATCATATGATGATGTTTGTATAAATGAGCCGCCTCCGGCTGATGTTTTTCTAACACCGAAGTGGCTTTCCGCCTGATGTCATCGCTAGTTACTTCAGGTTTGTCTGCAAG
>CAZKUV010000059.1:1500-2848 GCA_964556075.1 uncultured Candidatus Saccharibacteria bacterium | reverse complement strand
ATAGAAGTGTGTGTCTTTTTATCATTGTAGTAGCTCCACTATAGCAGATTCAGGAAGGTTTTTTTCCTTTAGTTCAACTTCGGTAAAACGAGTGTCTGGCTTAATGACAGTAGATAATTTACTTCCGGACTGGTACATAACCAATCTAACAGGAACTGAATCATTAACCTCTTTGTTTGATTTGATTGTGACGATATACCACTGATACTTGTGACGCGAAATCGAATCAATAGCTATAACCGGTTTATCACCTTCCTTGAAATCTGGAAACTCTTCTATGATGGACTTAAGAAAATCAGAATCTGGTGGTTGAGGAGTAATCATTGGTTTAATAAAAATAAACGTGACTACGCCTACAGTTGCGAGTAGTCCAACCAAACCATAGAGTAGCAGTTTCCTTTTCATCAGTGCCAATCCACTCCTTTGCATTCGCTATTTTTTCGCATCTGAAATTCTTGTGGAGCACATATTGCGTGTATTTCAGGAGTTGATCCGTAGTACCTCAGGTATACCAAATACGTAATTTTAGTAGGTTCTACATCTACTCTAAACTGACGAACTCTGACATTTCCAGTTGGTCTATAAAGGAGGTCTTCTGAGTACGAATTTTTTTGGACTGTGCCTGTATAGAGTTCCTTATCCTGTCCGCCGTGACTCGCTGTCAGATATAACACCTGTTCAATTTTTCTTTGGGTATCAAGACTACCAGCAAAAATTTCGACGTCATCCAAGTTACCAACGTATACTCGCTTTGTGGTTAAAGGGTCGTAGACGTAAGTATTAAAAGATTGAGGTGTATCAGCCGAGTCTTCTTTTCGCGAATTTACAAAAGTCAGCGCGGCGATGGCGACAACTACTGCGCTTAATCCGATGACTAACTGTCTCTTTGTTAGGTAACCATTCATGATTAAGATGCGCTTCCTCCAAGGTACTGTTCAGGGTCGACTATCTCATATCCAGATGGCATGGCTGGATTTGGAATTCTATATTCAACATGGATGTGGTGGCCATTCATACAACCGACCGTCGCAACTTGCTGACCCGCTTCGACTCGTTGGCCGACTTGTACGAGGCTGGTAAGCGTGTGTCCGAGAATTAGGACGTGACCGTTATCAAGGTTTATTTCAACGAGTCCGGTACCATCTCGTAGGTTGAAGTTTGTACAGGCGTCGGGGTTTCCTGGATCCTGTTTATAACTATTAAACGCAATACACTCGATGTCATCGGTTTTAGCGCAACGAACTGTTCCTGACACTGGGGTGTAAACAGCAGCGCCACGTTTTCCTGGGATATCTATACCAGTATGAGCAGATCCGTTAAGTCCATACTGCGCGCCGTATCCGTAGAG
>CAZKUV010000059.1:0-1490 GCA_964556075.1 uncultured Candidatus Saccharibacteria bacterium | reverse complement strand
TTCTCTGGATTAGGCGTACCTTCAACGATACTTCCGAGACCCTTTCCGGCTGTGTATCCGCCCACGGCGGCACAAGACGAGCCTTTTGATGGTGAGTTCTTATCTATTATCCATAGAGCCATCATCATGTTGGCTATCTTTTGGCGAAGACCGGGATCACAATAGTAAGCGTTGTTAGACCATGGTAGCGATCGACAATCTCGGAGCATTGCGACCACGTCACTATCGGTTACTGCAAAGCTATTGAGTGCTGCAGCCATCGCCGGATCTTTTCCGAGCATGAAGCTGATGAACTGCGTTCGGTCATTATTAAATTGGTCGTAAGAGACGCCAGACTCGGCGTACACATCATTTAGCGTTGCCCCTTGAATTCTGGCGCTAGCTGAACTTGTGTCGTATTTCCATTCATCTATGGATGCCTTCGAGCTATTGTTAATAACATTCTGAAGTACAGACTGGAACTGACTCTCGCTATAGAGTTTTCGGTAGATTTCACGGAACTTATGGCGAACGTCCCATGCCTGGTAGCCTGCCACCTGTACTTTATCCGGGCTGGTTCCGATTTGACATGTACGATCGGTCGGATGACGCGTGTTACTCATACAATTAACCTCATATGGGTCAGCCCATGGACCGGTTTCGAACCAGACCCAAGCAGTGGTTAGATATTCTTTAATTTCACCACCTTTGCTCTTATAGAGCTTTTCGCCGTTTAGCATCTCCTGGGTTGCCCAGAGAGCATCGGGATTATCCTGAATTTTTGCAACAAGCGCATCGTATCCGCCATCCCCATCTTTCTGCGGAGCAGGGAGTCCATACGATGTCATCTGACTCTTGAGTTCATCTTCTGACATCATGCCGAAGCTAGCGGTTGACGTGACCGAGCTTGCGACAGAGCTACCCGCGCTACTCGAAGCGGTTGATTGTGAGTTGGTGTAGACCGGCGTACTAGCTTCGATAGTGATACCCATAACTTCCGCGGCCTGGCCGAATAGTGAGTACATAGCCGCGCCGTTATCGTTTTCGTATGACGGTGAATAAACCTCCATGACAGCCGCGACCGTTCCGTCTGTTTCTCGATAATGGTCCATATCTAGGTTTTTAAACACTCCCTCGAGACCATCTTCCGGGGTACAGAACACTTTGTAATATCGATCGCCCCAATAAGCCGAGCCGCACGTTCCTTCTGCTTCGGGGTTTCCGGGGATGGCTGTATTACCGCCAATATTATTGAACGGAGGTTTATAAAGACTGGATCCGTCGGTCGCGAGCTGGGTTTCACGAAGAAGTATGGCCGCGACAATACCAGGATTAATGCCGTACTTACTTCCAAATTCAATGAACTTATTACCAAGACCATGCAGAGGGCTTGTCGTATTATTACTCCTCTCTTTCATCTCGATGAGCTCATCGATTTTTGCTGCTGTTGGCCAATTGTCTCCAGTGGTTGTGGTAGTCGAAGTTGTAGGACCGCAGTCTGGGTCGCTGAT
>CAZKUV010000058.1:0-3014 GCA_964556075.1 uncultured Candidatus Saccharibacteria bacterium | reverse complement strand
GGAACTCAAGTTCGTCGGTCTCTCTAATTAATATCTGTACACTGCAGTGAGTAGCGAATTTCGAGGCAGCTCAGAAAAACGAGCAGCTAGAACTTTCCCTCCTTGCATATACACATTTCTTACAAGAGAACTAAGATCGCAGCTTTGATAGCAACGTGAAAGTATTAGCTTAGTTACAAGTTTGTCACCATCGGCGACAGAATCTCTCGTTTCATCCAGAACACCAATAATGAGAGTATCAATTCTTCCTTCAGCGGCAGCTGGTGTGATTTCCTCGGGAACGATTGAAGATCGTCCCGTACCAAGCAGATTACTGGCCCGTTCAACCTCATTTAAAACCTGACGATTTCTAACTTCCTTAAGGACAATCGGCCAAGCCTGTCCGTGGATTTCTTGCAAAGGGGTCTCGGTATGGTTGCCGCTTAATGTAGGATTGAATAGATGTTTGATACGGCTAATCTCTTTATAGTTACTCACCTCATCATCAGTTCCGGATAGTAAGAAAGGAAGTTTACTATCAACTTCCTTAGAAGAGAGAATCTTTTCATCAATAATCCGAAAAAATTTAAGCCTTTCTTCTTGGCCTGCTTGCCGCGAATCCCCTTGCCCATGCGATTTCACTCCTGGGTTTCCAGAAGCATTATTGCCGCCCCTAATAGTCTGACTATTCGAATATAGCTCATCAATATTTAAAGCAACTTCAGGACTTTCTGGCAAATCAATTGATAATCGTTCAAGCCCATACATATCCCCCTTCAGTAGAACTGGATGATGAACTGCAAGGGCGAGCAGATAGAATGTACAATCATAAGAAGCTACTGCGAGCAATGGCGCAATATCAAAACCATCGCTCACAATCACATGCTCCTCGCATTCTATGGGAAGATGAAAATGATACACCCCAGAAAGCGATGCGAATACAGCCAACCCTTCTGTCGTATGTCGCCAAAACTCGATGTCACCATAAATAGCGTTTTCAAGCTCATTGAAGATTCCGTTTATGGTAGCTTCGTCAGCCCCGAATGTTTCAAGTTTTTCTTTCCCAAGCCGCAGTAGATTTTTAAATCGGATTCTATCTTCCTGAATATGATCAGCAGTTGGATATCTATGTGTTGGCAAATAGAAACTAACGGCAGTTCCATCCTCAAGTTCGAGAAATTTATTAACTGACTCAAGGTTTACTTTCTTCACGTAAACTACCCTCCAGTCGAATTAGATTGTATATAGTATCAGTATAGTTTACGTACTTTAAGTCGCCTGTGATATTTCTTACCAGTCGGTACGTGAGTGTAATGGATAGATGTTGTGTAGTGTGCTGTAGCCTTATGTTTTCTTTGGTAGCTCCTGGAGACGTGCGTATATCTTGTCGCTAATAAAATATGCTAATCCGGCGTATAAGGCTCCTAGAATTACATCAATTACATAATGCTCTCCCATATAGACAACTCCCACCCAGACACTTAACGGATAAACATACACCCACCAGTATCGTCGTAACCCAAAAAGACCTGTTATGAATAACGAGAATAGCAATGGGTACGCAGAATGAAGTGAGGGTACGGCCGCAACTGGGTTCGCAGGCAAATTATTATAAATTTCAGAAAAATTCGTAATTCCCATCGCCCACCAAATATCAGATGACACTCGACGCATAGGTTCTTCGATATATCCGTGTAGACTGGCCATCCAGGGAGGAGCTGCGGGATAAAGAATATAGGTTACGAATGCAGCAAAGCTGAGTCCTACTAATGCCCACATGAACTGCCAATATCTCCGATCGGCTTTTTTCCAGATTAGAACCGCCAATAATACTGGCATAAGGAAATGAATGGTATACAAAAAATAAAAATAGAAATCATACCATTTGACATGTCCATGCCACCACCATTCTTGCAATACCACCGTAGGTAACGTACCGGAGAACATCCATCTGTCAAAATCTATCATCTCTGTGTAGTGTACTGTGCCGTTCAGATCGTCAGCTAATCCCCTAAACAGTTCATACAACAGTATCAAAGATACGAGAGGTAAAAAACGAACCAGGAATGTTTTGGCTTGACCAAAGACTGTGAATATAACGAGTAGTACTACAAAAAGCGTGTCGGGTGTCCAAAATGTTCGTTGGGTAACAAGAATTACCAAAGCAATGATAAGTACGATAGTTCGTAATGCAATAATCGCTCTCTGTCTGCGATACAATTCAAGAAGCTTCCGGAAAACCCGGGTTGTCTGATATCTGTCGGACATTCTGCCCTATTGTAGCATGTATGCAATAACGATTAATCCCAATCAGGACCCGAGGTAGTTATTATTTCCTTCCAGGGTCCGTCTGGCACTTCCGACTCCTCTACAAAACGCCATGATGTAACTGCTCTTCCATCAAACCCTAGATACGTAGCTACCGCTGGAGATACATCGAGTCCGGCTCTAGCCTCTTTGGGATCACTCGACCCAAAAACATACTCTGCGTCATCTTCTCCGAACGGTCCGGCATCCTCCCATTGCGCGTAGCCTTTTTTACCATCATATTCAATCTCAATCCAACGATTTTTTAAAATTGAATCTCCCGGTTCAATATCCCCTTCATACCAAGGGATGACTTTTAGCTCAGATTCAGGCTTCAACCCATTCTCGTTATATTCCGAAAATGGCAACGCGAAATAAAAAGGGTTTTCTTTCGGCTCAAAACCACACGGTTTGTATACTTCGCATCTTGATTCTGGGTCATCTACACCGCCAAATGCGCCAACCCAGTCCTCTACCCAAACGGAAGAAATATTATGAATATTATCGTTCGTTGACGCGTTACCTTCTTCACCTACCCAAAATACTGTCGTGATTATATTCTCATGGAAAGGATAGCTTTCATAGTTGCCTTCCGATGATGTTTGGTCTTCATGAATAAGGGTCCGGTCATCATCCAACCCCGCGCTTTTATGTAGAGTGTATCCAACAGTAGCAATGAGAACGCCGGCTCCAAGCGCAGCCAATAGCCGACGTCTGTTTATTGTGTG
>CAZKUV010000057.1:0-3515 GCA_964556075.1 uncultured Candidatus Saccharibacteria bacterium | reverse complement strand
AATTCTATCGTTGGTTGCGGTAATTCGTTCATATGCACATTTTAACACTGTTTATGCTTGATTCATATTACACTTAGTCTGCAGCTGATGCTTCAATACCATTACTGTAAATCGGAAGCGGGACGATTTGATTATTCCAATCCTGCCAAACATATACGTTGGAGCCGGAATTCGGGTGGTTTAGCTCGCTTGCTAGTCGAACTTTCTTTCCTCCATGCAATGCTCGTTCCGAGAGTATTTTTGTTATTGGCTGCAGGTATTCATTTACTAGTGGTCTATGTGCGTGACCAGAGAGAACAGTTTTTTCAGTGTGAGCAATAATATCAGTATTTGTTGCGAGTTCCATGCTGAACCATTGTGGAGGTAAAGTTGAGAATTCACCCATGCTCATCTCGGCAGATGTCTGCATTAGTTCATCTCGCTGTTCTTCCCATGGTTTGGCTGGATCTAATCCAGCGTGAATAGCAATAAATGAATCTGTTTCAAAGTAAGGTGTAACGCTTGCGATTATTGCGAAATGGCCAACGAGTGACATCTTTCTCTTGAGCTCTGACATAATTTGATCATTTTCTTTGCCAAATCTGTCGACATCATAGGCACACAATACGTTTCTTTCAACTCCGTCTTTAGCGTTCCTGCCTAACCATCGGAAAGTAGATGCTTTCTTTTGCTCTGAGTTTACTGATTGTAAGCTTGCAAGTAACCTCCATTCGTGATTTCCAACGGCTACTATGGCTCTTTCGCCGAGATTTTTTATTATATCAAGTGTCCTAAAAACCCCTTTTTCTGGATCATCTACGATCCCCTTTCGATCTAGGATGTCGCCGAGAAATACAAATGTAATATCTTCTTCGTCAAAATACTCATCGACAATTAGCTCGAGCGCATGGTATTCACCGTGTAAGTCTGGTACTACAACATGACGATCCGTTTGCTGTTCTCGGACGGACAACTTATTTAGCTCCACTCACTCCCCTATTCCGTTTCGTGGGTAATTTAATTTAATTATGCATAAAAATGTAAAAAAGACCAACAAAAATACTACTTATTAATAAACAAAGTGTGAATTAAATTGAAATGTCAGTTACCAAAACACGATGATCTGATCCAATTTCTGGGGATATTTGAAAGTTTGAAACAGTCGCTTCTTTGGATGTATAAATATGGTCGATACGAATACAGAAAGGCGCACCGAACCCGTACCAGCTGCAAGCTGGCCAAGAGTTTATGCCGACAGGCTTGATCTTTGATTCAATCGATTCATTGAATCTTTTTAGCGCTGGAGAATATCGTGTTGTATTAAAATCCCCCCCGATAATAACTGGAGAGTTTTCTTCCAGGAGTCTATTAGAGAGCGATGCAAGTACAGCGTTTCGTTTCTGATACAGAATATTGGACGATGGAACTGGTATGTGGACTGAGTAAACTGCGACTTTCGTATGCGGTGTATGGACTAGCGCTCTGATTACGGGATGGTTAGTTTCGAGCTCAATTGTTTCAATGGTTTCGAAGGGGAAGCGCGAAAGTAATGCCACTGATGTTCCACCAGCCGTAGTGAATGGGCGCGAAATGTATGTATGCTCAAAATCTAGATATTCCGCTAATGCAGAAACTTCTGACGCCCGGATTTCTTGGAGCGCAATGATGTCTATGTCCATTGTGTTCAAATATTGAGCAACTTTATTTATTTGAGAATTGCTATACAACTTATTGAACGTGGCGAAAGTTATTTCATTTCCTGGTAGGTGCGTGGTCGGAATGGAATTATGATATGAAACAGAAACTTGCAAAATATACACGCCAGCAAGCCAGGTGATTCCGAGTATTCCAAACAGCAGTCTTGTATTTGTGAAACTTTTCTGGATGACTAAGCTAACAGAAGTAGAAAAAAGCCCGAGAAACAGAATGACACATAAAGTAGTAGTGAAACTTACGAGTAGCTCGAATAGCCATAGTTCAACAGTAAAAGATGCTATGAGTAAGAAGGCGCCTATGGCCTGCGCGAAAATAATAGCTGGAATTAGCTTATTATAGAAGCTCACCTTGTTAGTATAGCTGGCCAGAAAATCGTACAAGACTTTAATCAATAGGGGTAAGCTCTCCTTCGGTATAGATGCACATAAAATGTTAGAATATCGACGCTAATTATAGACATCACTATGTAGCTCGACGTGCGGAAAGATAGCGGTAAAGTAATTGTGATGCCAACAGAACTATTGAGAAATCAAGAGCAAATTTACTTATAAATACAAATTGCAATAATAAGTATCGTACTATCCTTAGAATAAATCCAGTTTCATCGCTCTGAATGTAATTACTAGCAGGCATCTTGTCCACAAAAACCCAGAGAATTTGGAAAGTTATGAAAACCGCCAGTGATATACGCAGTAAGAGTACGGTTTCTTTGATTGGAAGTTTGAGTATGTCTTTTAGCGATTTCATGGTGAGAGTATAGCATGTTTAGAATTTGCTCTTAAAAAATGCGCTCCCACCGACTATGCAGTGGGAGCGTATTCGCTCCTGAAAGACGCATCAATCGGCTGCTACGGCATCACTCATGATGATGGCTTCGTATTCGCAGAGATCGAAGAGTGCTATCTCATAAGTAATACGAGCGTTCTCGTATGCTTGACGCGCCTCAACGTATTGCTGCTTGGCTTGTTTATGTGCCAGCAAGTCTTTTCTGTAGGTCCTTGCGGCGACTTCTGCCGCTTTGACTTTCCTCTGGTAATCAATCTTTGATTCAAAGATCTGGTCTACCAATTCCACTGCTCTGGGACTTTCAGGAGGAAGAGCCAACAGCTCTCGTAGATTTTCCTCGAGAACTGTATCGCTAAGATGTAATGCAAGCTCGGCTTTTTCCTGGAGCTCCATCTGTCGTATCCTGGAATTGGTTAGTCTTGTAGACGCCAAACGAAAATTGCGACGGCTAAGCTGGAAATGTCTTGAAGCCTGCTCGACTTGCGTGCCCGTAGTGATCACCTTCTGACCGAAGTACTTAATCGGGTTCACATTAGCCTCCCGGTATTATAAGGAACGAATATCACGCCATGAAGCGTGACTAAGATTATTATGCACTATAAATATCCTATTGGCAATGTTGAGATATTTCAGCTGTAGGATTTTGTAGTAATAAGTTATAATCTAGGGTACTTATAAACCATAAGCGGCATAAGGCTTGTCGAATAAGTGACTAGAAACTTGTTGCTCTTTCATGAAAACCTCGTTCAAGACAATTAATATTACATTTCTGTACGTTGGGGCAGTTCTAGTCGCTGTTGGAGTTACCTTTTCTATTTTTGGAATACTAATTGCTAATGCCAACCAGACTACTTATCCACTCCATTGGTCTCCGCCGCAACTTGATAACCCTACCATTATTAACCTCAGTGCAGGAGCAACATCAATCACCTTAAATCCTAATAAAGATTACATAATCAGATTTCCGAATACGAAAAAAATTGGTTACACATGGATTTCCGGTGGTAGAAATATTGTTATCCTTGGAGGTCATC
>CAZKUV010000056.1:0-3620 GCA_964556075.1 uncultured Candidatus Saccharibacteria bacterium | reverse complement strand
GCGTCCCATAGCGACCGCATGAGATAGTTTCACTTTGTCAGCGATTTCCGGATCGGTTTTAAGACCGATAGCAAGGTCGTTCGTAATATTCACTCCGCCCATCGGAATGACGGAGACGTACTGGAGGTCACCTTCTTCGTAGACGGCAACACCGGTCGTCGCGCCGCCGATGTCGACGACAGCCACGCCGTTCTCCATTTGCTGTTCGCTCAACACGGCGCGTCCAGCAGCCAACGTGGCCGGTACGATATTCCGCGGAGCAACCGACGCAAGTTCAACTGATTTTTCGAGCGAGGTCATATGCGGCGCCATGACCGAAACGACGTTCGCGGTCATTTCAAGTCTCGTTCCAGTCATACCGCGCGGATCCCTGATATTGTCTTGACCATCAAGGCGATAGCTATGCGGTACTACCTGAACGACAATCCGGTTCGGCGGAATTTTACCAAGCGTAGCGACCTCCTCAATGCGAGCCACGTCCTCGTCATTAATTTCGTGATCAGGTCCACCCACCGCTACCATACCGTCCGCGGTCGAGCTGACGATATGAGAACCATTAATACTTATGGTCGCCTCGTTTACCTGATGACCGCTCATGCGTTCGGCCTCGCCGAGCGCGTTATCGATTGCCTGAGCCGGTCCAGATAAATTCACTACCGTCCCTTTTCTCATTCCGCTGTTCGTCACTTCCGACGCCCCGATAATCGTCGGTACGCCAGTCGTGGCGTCTACATGAGCGACTACGCAGCGTACTGTCGTCGTGCCAATATCAATGCCTACAGCATAACGGGAGGTTTCATGCATAGCCTCAGTATAGCGCTTATGATGCAGTTTGAACAGATTTTTCAAAAACAAGGTATACTATATGCACTATGAAGCTTGGCATATTCGATTCGGGTATCGGTGGCAAAGCTGTCGCCGCTTCCCTCGCAACGTTCTTTCCAGAGGCAACTATCACAGTCGTCAACGACCGAGAAAACGTACCCTACGGGTCGAAAACCCGAGAGCGTATCATCGCTCTGACGGACGCAGCCATCCAGCCGCTGCTCGCCGACCGGTGCGACGTCATTATTATCGCCTGCAACAGCGCCACAATGGCGGCGATCGAAACCCTGAGGGAACGGTACCCCAACCAGAGCTTCATCGGTCTCGAGCCGATGGTCAAACCAGCCGCGCAGATGACGAAGACGGACACTATTGCCGTTTGCGCCACTCCTGCCACGCTTTCAAGCAAACGCTACAAGTGGCTGGTCGATACCTACGCTCGCGGCATCAAGGTGATCGAGCCCGACTGCAGCATGTGGGCTCGCATGATTGAAGACGGCGCCGTCGACCGAGATACAATCGCCACCGCAGTCAAAGAGTGTGTCGACCAGAACGCCGACGTGATAGTGCTCGGTTGCACCCACTACCACTGGATAAAAGGCATGGTAGAAGAACTCGCTGGAGACCAGGTCACGGTTCTCGAACCGTCAGACGCGATCGCGCGACGAGTAACAAGTATTCTCAGTGCCGCCGGCACTCAGGGCACTGCTCTCCCAGCGTCAAGATAACGTTATTTCAGTCGCGTCAGTACTTCAGCGCCGTCCTCAAGAATGAGAACGGTATGTTCGAAGTGCGCCGCTATACTGCCGTCGGCAGTCGATATAGTCCAGCCGTCGTCTTCGGTCACGATACGTTCTTTTCCAATCGTGGCCATCGGCTCGATAGCGACAGTATCGCCAGGACGGAGCAACTCTCCACTTCCCTTTTTGCCCCAATTGGGAAGTTCAGGAGGCATATGCATGCTTGCTCCGACGCCGTGACCGACTAGTTCGCGAATGACGCCGAGCTTCCCGGCGGTCAGTACTTTTTCTATCGCCGCGCCAATATCGCCGGTTCGAACCGGACCGGTGATAGCATTGATGCCCGTTTCGAGCGCTTTTTCGGTTGTCGTCAGCAAGTTTTTGACCGCTCCAGACGGAGCTTCGCCCACCACCATGGTAAAGGCCGCGTCAGTCATCATCCCTTTATATGTAATTACGAGATCAAAGCTGACAACATCGCCTTTCTCGAGCCGATAATCGGTTGGGATGCCGTGAACGATTTGGTCGTTAACGCTAATACAAATAACGCCAGGAAAATTAACTTCAGGAGAATGATATGTCGCGCTGGCGCCCAGCCGAGTAATTTCACTGGCGACCCAGGCGTCAAGCTCTTTTTCGCTAATACCTTCAACGACTTGTTTTTTTAGACCATCAAGAATCGACGCGAGCAAAGCGCCGCCGTCTCGCATTGCCTCTATCTGCTGTGGAGTCTTCGGTGGCTGCATCGTTTCTTACGCCTCAAGCGACAGGTTGTGAGCTCGCAGTTCCTCGTCAATGCGGTCATGCACCTGTCCGACCGTACCGACACCGTCGATATGAACGATATTGACGTTCTGCTCGGTAAAGTATGTCAGAATCGGGTACATCTCCTGGCGGTAGATGCGGAGTCGCTCGTCGATAACTTCCGGTACATCGTCAGCGCGTCCGCGGATTTGGAGTCGTTTTAAGAGCTCGCTCTTTGGTACCTCGAGCACGATAACGAGCGCTATCTCGCGTCCGTACTCCTGCTTGTTTTCAATCAGCCATTTGGCTTGAGCCATTTCGCGCGGATAGCCATCTAGAATAAGATGATCAAGGTCGCTCGCTTTGGAAATGGCTTCGCCCATCAGGCGATTGGTTACTTCGGAAGGGACGAGTTTTCCGGTGCTCATGATTTGTAGCAGTTCGGGATCCTTACTATCCCGCAGTAATTGTCCCGCGCTTAGCCAGCGCCAGCCATGTCTCGCCGATAGCAGTTGTCCCTGCACGCTTTTACCGGCACCCGCCGGACCGAAAAATATAATCACGTCCGCCCCTTTCGTCTAGTTCAATGTTTGCTTCACTAGGCTAGCAATCTTCGCGCCGTCAGCCGCAGAACCGACCTTGGACTTGACCCCACCGATTACCTTACCCATATCCCCCGGACCGCTTGCGCCGACCTGCTCGATTACGTCACGAATAATTGACATGAGCTCATCGTCACTGAGCTGTTCTGGCAGGTACTCGCTTAAAATTTCAGCCTCTTTCCGTTCATCGGCGGCCGCGTCGGCGCGTCCGTTCTGCTCGTAGAGTGCGGCGCTTTCGTTGCGCTTCTTTACTTCTCGAGCGACAACCTGCTCCACTGCGCCGTCATCAAGACCCTTATCTCGGGCGCCGGTCGCGACTTCTTCATTAAGCACAGCGGCTTTAAGGCCCCGGAGAACCTGAGCCTTAAACTTATCGCCGCCTAATAGGGCAGCTTTTAAATCTGCATCGATGCGCTCTTTCAGCGCCATGATTAACGAATCCCCAGTCGGGCCTTTGCAGCTTTTTCCGCCTTGCGCTCGCGGCGAACAATAGCCTTCAGGCGACGTTCACGTTTGCTCATCGGCTTTTCGAACCGCATAGAGGCTTTGGCTTCAGCTAATACACCGCTCTGGAGAACTCGGCGGTTAAATCGACGGATGATATTCTCATTCGCCTCTCGTTCATCTTTTCGTGTGACTTGTACCATATAGATACGTATTTTAACAGAGAAGGACGCTGGGCGCAACCGTTAACCGCCGATTGAAGCGT
>CAZKUV010000055.1:0-3985 GCA_964556075.1 uncultured Candidatus Saccharibacteria bacterium | reverse complement strand
CTGCGGGTTCTTCTCGTTGCCACGCCAGTAGGCGCCAGCAACTCTCATCAGTTTAAACGCGCCGATTTCCTCCGTTGAGCTGACATGTGGACCACGACACAAATCGGTAAACTCGCCGTTTCTATAAAACGATACCTCGCCCACTTTGGCATCACCTTCTGCAGAGAGACCAAGTTCCGCAGCATCTAAATCTTTCGCTGCAGTCGTACCCGATCGTTTCAGGTCATTAAGCAATTCCTCTTTATACGGTTGATTGTGCTCTCTTGCCCACTCGATAGCCTCGTCGATAGGCAGCACAAAACGCTCGAAGATTTGGCCTTCCTTGATCATCCGGCGCATCTCTTGTTCAATTTTCGGGAAATCCTCCTCCGATATAGCGACCTCCCCAGTATCGATGTCGTAGTAGAACCCGTCATCGACTACCGGACCGACTCCGAATTTCGCATCTGGCCAGAGTTTCTGAACTGCCGCCGCAGTGATGTGCGCCAGACTGTGTCGCATGTTATATAGCTGTTCTCCGTTCATATCCATACCTCCTTATCTGAAATAAAAACGCACGCACCTACAGCTTCTGGTATGTGCGTGCCTCGGTCCCGAAAAGCTCAGGAGGTTCCACCTTGGCTATTACTCTTGCTCCGGCAAGTTAACGTGTTGCCGCAACCGCTTCCACGTGCTCCACGGGTGGTTAGTCCGCTTCATAGCTTTACGCTGGCTATTATATATCCCCCGTATCTGTTATTGCAAGTGACGCCCCTGTTTGATATGATAATAGAGCTAATCACGGGCGGTTAGCTCAGTTGGCTAGAGCGCCTCATTGACGTTGAGGAGGTCAGGGGTTCGACTCCCTTATCGCCCACCAGATGGAATTGTAGTCCTGTCTAAATGGCAGGACTTTTTTATATCCACCAGCATAGAAAGTTATCCACCAGATGATAGAGACTAAAAGTAGTTGCAAAATACCACAAGTGGTATAAAGTGCACAAGCTTGTTCTATTGACTTTTTATTGTTCTTATGCTATTATGCAACCATGGCTCACCAAACTAACGACAATTTAGAATCATTAGCCAAGTTTAATCTAGCCTTTGAGCATGACAAAACGTGGCATGAAGCCAAGTTGGCGGTCAAAGCACGCACCGCTCACCGCTAGATTATTCTCGCATAAAGTGATCATATTTAGTAACCCTGCATACCAGCCCTAAAGGCTGGTATGCTTTATTTCCACCGTCCACGATTTTTATCCACTAGCATTTTGTTAAGTGGTATGACAATATATATACATGTTTTGCCTAAATTGTTTTTATCCATCAACGCACGTAACCAACTCTCGCCCACACAAAAGAACGCCTTCTGTCTGGAGAAGGAGAACGTGCCAACAGTGCCAGACGACTTTTACGACCATCGAGCGACCGTCGCTCGCAGATAATAAGCAGGTATTCCTTTCCGACGGGTCAACAGACACCTTTTCGCTTGGAAAGCTAATAATCAGCATTTCTGGGGCGTTCTCGCACGATCCACGAAAAGCTCAGTACGACTCTCACTATCTCGCCCAAACCGTTGAGGATACCTTATCTGCCGAGTATCAGATAATTACACCTGATGATATCGCCGCGGTAACCCATCAAGTATTGAAGAGGTTTGATGAGCTAGCGGCCGTGCAGTACGCCGCCAAGCACCGTCTTATCGAGACGACTCGTCGGCGTGGCCGCCCTTCGATCTCGCCTGCTTCGCCCGAGCGACGGACTGATGCGTCGCCTTCTCAGTAACATCAAATTTGTCCAAATATTTCCCAAGAAGTAGATGCGTCTGCGCGTTAAACGCGGAGAATGAACTGTAAACGATTGCTGTTACGGGCATGAGAATCCACTGCGTCACCATAAAGACTGAATGGCGGCGTTTGTAGCGTTCAGGACGAGGCGGCAGCATCTTAAGACTAAGGAATATCGTGATTATTAGACCGAGCATAGCAAACCGCTGAATATTACTAATCACTACAGGAAGCTGATGCGCCGCGATACTTCTTGCTGCCTCCTGATTAACAAGCAGCGGCACCCACCCTCCAAACGCGACAATTGAAGCCAAACTCGCCAATGTGACGTGACTGTCTACCAGACGCACTAGTCTCGTAAATCCCGCCCAGAATGGAACGGTGCGATGACGAGTTAATACCCTTGTAGCGACGTACGGCACGTCGGACGCGCCGTACGCCCATCGGCGGAGCTGAATAAATTGCGCTTTAAGCGTCTTGAGGTATGTTTCAGAGAGTACAGCGTCTTGGTAAATTGGAACGTAAATAGGCATAACTGCGTAGTTGCCATTAAAGTGGAAATAACTACGCCAGTACTGATGCCCATCCTCAACAATAGTCCGAGTACTCCAAAAATTCATCTCAACGAGCGCATCCATCGGTTGAGAGTGAGAAGCGAAGTTTCGGAGCAAATGCGGGCGCATCGAACTGATTATATTCCAGAAAGAATTACCAGTCGCAACTACGCGCATCGGCGCGGGAGCATCCCAGATATTGTTCAAAAAGAGAGAAACAGGTTGGTAGGAATAGTGTTTTCTGTCTTCATGAACAATATACTCGTACGTCACATAATCAAAATACGTCCGGTGAGGTCGGTTGTCACTATCGAGCGTAGTTATAATAACATCGCTGTATGATATCCCCCTTTCCTTAAACCAATCCTTCAAGAAGTGTCCGGCGTACGTGATATTTCCACCCTTGCCTACCACTTCATTCGGAAGATCCGCTGGGTGTTCTACCGGGATGAACGCTTTGAAGACTCCGTCAAACTCTTTCGCCAGTCTTTCCGCGTTCTCTTTGGTTGCCTTACCGCCTCTGGCTTCGTACGCGAGCACGACAACCAAGTGGTCATTATCATACGTAGTATCCGCTACTGACTGAATTGTCGGCTGAAGTACCTCGTAGGATTCGTTATATGTTGCGATAATGACAGCGTTATAGATAGAAGATGGTTTTGGAAAGCGCTCTGGGTGCGCTGCAAGCCGCTCCAAATTCTTCCGATGAACCTGTAACGTGTAGTCCTTGGGCTGTTTGCCTGCCATCTGTTTGAAACTTTTCACTGGATCTTCCAGCTGCTCGAGTCGTTTGCGCCAATCTATTTTTTGGGCTTTTTGAAGGCGCTTGTGACCTCCGATTGTGTGGACCGCGATACCTATCGCCCTCACTAAGACCGTAATAATAAGCAGAAGCAAATAGATCGCCGCCCAGAGCGGGTTAATGAACGAAAGTACGAATAACAATATGATGTTGCCGTAACTAAGCAAGGCCGGTAACATTTCAAAAAAACGGTAGGCTTTGGTTCTCTTGCCGAGCGGAATTTCAAGGTCTGTCATAGGCTACAGGAATGCAATCTTAAGCACTGAGTGCGTTAATATCCATGCGACTACAAACAGGAAAACCGTAAAGGCAAGCAGATACATTGCCGGTTGACGCATACCTCTTGCGTGTAATTTAATCGCAAGCGCAGTGTGTACTCCCATGAGTATCAGTCCGAACACTACGTACGACAATAGATAGTGCCACTTATTACGATATCCAAGATTAGTATCGCCGAAAGCCGTGTATCTTGTCGCTACCTGTAAATCACTCGGTTCAAGAGAGAGAGCTACGAAGATGACGTAGGCCGTACCGACCAGAAACACCAATATGGTATAGCCAAGCAACGCGCGGTCACGAAAGAAGTTTTTTATCAGATCTAAAGGGATGATTTTCATAATGTAAATTGGAGCCGCTGAGCGGGATCGAACCGCTGACCTACGCTTTACGAAAGCGCCGCTCTACCAACTGAGCTACAGCGGCATAACTGGTCCCTGTAATTGTACCATTACTTGACGTATAAATAAACGCCGGCAACGGTCTTGTCTACAGATTGAAAAACTGGTATCATACGAAAGTTACAAACATTTGCGCCCGTAGTGAAGCTGGCCTATCACGCCTCCCTGTCACGGAGGAGATCGCCG
>CAZKUV010000054.1:0-4008 GCA_964556075.1 uncultured Candidatus Saccharibacteria bacterium | reverse complement strand
GGTATGGATCTGCCGACCTCGATCCGGTAAAAATTCAAGCGTCGCTCGAACACGGCGATAGTTACCTTGGAGATAGTCTTCAAGCTCTATTGGCGGAAAAAATCGTCGGCTCATTGCCAAGCACCCACGCTGTTGTCGGTATACCGTCGAGTAGAACTTTCTCTCGAACTTTTAGTGTTCCGGCTAAAGCTGAGAAAAATCTTGCAGATGCCGTTGAGATTGAGGTGGATCAATACATCCCGATTCCGATTCAATCCCTTTACGTAGACTACGAAGTCATTGAACGAACCAAGGAAGAAGTCACGGCTGTTATGGCTGCAGTTCCGAAAATGCTCGTAGACAACGTGCTCGCAGCGGTCGAAAAAGCCGAATTAGATGCTGTGATGGTCGAACCGGGCATTAACGCGGTCGCCAGGCTACTTGAAACTACCGAAGAGGGGCACCTTTCGACACTTATCGTTGACATTGGACCAGCCAGTACCGATATTGCGGTATTTGATAATAGTGCCATCCGCGTCAGCGGTAGCCTCGGGATTGGCGGCAACACGTTTACCCTTGATATCGCTAAGAAAATGGATATCACCTTAGAGAATGCGCATCAATTGAAGGTATTAAGCGGACTTAATGCAGGTCCGCGCCAAGCACAAATCGTCCGCGCTCTGACTCCTAGCTTAGAGCGGATTCTTACCGAGGTTAAAAAAGTGATTAGATACTATTCCGAGCGAATTACGGATGGAAGAAAAATTGAGCAGGTACTGGTTGTTGGAAGCGGTAGTAATGTCCCTGGTATTGGTGACTACTTCACGAATGCGCTCATCATGCCGGCAAGGACCGCCAGCCCTTGGCAGCATTTAGATTTTGGTACCCTCCCTCAGCCACACAAGCAATTCCGTCCACGCTACATTACGGTTGCAGGACTTGCCAGCGTTCGACCGGAGGATATTTGGAAATGATAAATCTACTTCCTCCCGCAACCAAAAAGCAGATAGCGGCAGCCCGCACGAACCGTATATTGCTTCTATATAACATCATTTTGAGCGCAGCGGTGGTATTTTTAGTCCTCGCCGTTGGTGTGATCGGCTTTTATCTTAGAAACGCAAGAATTACTGCCGAGTCGACGGTTGCAGAAAATATCAGCCGAGCTGGTGATTTCGCAACAGTGGAAGCAAACGCTAACTCGTTTAGACAAAATTTAGCCAGTGCCAAGCAGATTCTAGATAATGACGTAATGTATACCAAGGCCATCCTTAAGTTTGCGAATGTCCTGCCACCTGGTGTCACTCTTGATACGCTCAGTCTTGACTCGACCACGTTCGGAACACCAACAACCCTTACGGCGAACGTCCGCGATTACAACACTGTCATCCTTCTCAAGAATTCTCTTCAAAGTTCAGATTTGTTTTCCGATGTGAGTATTCAAACTATCAGCACCGGAGGTAGTGATGAATATCCAATTACCGCAACATATTCGATAACTATCAGTAAGGATGCCGCAAAATGAAAATTATAAAGTCTCTCACCCCTGCTCGACTACGTATCATACTCATAGTTTCATTCATTCTCATTCTGTCAGGTAGCAGCGCTCTATTCTATTTTGTTTACCAACGGCTTAGCACATCGGCTACGACAACCGGAGAGAAAGTCGCCCAGGCCCTTGATAGCCAGGACACATTAAAGCGGCTTCAGGAACTAAAGCAGGAATTGGAGGATGAAAAGGACACAATCGATATGGTGTCGCGCGTTATGGCCGATTCCCAAAACTACGCATACCAGGATAGACTTATCAGCGATCTGACCACGTACGCGCAAAGAGCAGGACTCACAATCACTAATATTAGCTTTGCTGCCCCGCCAGCTGCAGGACAAGATGCACCAGCTACCCCTACGCAAGACAACACGGGAGCAGAAGCTGGGATTGAAGGTGGCGAAGATGCTACCGCCGGTGCAAAAGCGGAGGCTCCAGCAGAAGCATCGTCAAGTCTCAACAAAGCAACTGTGGATATCACCCTTGAAACTCCGACGAACTATGTCAGTCTCCTAAACTTCCTTCATTATGTCGAACAGAACCTAACGAAACTGAAAGTCAGTAAGGTGACGATGAATAAGGCGGACGACGGGGTTTCTGTCGACGCACTAAACTTAGAGGTATACGTACGGTAGTGTCATGAAAGATGCGAAGATAAACCTGAATGCAGTACTCTCGTTTCTGAGACGGTTTCATTTTATTCTCTTCTTCATCCTTATTGCCCTGTTACTTGCAGCAGCCATTCTGATGCTCTACAGCTTAGTTGACAAGGCGAGCGGTTCCGACACAGTTAACATTGGCAGTTCTTCCAACTTCGATCAAGATACGATTGAGCGCGTCAAACAGCTTAAAACTATAGACGATCCAAGCGAGCCGCTAGAACTTTCAGGCGGTAGAATCGACCCATTTAACGAGTAGCGCTGCTATATCGAATGGGCTATACTGAAGATATGTTAATCACTGGCGAAAGACTACTTGACACACCAGTTTTAGGTCTACAAACCGGCAGTGAATTAGCCCGGACTAAAGAGGCAGTCATAGACCCGGCAAACTTGAAAGTTCTCGCGTATGAACTCAGCGGACCGTTACTTGATGTAGAGCCATCGCTCCTGCGAATCGCCGATATTAGGGAAATTAGCGACATCGGTATTATCGTGGATTCAAGTGATGAATTCGTTGGTGTTAATGATGTAATCAAGCTAGGAGAGGTATATAATCTACATTTCCGACCAGTCGGAATGACTGTTGTCGACGTTAAAGGGAGCAGACTTGGACGGGTGAATGGTTATACCCTAAACACAGTCGACTTTACAGTGTATCAGTTAAGCGTAAAACGACCTTTTCTCAAAAGCTTTAGCGACACTGAGCTACTAATACACCGCAGTCAAATTACAGAAATTAATAACAAGGCCATTGTCGTCAATTCCGATTCAGAGACACCAGAACCGCTCATAGAATCGGTTCGAGGCTCATATATTAATCCTTTTCGAAAAAGCGCCACTCCTGAACAACCGGGTGGTACGAACTAGTCCGATTCGTCACTCGCTAACACTCTTTTGACATCATCGTACGAGAAGCCCTGACGCATTAGATATTGGATAAATTTTTTCGGATCATCATAGCGCTTGCTTTTCTTGTTTATGACTTTACGAAGTTCGTCGTCATCGTTTCTATGTGAATCGGCAAGAACCGCATCAATAATAGACGGAGAAATGCCCTTCCCAAGTAATTCGGACTGTAGTTTTCGACGACTGACACCCTTCTTTATATTCCGGTTTTCAATCCACCACCGGGCGAACTTTTCATCGTCAATATACCCTCGTTCCTGTAGTCGGGAAAAAACGCTGTCAGCCATTTCTGGACTTATTCCCGGACGATCCTTGAGTTTTCCAGTTCTGCTTTTATACCGAGTATTCATAGTCTTGCGACGCAGATAGTCTTTAACTTCCTGGGCACTATGCGGACGCATTAAACAGTACTCTAGTGCCTTCGCATAGACCTTGCCGAATTGGCTTTCCCCTTCAAGTCGCGACAATCCTTCTTCGTCAAACTCTTGACCGATGTTGATACCGAGGTCAACTACTTGCGACACGTCAAGAGAAAAACGGTATTTTCCGTCGACTGAAATATTCACTCGATTCGGGTCTGTTTTTTGAGCTGAAATACTAGTTATTTTCACTCGAACCGCCTGCTGTATTAGCTTCACAGATCCATATAGCAATCCGACGAAGCTTTAACACAATCACGTAACTCTATCGTCCAAGTTTTTCTACTTGAAGCGAGGTACAACTATAGTTACCCTTCCTGCTCAGCTACCTTCGCACGGACTTTCTTATCGATTTCATCGAGTATTTCAGGGTTCTCCTTCAAGTATTGTTTTGCGGATTCTCTACCCTGACCAATCTTTTGATCATTATAGTCGAACCAAGCTCCAGACTTTCCGACGACCCCATGCTGCACTGCCAAATCGAGAACGTCACCAG
>CAZKUV010000053.1:0-4082 GCA_964556075.1 uncultured Candidatus Saccharibacteria bacterium | reverse complement strand
TTCATGGACGAGAGACACTTTTATTAGAAACACGAGATTACCAGCTCAAAGAGGAAGACCTAGCAACGAATTCACTTACCGCTTGTTTGAAATCGAAGATAAGCGAGAACTATATGAAAAAGACCTGGAAAAAGTCTTAGGCTATAAACCAAACTGGTATATCGAGATGTCCGACTCGGGACAGCATTATCTAAAATTCAATTTCAGAAATGAATTTCATTCCAGTGATGGATTAGGCGAAGGACTAATCAGTCTCTTTATGATTATTGATGCGTTTTATGATAGTAGTCCGGGAGAACTTATTTTCATCGACGAACCTGAAGTATCCTTACATCCATCGTTACAGCGACGACTACTAAATCTAATGTTAGAGTATTCGCGGAATCGCCAGGTTGTAATCTCTACCCATTCCCCATTCTTCGTTAGTTGGGAGGCAATCGGCAATTCCGGATCTATATCGAGAGTAGTCAAAGAATCGGATGGTTCGAAGATTTACCATCTTAGTAAAAAGAGTGTATCAGAAATAAAAAGGCTACTAAAAAACCTAAATAATCCCCATATTCTCGGTCTGGATGCAAACGAAGTTTTCTTTTTAGACGACAACGTGATCCTGGTTGAGGGACAGGAAGACGTCATATTTTATAAGCGTATACTAAATCAACTTGAGATCGATATCAATGGTAACTTCTACGGTTGGGGGACCGGCGGCGCGGAAAATATCGAGAAAATTGCTCAGATGCTGGCTGATTTAGGCTTTAAGAAAGTTGCAGTCATACTCGACGGTAACAAAAAAGATGATTCGATGCGTTTGAAGACTAAGTTTAGGGAATATAGTTTTCATTGCATTCCCACGGATGACGTTCGTGACAAAAAGGCCACCGCAGCTAAACCTGCCGTTGTAGGTTTAATCGACTCGGGCGGGAAACGACTTAAAGAGGAATACCGGCAAGAGGTAATAAAGCTTTTTAACGATGTTGATTCTTATTTAGGATAGGAAAACCCAAAAACCCGGAGATGGAGAAGTGGGACAGTTGCATCTGGCAGGTACCTGGCAATTGATATCCTTGTACCACCATAAATGATGGGTATTCGAAATCCCGCTTGCGACTACGCCATACAAAACAGTTTTAAATGAAACCCGGCCTATTACACGATCTAGTTATGATCGGTTTTCAACCATGTATGTCATATCTGAGAACGTCAATAAAAGTTTAGAGCACTTCAGCGAGTAACGTATTTACCAACTGTGTGCAAACCTCTGAGATTGTATTGGAACCGACCACAGGGCGTATCCAAACAGTTTTCTCTATATTAGTGACGTGAAAAATACGGGTTTTGGAATAGCAAGACAATTTGTTCATGTAAATCTGGGGTTCGTCCCCTGAACTAGCTTTTCAATCCGATAAGATGTTCGTAATACCGTGAGACGAACGGTTAAACATATTTAATTGACCTTTAAGTGTCTAATAATGATCTCACAAGAAACCATAGACCTCTTGATCAAGTTCCGGAAC
The DNA here is from genome assembly GCA_964556075.1 of uncultured Candidatus Saccharibacteria bacterium. Classification (GTDB taxonomy): domain Bacteria; phylum Patescibacteriota; class Saccharimonadia; order Saccharimonadales; family Saccharimonadaceae; genus JAUIHN01. Next base: position 2,568 of record CAZKUV010000053.1, on the reverse strand, counting down.
GATCGTGAGTGGGAACAGTTTCACAACTCGAAAGACCTGGCGCTGGCGCTATCAATTGAGGCATCTGAGTTGCTGGAACTCTTCCTGTGGAAGTCCAATGAAGACTTTAATATGGAGAAGCTGAAGGAAGAGCTCGCAGACGTGATGATGTTTGCTTTACTGCTTGCCCATAAACACAAACTGGACCTGGATGAGATCATCCGAAATAAAATCGAACTTAACAACAAGAAATACCCTGTCGAAAAAGCAAAAGGTAGCGCTACCAAATACGATCAGTTGTAATTGATGGAAAAACCCTTCGAAATCTTTTCTCTTCCGTTCAACAACCAAGTTGAACAGGAGTTACGGAGAGATTATGTCAGATATCTGAACTGGCCGCTAGTATACATACTCCGAAATGATGAAAAACAATGTGCGTATGTGGGTGAAACTACGGATGTGGTGACGCGCATGTGTACGCATTATAAGTCCGAATCCAAGAAAGACCTAGAGGCGGTCAATATCGTCATCTCCGATTATTTCAACAAGTCGGCTACCCTCGATGTGGAATCGAATTTGATCCGGTACATGTCCGCTGACGGCCAGTATCAACTACTCAATGCGAATCTGGGTATCGCAAACCACCGGTATTACAATCAGAGGGAGGTTTATTGGCAGCTGTTCAAGGACATCTGGAATGAACTCAGAACGCTGGGAATTGCTCGTCATTCGCTGGAGCACATCGATAACTCCGATCTGTTCAAATACTCGCCGTACAAATCACTGACCAAAGAGCAAATCAGCGGACTCAAGCTTATAATTGACTGTATATTGAACGATGATGCAAAAATCAGCCTGATCAAAGGAGGGGCTGGTACAGGTAAATCGATCCTAGCGATATTTTTGTTTAAGCTGCTGCTGACCGACTTGTCAGACTTCAATTACGCCGATTTTGACGACGACGATCTGGAAATTTTTGAGAAGGTAAGGCAGATTAAAGACAGGTACCGCGATCTGAAGATGGCATTGGTGATACCAATGAGCTCCTTCCGGGCGACAATTGCAAATGTCTTCAGAAAAGTCAAAGGATTGAGTCACAAAATGGTAATTGGTCCATCGGAGCTCGTGGGAAATCACTATGACATTGTTATTGTTGATGAGGGACACCGTCTTCGTCGCAGAGTTAATCTTGGATCGTATTTCGGCACATTTGACAAATGCTGCGAACATCTGGGACTTGACAAGCACCTGGCAAGCGAATTGGATTGGGTGGAACAAACCAGTAAAAAAGCTATCATTTTTTACGATGAAGCTCAATCGGTAAAACCCTCGGATGTAACCAGAGATAGATTCCGGCAACTTGAACGGAAAGAGTCTACCCGGATAGAGCAATTAAGATCTCAGCTGAGAGTCAAGGGGGGGAATAGGTATGTAAATTTTATTAATCGCCTGTTCAGTCCACATGGTGAGGAAGGGAGCCGTATTTTACCCCAAAGCTTTGACGAATATGATTTTTTCCTGTACGACGATCTCGCCGAAATGGTTGAGGACATCAGGGCTATGGACAAGCACGAAGGACTATCACGGATGATTGCTGGCTATGCATGGCCGTGGGTTTCCAAAAAAGATCCTGATAAATACGACATTGAAATTGGCGACATAAAACTGAAGTGGAATAGCGAGGCGATTGACTGGATCAACTCGCCTAATTCAACGGATGAGGTAGGTTGCATCCATACCACGCAGGGATATGATCTCAACTATTCGGGAATTATCATAGGGCCGGAATTAGATTACGACTTTGAGAAAAATGAATTCGTCGTATATAAAGAGAGATACCACGACAAAAACGGCAAGAACAGTATCCAGGACGGTGACCTACTCAGAGAATATATTCTGAACATCTACAAGACCATACTGCTGCGGGGCATAAAAGGCACATACGTTTACGTATGCAATGAAAATCTGAGAAACTATCTACGCAGCTTTATCCCCAGACGGACACGGGTCGAGCAACCTATGTTGCGGGTGTTCGAAGATCAGGAGCCCAACCGGATTCCCCTATACGACATCTCAGCCGCAGCCGGCAGTTTCAGCGACTTGCAGCAAAGTTCTGATACACTATTCATAGAAGTCGAGGAGAAATACGCTTCTGATGATTATTTTGCCTGTAAGGTAGAGGGAGATTCCATGGACAGGGTCATACGTCCCGGCAGCATTTGTCTTTTCAGAAAATATCATGGCGGTTCCCGAAATGGTTTAATTACACTTGTTGAAAGCACTGACTCTATTGACGCAGAGTTCGGCTCCCGATATACGGTTAAGGAATATACGAGTAAGAAAGTAGTCAACGAATACGGCTGGCAACATGTCGAAATAGAACTCATTCCTCGCTCCACCAACCCTCTTCATGAACCGATTAAACTGGTTGACGATGAAACCGTTAATCTTCAGGTGATTGGAGTGTTTGTGAAGGTGCTGGGGTGAGAGAGTATGTGACTGTCGACTGAACTCTCTCCGAAAATAATAGCGTAACAGCTCATGCTCTTGTCTGATCCGAAAATGGAGTAGCGATATACAAATAATAAA
>CAZKUV010000052.1:0-4637 GCA_964556075.1 uncultured Candidatus Saccharibacteria bacterium | reverse complement strand
CTACGAAGGCTAATGCCAACAGATTTACAGTCTGTCGTGTTTGACCGCTTCACTACCCCAGCTTAAAACTGGAGCCGCTTCTCGGATTCGAACCGAGGACCTACTGTTTACAAAACAGTTGCTCTAACCAACTGAGCTAAAGCGGCGTAAATACAGGTATAAGTGTATAGTATATATTCTTATTTTTCAAGGTTATAACATGACTCTACGAGGTGGCTGGGTAACTCTCTTTGGAGTGGTATTTTGCTGAGCACGCATTCGGGCTACTTTTTCACGAAGATTTGTAGCTAGGTCAGCTTGTCCATTGTGCTCGTAGGCGTCAGCTAGAATCGTCAGTGTTTGAGGTACCGGTTCAAGCTCAACTGCTTTCTCAAGCGCTTCAATCATCTTCTTAGTTCGCCCAAGCTGTTCAAGCACTTTCGCATAGGCAATATACCGGGCGGCTAAATTCCCTTCCATGTCAATCGCTTGTTCGAATGCCAGTGCTGCCTTTTCGTAATTTCCTGTTTCGAAATATATGAGTCCAACATTATGGAGACTACTTGCGCTCGGCTCTAGGCTCTGAGCAATTTCAAAACACTCAATTGCATCTTCATAAGCCTTTTGCTGAGCGTATAATATCCCTAACCTGTTATACGCAGTAGCGTTTCGCTCGTCGACTCGCAGAATTGTCAGAAGCGCTTTTTCGGCACGGAGATATTTACGTTCTCGCAATGATTGCTGCGCTATATCCCAAAGCTGGTCCAGTTTTCCGGACAGTTTTTGTGGCAAATCGCGGTTGACTGCATCAGGATTTTGTTGGTAGTAGATTGCCCATATCCCAAGTGCAGCAAGCACTAGTATTGCTAACATATAGATTATTGTACCACGAAATGCAGTAATTGCAGTCGAGCACTACAGTTTGCATTAATTTTATCCCTTGTAATGAGCAGTTTTTCTAATTGATGTGCCAACCTGGTATTTGGTGCGTCAATCATGCTACGCTTCGTAACCTCTATAGAACTGTCTAATAATTTAATGGATTTCGAACGATCTTTTTGGTATTCCTGTATGATGTTTAATTTTTCAAATAAGGTACCTGTTAGAAATGTTCGTGTGTCGGCCATGATCGCTGCGCGTTCTTTAAAGTAAGATTCATCTCTGATGAGCCTATAGATTTCTGCAGGTAGTCCGTCGGATAGGTATTTTATTTGCTTACGTTTGGTTGAGTCTACAATCTGAATTGTATCTAGAAAAGCATCCGTCTGTGTCGAACTTGCCGGTTCAATATGCACCGCCTGAACCCGAGAACGTATGGTGGCAAGTAAAAGCTGTGGAGAGTGCGATGTCAAAATAAAGTGCGTCTTCCTGTTCGGCTCTTCTAATAACTTCAAAAATGCAGCCTGCGCAGCAGGACTCATACGATCAGCATCATCAATGATGAATATTTGTAATGTAATCTGTTTTGCCCTCGTTTGATCATAGAGTTCTCTAATGGTCTCAACTCCAATTGTCCCTGACGTATGATTAACTTGCTGTTTATTATCAAGAGGTTCGATAAAACTTACGAACATATTATTTGCCAATTCCTTGGCAATGGAAGCTAGTCCAACTCCTGGTTGTCCAGTCAATAATACCGCGTGTGGAAGTGACTTTCGAAGCACTTGAAGACGGGACATCGTACGTGGGTTTACGATTAAATTCATAACTGAATATCAAATCCTGTTAAAAATTCTGGCGGCAGAGGAGCTTCAAAAATACGTCGATCGCTCGGAGGTATTGTTATTTCCAGTTTTTGTGCATGCAGATAAAGCCTATCACCCTCTCTTCCGTATACACGGTCGCCTTTTATAGGGGCTCCGAGATACGACATGTGGACACGAAGTTGGTGTGTACGCCCCGTTACTGGCCGTAACTCAACTAAAGACTCGTAGGTATTTTCCGCCAAGACCCTAAAGTGCGTAACTGCTGAGCGGCCATTAGAATCGACACGAAATGTACTAGGTGCTGATGGGTTTCTCTCGATTGGCAAGTCGACAACCGCGTCCTTCTCTTTGAGGTGTCCTGACAGAACAGCTATATAATTTTTCTTAGCTTTCCGGTCAGAAAACTGTCTTTTTAGAAGCTGTGCAGCAGATTCGGTTCGAGCGCCAATCATTACGCCGCTGGTATCTCGATCGAGCCGATGAACTATGCCTGGTCGATTCGTATTGAGACCCACTTCACTATACTGTTTAAAGAAGTCTGCAACTGAGAATTCTTCTACGAGCGCACCTTTTGAATGAGTAAGTATGCCGATCGGTTTATTTATTACTATGACGTTATCATCTTTGTAAATTAAGGGCAATGTCATCTTACTAAAATCGGGTAGCTTTGGAGTGGCAATATTTATAATATCGTTCGGAGTCACTTCAAATCGAGGGGATATTATCGTTGCTCCGTTGACTGCCACATGTCCGGATTTAATATGCTTTTGCCATGTGCTTCGTGATGTGTTTGGATAAGTTTCCGCAAGGTACACATCCAGACGCTTTTTCATCACTTGAGCAAGATATAAATATACCGTTTTTCCTTTATATGGTAATCCGTAAGTTATAAAATTTTCTTTTGGGTTTTTAATGAACTGGCCATCTTCATTGCTCGACCCATTTTTAATTTGGTCTAGGAGGTAGTCAACATTATCGTTAGCTTGGTCGTCAAAGATAAGCACGTAACGGTGCCTATTGAAACGGAAAGCCACCTGAAACGTTGATGGATGCGGATTGATTACTTTTACAGATTCGATATGCCTATCGCTATTATTTGCCCCGTCAATCCCGAATCCACGGAGTATGGCTTTGATGTCGCCGGGGACAATTTTTTGCATTAGAGTCCTTTCGGTCTAAGACCTACCGCCTGCTGCACACGAAGCAGTGTGTCCTTGGCTATTACACTCATAGCTTTTTCGGAAGTTTCGAGTTTCGCAACTATTGCAGCATCATCCACGTTTTCAAGCCTGTTCTGGAAATCTGTCAAAAAGTTTTCCATCTCTTCTGCAACGATACGTTTGAAATCACCATAGCGAGTCACACCTTCGAATTCTTGAATAGTTTGTGAGAGTTTATTGCCCCGGAGCAACGATAATATCTCAATAAGATTACAAATTCCTGGTTGATTTGCGCGATCAAAACGAATTTCGCTCGCACTATCAGTCGTAGCACCCATAATCTTTTTCGCAGCTACCTTCGGGTCATCCAGTAGAAAAATAACCCCTTTTCCGCTTTCATCGGATTTGCTCATTTTTCTTGTAGGTTCCTGAAGGTCCATAATCCGGAGTCCTTGGTCATTACCAAAGAATTCATGCTGCTTGATTACTGGTTCAGGTATGGTAAATACGTTACCAAAACGCGCATTCATCCTTTCGGCTATATCGCGAGTAAACTCTAAATGTTGCGTTTGATCATCGCCTACTGGAATATATGATGCATGATAGAGTAAGATATCCGCTGCCATAAGTATTGGGTAACTGAATAATCCAACGCTTGTTCGATCGTTTCCAAGTGTTCCAGATTTGTCTTTGAATTGCGTCATCCGACTCATTTCACCAAAGCCAGTAAAACAACTCAGTATCCATGCGAGCTCGCTATGAGCAGAGATGAAACTCTGACGGTACAAAAATATATTATGATTATCAAGCGGCAGTCCAGCAGCAGTGAAAATTCGGGCATTCTGAAGGATTTGCTCATAGAGGTGTGTATGATCAATCGGCGTTGTAAAGCTATGTAGATCGGGGATAAACAGGTTAATTCTGAAGCTATCTGACCTATTACGAGCGGTATCAACTATTGGAAGCAAGGCTCCGAAATAGTTGCCAATCGTCAGTTCATTATTAGCTCGAATACCAGTGAGAATTGTTTTCATTGTCATGTTCGACTATTATACCTTTCTTTTACTAGTATACGCCACAACTTGAGCTCATGATTGCTTCAAGCAGGTAGTTACTATATTGTTATGCTTGCAAGAAGTTATGACACGATATAAGCTTCAAGTAGTCAAACTACCGGTGGGATACTATTATGTAGGTTATTCGTTCGAAAGGATTGCGTAATGAAAATTCGAAATAGGCTCACTTTGGGATTGACCGTAGTCATACTTATTTGCATTGGAGTGGTTAGTACGGTGCTACAGGCAAACGCGCAACAAACTGCTCGCGTCCATACACCTGGATCAGTACTAAATTGTCGTAAAGCGCCTAATGGTACCATCATTCGGACATTGCCTCACGGTACAACTGTCAAGCTTACTGGTCAGCAAAGCGGTTCTTGGCGTGAAGTGAATTATCAGACTTCGAAGTGCTGGGTAAGTAGTGCATATCTCATTATTAGTCCTACTTCTACCGGTTCGTCATCATCAACACAGAGTAATACTACAAATGCTCGTGTCAATACGCCTGGCTCTGTTCTTAATTGCCGCAAAGCACCAGATAGTTCAATAGTAAGAACGCTACCTCATGGTGCTTCTGTCCAATTAACCGGGCAAAAAAGTGGCGTTTGGTACAAAGTTACTTATCAGGGTACCACATGTTGGTCAAGCGGGGACTATCTCATCATTCAACAGAATAATGACACTACCGATTTTAGTACGACTACAAAATATAATGCTTGCTCATCTACTGTTAC
>CAZKUV010000051.1:0-4794 GCA_964556075.1 uncultured Candidatus Saccharibacteria bacterium | reverse complement strand
TCGCTAAAACCGGGATTCTGCTACTAATTCCAATGCTGGCAACTGCTTCTGAACTGACTTCTTATACTGAACGTACCTTCTTTGGAGTTATAAAAATTTCTGAGACATCTGACAAACGAATTCTTAGCCATGGTACGACAGTCCATGGGGAGCAGTACTTAGATACCCCAAGACGATTGCAAGCGACGTCTTATTACCATGAAAAGGGACCGCTCGGAGATATTATTTTATTATGTCGGAAACTCACCGGGTGTCATAGAATTGGAGTCGTCGGATTAGGCGCTGGTACAGTAGCGGCCTATGGAACGGAAGGCGATCAAATCAGGTTTTTTGAAATTGATCCTGAGGTAGTTCGCGTGGCTCAAAATCCACAGTATTTCACGTACATATCCGATTCGAAGGCCAATATCTCTATTGCTATAGGTGATGGTCGTCTTGCACTGAGAGAATTAGACCAGCGATTTGACCTTCTTGTTATCGACGCATTCACATCGGACGCCATACCGGTACATTTGCTTACCGTTGAAGCGCTAGACCAGTATAGCAGTCTACTTGCTAATGATGGTCTCATAGCACTACATACTAGCAATCGATATCTCAGTTTGGAAACAATAGTACGTTCTATTGCGGTAGAAAATAGTCTGGTTACTCGTATTAGAAAAGCTGAAGGCGAGCAAGACATGTACCCCTCAGAATGGGTGGTAGCAACCAAGAATGAAAACAACCTTTCTCTCCTTCGAAATACTGCAGAGTGGCGTTCATTAAGGGAGAGTACCCGCCCTGCATGGAGGGATGACTATTCAAATATCTTTGATGCCCTACGTTAACAATAATTAACGGGAAATCTAGCATTCGCTACAGTTTGTGGACCTTTTTCGATAAAACCTAGAATTTCATACCAATTTAGGTCGAGATGTAGGTGGAACGTTACACAATGATCTTATAGCATTGCATGAAATTTCATATGCGTTACTTCGATTCTATCATGCCAGTATCCAGCGAATTTTGTATACTAGAAATATGCGAATCTCTGTTCGAGTGAAACCGAATATGAAACATAGAGAAGAGCTTACCTTTGACGGAAACGGTAATTATCTTGTATATACAAAGGCAAAAGCGACAGAAGGAAAAGCAAATGAAGCTACGAACCGCTTATTGGCGGAATATTTTGGCGTGTCTTCAAGTAATGTACGATTAGTTCGCGGTCATAATGCAAGATATAAGGTGTTCGAGATAGACACTGAAGCGTATAATATGTATTATGAGCCAAAGTAAAGAAGAAATTAATGTACACGGTGAAGATCTCCTGAAAAAAGTTAAGGAGATAATCAAAGAAGGAAATGTCCGTCGCCTTACGGTTCGTGAAAAGGACGGCAAAGATTTAGTCGTCCTTCCGCTGACAATTGGTGTTGTAGGTATCGCACTTGCACCTGTATTAGCGGCCGTCGGAGCTATTGCGGCATTGATAACTGAGTGCACGATTATCGTTGAGCGAGAAGAGTAGCCCGGGGCTGTGCTAGCTACTGTATGTTCATTCGTGGCAGCCAACCATACGACGAATATAAATGTTTTTCTCGAGGTGTGATACTGTGTAGGTTTACCACTCTCAGGTTTCAACTACTATCCTAACCATCTCTCATGCCCCTTATAATAAGTATCGTTACCGCTCGGTCCATGATCCAAACGTCATGACGGATTCGAAGCAATTGCATCAGAGACGGGAAATGACTGTACGTAATCAAGATTTATGTTTGAATCGTGTGATGCGACAAGCATGTAATTTTGTTCTGCACGTAGAGGGTAATGAGGGTCGGTTGGAAATAGTTTAACCAACTCAAAATAATCGCTAGAGTCTCGTATTAACTTGCGTGCTAGAGAATCAGTGCCTGCGTAGAATACAGAGATTAAGTTCATGACGAAGCTGCCCCGAGTGGAAGTTAGCCGTGCGAAATGTGAAATAGCCTCGCGAGTGATGAGTGATTTTGGGATGTCGTATTCATGAAAAGCGTCGAGTATAATTAAATCATATACCTTATTACAGCGCTCAATGTACTTCGATCCATCCGCTATGATCAAGGATAGATTGTCAATATCGGCAGTGCCGAAGTGGGTACGCGCAATATCAACGAGGGCATCATCTATCTCAACCACATCGATGCTGGTGTCAGGAAATCTATCCGTCAATGCTTTAGGGAATGTAAATGCACCCCCTCCTATGACCAATACGGAACGAGGTTCAACTCCAAGCGTCACTTCTAGGAATCTCTGATTATAGTCAAAAATTAATTCCGGATTATCATCTAGCGCAAGACCGGATTGTGGCGCGCCGTCGCCCGATATAAGCAATCTAGTTAATCGGTTATTGTATATTTGTTCGACAACTTTATACTTGCTAAAGCGAGTCGTCTTTTCATAAATCACTTTCTTCACTGGATATAAGTATAGACTGATTCGTAGAGATGAAACAGTACTAGGGAAACATAAACAGGATGTGTTATGCTTATGCTATGCGAAGCATCGTCGTTGCATATGATGATAACAGAGGAATTGGCGCAGGGGGTCGTCCCCCTTGGGGCGATCAACAAATGAACGCTGACAAACGCCGATTTAGACATCTCACTGCTAACAGTACTGTAATAATGGGGAGAACGTCGTACGAAACTTTTCACGGATTCTTGCCAGGGAGACAAAATATTGTAATTACAAGACGCGAGAGAATGTCTCCTGGTGTTATCATGGTGCACAGTCTTGATGAGGCATACGCTGCGGCTCATTCAAAAGATATTAACATCATCGGCGGAGCATCGATTTTCAAACAAGCTCTATATAGTGTCGATAGAATTTATGTCACTGAAGTCCACTTTCAATCTCGCCATGTCGATTCGTTCTTCCCTGAACTCGATCCGATGATATGGCATGAAATCAGCAGAGAAGATTTCTCAGCAGACGAGCTAAATGTATATGACTATAGTTTTGTTGTGTATGCGAGATCGCGGAATAATGTGAGCGTCAATAGTCGTCGTGCAGAAGGAGTAACAATTCAACCGCTATGAGAATTCATGTAGCTACTGATCACGCTGGTTTAACCCTTAAAAATAAGTTACTAAACACCCTTTCGTCAAGAGGTTTTGATGTCATTGATCACGGGGCATTCGCATTTGATCCTAATGATGACTATCCTCGTTTTATTCTCCCCGCTGCAGAGGCAGTCGCCCAAGACCTAGCAAATGGCGTTGAAGCATTGGGGGTCATATTCGGAGGTTCAGGTAACGGAGAGCAAATAGCGGCTAATAAGGTGAACGGAGTTCGCGCCGCTTTAGTATGGAATGAGGAGACAGCCAAATTAGCTCGTCAACACAATGATGCGAATATTATTTCGATTGGCGCAAGACAGCACAGTGAACTGGAGGTACTTCACCTCATTGATGTGTTCGTTCAAGAACCATTTTCGAATGAGGAGAGACACAAGCGCCGAATATCCCAGATAGCGGAGTACGAGCAACAACAGAAATAGTACCCCTATTTGGTATCAGCTCGAACAACCCACGCCCTCTGCAAATATATCGATAATCTATGGATGTGTCGAATGCATATTTACTGTTAAAAAGAATACTTTGAATTATAGGTTAACAGGGATAAAAGCTGAGTCCTGATTCTCTACTAGCCCAGAAGGGTTCGCTTTAACTAATTCAATTGCTCCTTGGCCACTTGAAGGAAACTCATAAGACAGTGTTGCGGTAAATGATACGAGATCTTCTGTCATCCAATCACCCTCAACGGTAATGTTTTCTTCAGCAATCAGGTTGCCGTCAGGATTTAACACTCGGATCGTAAACTGTCCTTCATGCGTCCATGATCCAGGAACCTTTCCTTTTACTTCAACAGGACTAGTTATACTTGACCCCCCTTCGGGTGTCTCAACGAGAACTGTGACTCCGTTCTGTGATACATATTCAGGTCCGGTTTCTATGCTATCGATACCATTTGAGTCATCAATGTCCTCTTGTTCGGAATTACTGTTATTAGATGAGGAACTGTCTAATTTCTGTTTATATATATACGTACCTATACCCACAATAATAATTAGGAGTACTACGCCAATGATTGAAAGCATCTTTTTATTCATCCAAATCCCTCCTGCTTATACCATCATCATACGCTTATTTTCTTGATGGTTCAATTAGGATAATCTCACAAGACTGTATACTTAGAATCATATGAGAAACGTCATAAGCTCTGCAAACAATGAAATCGTAAAACGTATAAGAAAACTCTCGTCTAGTGCAAAGGAAAGACGCACTTCTGGATTTGCCATTGCCGAAGGTATTCACTTAGCCAGAAGCCTTCTAAGTTCTCGGATAGATCCGTCTCTGTATGTCATTTCGGCAGCGGCGCTCGATAACGTTGAAATTGCCGAAATATCTAATCTGCTGCAAAAAGCTGGCGCTAAAGAGGTGATACTCTCTGATACGTTATTTGCTTCTGTTACGAGTATCCACCCAAATGTAGGCATACTTATCATGTTTCCCACTCCTGGGTCGATAATGCATCACGATTCGCTCAAGAGAAATTCAGTGCTACTCGAAAATATCCAGGACCCTGGTAATCTAGGTACGATACTTCGAACAACTGTGGCAGTAGGCATCCAAGATGTTTATCTTTCGTCAGGATGCGCTTCACCATGGTCTCCTAAATCGCTTAAGGGTGGGATGGGAGCACAATTCAAAGTAAACCTGTTTGAAGGTGTAAATCTCTTAGATATTATTGAAAGGTCAAGTATCACTGTGTACGGCA
>CAZKUV010000050.1:4717-5160 GCA_964556075.1 uncultured Candidatus Saccharibacteria bacterium | reverse complement strand
GCTCAGTGGTTCGGTAATTTACCTTGGGAAAACTTTGACGCTGGCAAAGCGCTAGAGGGAGTGCTTGGCGGCGCCCCGCTCCTCGTTGAAAACGACGCCAATCTTGCCGGTCTGGCAGAAACTCGCAATCTCTCACCGATGCCGCAATCCTCGCTGTATGTCACCATTAGTACCGGTATCGGCGCTGGTCTTACGACCGACGGTCACATCGATCGCACGCTGGGGCGCGTCGCAGTTCTCGAATTCCAAGGGAGGCTACAAAAATGGGAAAGTTTCGCTTCGGGTAAAGCCATCTATCATACCTACGGACAATACGCCCGGGACATAACTTCGGAAGATACCTGGCGAGACATTTCCGATCGGATTAGTCGCGGATTTATCGTACTCATTCCCATAATTCAGCCAGAACTGATTATAATTGGCGGCAGCATTGGCACCTACTT
>CAZKUV010000050.1:0-4707 GCA_964556075.1 uncultured Candidatus Saccharibacteria bacterium | reverse complement strand
GCGATCAACTTCAGCAGCTCGTACGCGAACGACTACCAAACCATTTTCCTTGCCCGCCAATTCAGCAAGCCGCAAATCCCGAGGAAGCTGTTATCTATGGGTGCTATTACCATGCCCTCGACCACCTCGCTTCTCAATAAACTCCGCAGGGACTATCCAGACCTTACATTTGCCGAAGGAGCTGACTTCCGTTGGTCTCCTTCGGAGCGTACTGTGTTTTATGCTCCTCAGATAGATTTTGGCCTATTACTCCATGAAGTAGCTCATGCGCGGCTTGGACATGGAGAGTATTCTTTAGATATTGAACTGCTTCATATGGAGCGTGACGCGTGGGAATACGCTAAAACGGAGCTGTCTAAGACGTACAGCGTCGTAATCGAGGAAGAGCAAGTCGAACATATGCTCGACACCTATAGGGACTGGCTGCACGCCAGAAGTACATGCCCTACCTGTCAGGCAACGGGTTTACAAACAAAACCGAATCAGTACTCCTGTTTAGCTTGCGGAGAATCGTGGCGGGTCAACGAGGCGCGTACTTGCGCGCTCAGGCGATACAAAATGTCTGATAAACAAGAATAGCCACCATGCAGTGGCTATTCATTTGTAGAAATGCTACCGAAATACACTACTATTCGGTAGTTTTCTTGCTTCGGCGTCGAGAAATCCGACCACCTTTCGCACCAGCGATGCGAGCAAGTTCAGGGTTAGCAGCGAAGCCGCCGGTAGTACCGTTTCGACCACCCTTTGCACCTATCTTGGCGTAAAATTCAGGGTCACGCGCTAGATTCTTTGCTGCAGCCTTTAGGCCTCCTTCTCTTGTACCTGCCATAGGTTATCCTCCTAAAATAAAAGGTTTCCACATAAATGTAATACGGAAACCCTCTTTCTTTACCTCACACACGATATGTGTATGATTAAAATATACCACACCATATGCGTTTTGTCAATATTTACATAAGCAAGTTTTATTGTGAATAAGTTCTTGCGCTTATTCGCTCGGTGCGATATTATGAATATGCACCTGTTTGAATTCGATGTTCGATTCAACAACAAACGACCCCTTCTGCGAGATGGGTCGTTTTATTTTGGTGCTATGACATGACTACTGAGCTTGCGCTCCAACAGACAGGCGAGCTTTAGAATCCGAGCAGTATCGGAAGGGTCTCTTCTAGTAACGTCTCAAACGATGCCTCGACTTCTCTACGGATTGATCGAAGTTCCTGATAGTTATTTTGAAGAGTAACGTAGGCGTCGTCATACTCGGAACGACTATTCTCTTCGTCCGCGGTCTTGAGGCTCTCAAGCGACGCGAGAATGGCGTTCGATTTTTTACGTAATTGGTCGTGCTGTTCAGTTAGACTGGAATCGACTTCGAGCGCTTCGAGCTGTTTGATGGCTTTCTTCCAATTTTTTATCGCTTCGTCATACAGATAGGGATCGAGCTCGCTGACTTCATTCGTCGCATTCTTTATAATGTCAGCTAGTTGCTGCTCACTTTCGAGCCTAGATATAAGCGCGCCGATGGTTTCGGCCGCTACCTTACTCTTTTCGTTGAGTGCCTTACATGCCTCTTCTCTTTGCTTTGGCTCATCGGATACCAGTTTCCGCCACGACTGCCTCCAAGAGATTCCGCACGGTCGCTGGGCGATATCCCCAAGATTAGCCTGACCATCCTTCAAATCATCAAGGGTCGGATTCTCCGATTCGAGCAGGGTGCTAACCACTGCGCTAGCCTTATCGGCATCTTCGGTATTGCTTCTACCGACCTTATTCCAGTCCCAACGAATCCACCAGATCATGACAATGACAAACAGGAGTAGTATCGCTGCCGCCGCGACAATCAGTTTGTGTTTGAAAATAATGGTACGAACCCTGTCCATTACAACCTCGTAGTCCATAGCTCGCTTGGAAGCGGCCACGGGTTAAACTTGCATCCCGCTAAATCAATTGACTGCTGTTGCATGACTGGTGCGTACGCGCCGGGTGCCGAGCACCCTACATGATCATGACCCAGCCAGTGTCCTACCTCGTGATTGATAACCATGTGCCGATAATCGCGTAGACTGCCCCCGGCAGCGTTCCATGCCGCTGTCGCTCCGTTCCAACGAGCCTCATTAATAATGACCGAAACACCGACGCGGCAGCTCCATTCGACGCTACAGCCCGTCGCTGAGTAGGCCGGCAACCTGGAGGCGTCCGCTAGAATCAGATTGAAATGACCCCCGCTCGGTACCTCTCGAAAACGGATCCCTAACTGAGACCAGCCCCTCGGATCGTTTAGCGTTTCACTAGCCAGCGCAGAAAACGTCGCCAGGCTAGACTGAGCGCCGTCGGTACGAACTGTATAGGTAATTATTGCTCCGTTGCCGTTATTTCGAGCAGCTCTTCCCTCGGCAGCTGCAGCCTCTTCGGCCGCGACCTGTTCCTGATACCACTCTGGAACCTCTTGCTGAGGCGCCTTAATCGCCTCTAGCACTTCTGGAAGTACTTGTAAGGCTTTAAACCGGTTCGCCGTTTGCTCCATGCGTTCTTTCGGCGCCTCTTGATTCTCAATAACAGTCGCCAAGGCAACCCCTGAAGATATAAGTACTACAGCAGCAACACATACCGCATACATTGCTTTTTTGATAAAGCGCATATCCTTAGTGTACACCACTATTCCATCGCCGCCCACATAGCTGCCTGGTTTCGCTCGAATTGATGATATGTATGACTCCCAAGCTCAATAAGAATACTGGCCACTCCTAATTTCTCCCGGTAATAATCGTCGGCTGTCCCCGTAATCTGGTAACCAAACTCGCCGCTATCGCCGCCGCTAAGTCGATACCCGCTTAAATTGGCGTACTGACTTGCCTTGGCGTTCGCTTGTCCAGCCTGGTTCGAGATAACCATCCCACCAATGCTGTGATATGAGAGCACTAGCGCAGGACGCATATGGGCAACAAAATTCG
Organism: uncultured Candidatus Saccharibacteria bacterium; assembly: GCA_964556075.1. GTDB lineage: Bacteria > Patescibacteriota > Saccharimonadia > Saccharimonadales > Saccharimonadaceae > JAUIHN01. The sequence continues at coordinate 1,756 of CAZKUV010000050.1, read as the reverse complement.
CGATAGCCTGCACCTCAGGCTCCGACATTGGCGCTTCGCCACCTCCGCCCGGGAACGCGCTGCCATTCGTATGCTGGATATCCTTGAGCCAGTCCCCGGTCGCGAAGTTTCGATTAAGGTCGACGTTTCTCGCGTTAACTCGCGCCCCGGCCGCTACTCCGTCAGGGTTTATAGCTGGCACAATTATAATTCGCTTATCTGCCGGGATTCTTCCTGGGTTAGCATCAAGTTCCTGAATCCACCGTTCCATGAGTAGCTTCGAGCTTAACTCATTGCCGTGAATCGCCCCGGTATACATGACAGTTGTTCCCCCGCCGCCGAACTGATAGGCAATAATCGGGCGTCCTTGAGACGAATATCCAATTGTCGTAACTGTGTAGCACTGCGTGCGTCCGTTATATTGCCACCCGGACTGACCCGAAATACCGTACGGACTGCTGATATCCGGTTTCAAGGTGATGGATATCGGTTGGCACAGCCCCGCCTGGCTCGTTGAAAATACCAGTTGGTTTCCATTTCTCGATTGAAGCGCTAGCCCTCCCCCAGTGGCGACAAACGGACCGAGATCCTGATCGAGGGAGAGCTCCTGATCAAAAGACACGACTATTTGCGCCCCAATAACTACCCCTGTTTGACCGACATTTACTCCTATAACTTTCGGTCCACCCGACGTCCGGAAGGTCAACGAAAACGAGTCGAGAGGGACGCTACCGTCCTCCGCCTCGAGAACGTCGGCAGCAATCTCGATATCAGCTTGTCTAGGTAATTCTTCAACAAATGATATCGTTACGGTTGAACCATCTATCGAAACGTCAGACTCAAGCACCGTTTCTTCCCCGTCAGATCGGCGCACTGTTACCTCCGCCCGACCGACAGGCTTATCCGTGGTAATTGTCACCGCTTCAGGCTTATCGTATACGACCGAATCATGACCAATCGATGTTTCCGTGACTGTCAGAGGCGAAAGCGTCTCGACAGTTGCGCTGACCGCCTCGACCGGTCGATCCTTGAACCGTTTCTCAAGTTTAAGGGTATACGTGCTTCCCTGATCAAGCTTCAGCGACGGAACATCGCAGGCTAATTCTTCTCCCATCGATTCGCATCCTGCCTTATTCCCTTCGGCGGCCATCTGGTACGAAAAAGTTTTATCAGGCTGAGTGAGCGGAACGTATAGTTCGCGGCTCACTGCAATCGGAGCTCCTTCAAGCGCGCTCGTGTCAATCGCCGGATACGCCCCTGCCTCAATGCGGTATCTCAGTCTAGCCAGCCAACCGCCCCAGGGAGCGAACGCCACCGATTCAGAAGAATGCTCGGCAGGAGGCTCGACTGGTACGATACATAATGAAGTAGCAGTTACCTGCTTCCCGAAGATACTCCATCCCCCGTTCGGCTCCATCACATACGTCTCGCCTCTCGCTTGCTTGAAAATTTCGGGTAGAAGAACGAGGCGATTAATACAGGTTTCTCCTCCGTAGTTGTAAGCAATCACCCGTTCACGAAACGCGATCACATAGACGGTTGCAACGAGCAACACGCCCGCTACGAAGTAATATTTTACAGGGATACGGCGTACAGTTTTTACAATCCTTTTTGTTTTTTGCTGTAACAGCATCACCTTCAATTATATCACTCATGCTTTTTCATGAGCGTAATTCTTTTCTACTCTTTTTCAACGCGAAAAAGCAAAAAGAAAAAGACCCTCCTATTCGGAAGGTCTTTTTATAATTCGGCACCGTGCTAGTTTCCCACTTGTGGC
>CAZKUV010000049.1:3510-5192 GCA_964556075.1 uncultured Candidatus Saccharibacteria bacterium | reverse complement strand
CTCAAATCGTACACCGCGTGTAACCGGTTTTACGTCTGGCCGAGTTCTCGGTAGAATTATGTTATATAGAGCACATTATATAATATTGGTATATTTCGTTCAATAGAGCTACTTGGCGATTATACCATTGAACAATATATAGGATGAAGGAGTAATGGATGAGAGAATGCATTCGTTGTCATCGCTTTACTATGCGCCGGTCTAGCCATCTATGGAATAAAGAAGTAGTGAATCGAGTGGGGGACTAGTCACCTGTCTCTTTCGTGCGTATGTATCTAATATCGAATTTTCCAGAGACTGTATGGTGTGCGACGGAATTCAGTAAGCAACTGAGAAAACATAGATCGAGACTAAATGTCAATGACTACTTCATCACAACATGCAAACGAGAATTCTCCTAGAATCACGTTATATATAAAGTGCTTGTGTCTACATTTAGTCATACTATGAATAACTCTCCGAAGTGGGCGTATTCATCATTGTTTACTCCGCTCTGAACTTAGATCGCCTTGATTCTCGTTTCCTACCCACCGACAATTACTGGTTAGCTAGCTTTTGTAGAGATAGTAAAAATTCTCCACATTTGGGAGGATTAATTGAATAGGCAATGGTAACTTCGGAGGGGCGGGCTCAGAAGACTCTGCCCCTCCTTGCACACCTAGAATCTTAGTTTTCGGCGAATACCCCTCGCTCTTCCCAGGAGAAAAGCAGACCCTGAACGAGCTCAGAAATCGCAAAAAACGCGAAGACACCCATGTATACCCATACTTGGGCGACGTACTCCGGACAAGAACCAACAGCCAAAACCGTCGCTATAGCGATGCCGACTATCCACATCGGCACGCCAAACAGCCTGTGGGTTTGATAGACGGCGTAGAATATACTCAAGGGGAACGCCTCCGCAAATACCACTTGGTTTAGCAGATCGAACATCTTGTTCAACTTTCTAGAGGTGCCCTCAAGTATTGCCCTCAATCATCGGAATGAGAGGATCCCTTCCTCTTGAGTGCTGATATTTTGGCACTTCCGCGTGTGGTTGTCAATGGTTTCACTTAAGCAATGTCTCTCGACGTGATACACTAGTACGAAATGATTACTCCGTCATACTTCAATAAGCCTGATCCGAGGACGTATTCAATTATTTTATATGGTACCGCGGTCGCATCTTTAGCAATATTGGTATTTACTCCATCGTTTGCCACAAAGTTAGGAATGGAAGATGGACTCGCGGAAAATCTTACTGCATTAGTATTTATCATTTCCTCGATCTCAATGACGATTCGTGGAGCTAGACTGCTCTCGCGACGAGGTAGTTCATTATTAGCAGCTTCGGTACTATTTCTCGCGGTAATCTTTTTTGTGTTCGCAGGAGAAGAAATTTCATGGGGTCAAAGAATTTTTGACCTTCAGACGGGCGAGTTTATGCAACAACACAATTGGCAAAAAGAGGTAAATATTCATAATCTCCATACGGATATATTTAATATTGCATTTCACTACGGAGCTTTAATATTCCTAGTCATACTACCACTCTTTCGTTCTCAAGTATCCATACTCCTAACTAAATGCGGACTCGATGGAATTCGGTATTTAATACCACCCTTGTGGATTGCATACCCCTCATTTGCGTTCCTAGGAATGCTAGACCCGAGGTTTTTATTTATTATAGAAAAGCCTTGGGC
>CAZKUV010000049.1:0-3500 GCA_964556075.1 uncultured Candidatus Saccharibacteria bacterium | reverse complement strand
GCTGCACTATTATACACGTTTGCATTTTGCATAGGACTTTTATTACTTGGTCACGCACTTATCCAGGCTCAGCGGCGTCGAGATAACCTTGCCACTATACAATTGGTTGTGTCACTCATCATAATTACTTTCGGCATATATGCATCGTATCTCCAAGCGATAGACTCAGAGCCAAATACAATATCTGAGTTCAAAGAACTATTTGTAGCTGCTTGTCTTTCGGTATATGCCATAACTTGGAAGAAGTTCTGACTGATAATATGAAGTCAAAATCGAGTAGCTATACTTCAATTATCTGAATACATTACTTCTAGAAAAAGTAACACCCCCTCTTTCAATGGGGGTGTTACTTAAGAATGGAGTATCCGTAACTCTATTTTACGATCTGAGTAACGACACCAGCACCGACTGTTCGGCCACCTTCTCGGATTGCAAAGTTAAGACCTTGCTCCATAGCGATCGGCGCCATCAGCTTCACCTTGAAGGTTACTGTGTCACCTGGCATGACCATTTCCTTGCCTTCAGGAAGTTCAACTTCTCCAGTAACGTCAGTAGTTCGGAAGTAGAACTGCGGCTTGTAACCCTTGGTAAATGGAGTATGGCGACCACCTTCTTCCTTCTTAAGGATGTAAACTTCAGCCTCAAATTCTGTGTGAGGAGTAATAGAACCAGGCTTTGCGATAACTTGACCGCGTTCGATGTCTTCGCGCTCGATTCCTCGGAGTAGAAGACCTGCGTTGTCACCAGCTTGACCCTTATCAAGATTCTTCTTGAATGCCTCGATACCAGTAACGACTGATTTCTGAGTTTCGCGAAGACCAACGATTTCGACCTCTTCGTTTAGGTTAATTACACCCTGCTCGATACGACCAGTTGCAACCGTACCGCGTCCTTTAATTGAGAAAACATCCTCAATTGGCATAAGGAATGGCTTGTCCATATCGCGTGGCGGCTCTTCAATGTAGGTATCAAGAGCGTTAACAAGCTCCATGACAGCCTCTTCATACTCTGGCTTGCCTTCAAGAGCACCCGTAGCAGAACCCTTAATGATTGGAGCGTTTTCGTCGAATCCGTTCTTAGCGAGCAGTTCGCGAATATCCATTTCAACCAACTCAACAAGCTCTGGATCAGCAATGTCCATCTTGTTGAGGAAGACTACGATCTTAGGCACACCAACTTGCTTTGCAAGGAGGACGTGCTCACGTGTCTGAGGTAGCGGTCCGTCGGTAGCAGCAACAACTAGGATTGCTCCGTCAACCTGAGCTGCACCAGTAATCATGTTCTTAACGTAGTCAGCGTGACCAGGCATATCAACGTGTGCATAGTGTCGGTTCGCAGACTCGTACTCGATGTGAGATGATGCGATGGTGATACCACGAGCCTTCTCTTCAGGAGCGTTGTCGATAGTATCATAGTCACGTGGTTTGTTGACGTCGCTTGGAAGTCTCTTTGATAGGACGTGCGAAATTGCAGCGGTCAGGGTAGTTTTACCGTGGTCAACGTGGCCCATAGTACCGACGTTAACGTGCGGCTTTGAACGATCAAAATCTGCCATTTAGATTGTTTCTCCTTATTTTATTACTTTTCGCGCACAGTCCGAAAAAGACTCCACGCCATATGTGATTCATTATACAGATAACGAGCTGAACAGTAAAGACCTACTTACTGGTGCGCGCAGTAATAATCTCCTGCGCGACGTTCGGTGGGACTTCCTCGTACGCCGCAAGCTCCATTGTAGAAGCAGCTCGCCCTTGGCTCATAGAGCGGAGATCCGACGTGTATCCGAACATATTAGCAAGCGGAACCATACCTCGGATGAGCTTTGCGCCACCCGCGAGGTCATCCATGGCCTCAATTCGACCACGTCGCGAGTTTAAGTCGCCGATAATATCACCCATGAACTCTTCAGGAGTTGTTACCTCAACGCGCATAATTGGCTCAAGAAGTACTGGTTTTGCCTTCGGAATGCCTTCACGGACTGCAAGAATCGCAGCTAAGTTGAAAGCAAGCTCGCTCGAGTCGACATCATGGTAGCTACCATCATATAACGTCGCCTTAACACCAATCATCGGATATCCAGCGATAACGCCACCGGCAAGGGTGTCTCTAATTCCCTTTTCAACTGCGGGGCGATACTCTTGGGGAACAACTCCTCCCTTGATCTGATCGACAAACTCAAACCCTTCGCCAGACTCGGTAGGTTCGAATCTAATCCATACGTCACCGTATTGTCCTCGTCCTCCCGACTGTTTAGCATGCTTACCCTGTGCCTCTGCTACGCCGCGAATAGTCTCACGGTATGCGACCTGTGGCTCACCGACGTTAGCCTCGACATTAAATTCTCGACGCATACGATCAACGTAGATGTCGAGGTGAAGCTCTCCCATACCGCTCATAATGGTCTGTCCGGTTTCTTCATCGGTATGCACTCGGAATGTAGGATCCTCTTCTGTTAGGCGCTGAAGGGCGACTGACATTTTTTCCTGATCGGCTTTCGTCTTTGGCTCAACCGCTATGGAGACTGGAGGCTCAGCGAATTCGATTGATTCCAGCATAATCGGGTTATTAGGATCACACAGTGTTGCTCCTGTCGTTGTATTTTTCAGGCCAACAACAGCAGCTATGTCGCCGGCTCCGATTGAGTCAATATCTTCACGCTTATTGGCATGCATTCGAACGATACGGCCAATACGTTCTTTTTCGCCTGTCATTGTATTCAAGACATAACTACCAGCGGTTAACCGACCACTGTAAACACGAACAAAGATGAGCTTACCAACAAATGGGTCGGTTGCAATTTTGAACGCAAGGCCGGTCATAGGATCGGATTCAGATGGCTTTCGTTCAACTTGATCGCCTGTTTTTGGGTTAACACCCCAAATCGCGTCAACATCGACGGGGCTAGGAAGATAGTCAACAACGAGGTCAAGTACTTTTTCAACAATTACTCCGCGACCGTCGCCACCAGTAATGAGGAAGAAATCACCAGCTAGGACGCGCTTTCGTAAAGCTGCCTTTAACTCATCGATTGTTATAGATTCTTCACCTTGTTCCAGGAAACGCTCGAACAGCTCATCGTCAGCCTCCACAGCAGCTTCTACCAATAAGCTTCGAGCATTTTTCGCTTTCTCAACCATGTCTGCAGGAATTTCTCCCACCTTCAACTCATGGTCGGCGTAATCATCGTAGGTGTACGCCTTCATATCAATCAAATCAACTACACCACATACATCCTTTTCAAAGCCAATCGGTAGATGTATTGGAAGCGCATGTTTCGTCAAACGATTATGAATCGACTCAATTGACTTGTAGAAATCACCACCGGTCTGGTTGATCTTATTAATAAAGCAAATACGAGGTACGCCATACTTGTTGGCTTGGCGCCATACAGTCTCAGACTGCGCTTCGACACCCATCTTACCGTCAAAAACCGTAACCGCACCATCCAGCACGCGAAGAGATCGCTCAACCTCGGCGGTAAAATCGATATGTCCTGGGGT
>CAZKUV010000048.1:2903-5634 GCA_964556075.1 uncultured Candidatus Saccharibacteria bacterium | reverse complement strand
CGCCTACCGAAAAGACGTTACTACCGGGCTCTATGGCGGGGACGTATCGCGAAAGAAGAAAGTACTCGCCAAACAGGCGAAGGGTAAGAAACGCATGAAGCGATTCGGTAAGGTCGACATACCTTCAGAGGCGTTCATGGTGATGTTAAAGCGTGATTAATCTGTTACAATAATCAGATATGCAAGATTTATCTGAAGTAGTTGCTTCGTATCAGCTTCCGGATCATGCCGCAGAACTGATTCGTTCGACGAAGATTGTTCTCCTTGCCGGCATTACTAGCGCAGGTAAGGACACTATCAAAAAAGAGTTGTTAAAGAAGCCGGAATTTCGAGATATCGTGTCTCATACCACTCGAGCTCCGCGCACCAATAACGGTGTAATGGAAGTTGATGGCCTGGACTATCACTTCATAGATCAGACTGAAGCCGAAAGAATGCTCGGAAACGAGGAATTTATTGAGGCGAAGTTTGTGCACGGAACCATTTATGGTACTAGTGTGCGGGCTCTTCAGGAAATTCATAACGAAGGGCGTGTTGCTATCACCGATCTTGATGTTCAAGGAGTCGCGGAGTATAAGAAAATCAGCCAAAATGTCGTTGCGATTTTCGTACTCCCGCCCAGCTATGATATTTGGCTACAGCGCCTTGAAGATCGCTATGGTGTCACTAAGGTATCACAAGAAGAATGGGAAAAACGACGCGACAGTGCTATCCGTGAGCTAAGTCACGCTCTACTAACTCCTTACTACCATTTCGTCATAAATGATAGGCTTGAGCAGGCTGTTTCTGCAGTGCTTGAAATCACTTCGCATCCAACCGATGAGTTTCACAGTAAGGATGACGAGGCTAGGATTCGAGCGCGTGAGCTGCTCCAAGCCATCAAAGAGAACGTCTAGCACTCATTGACATTGAGTGCCAAAACACAGTACAATAGCATCATGACAGAACGTCAAGCCGCTATCCTTGCCGCTATTATCGAACAGTATGCCGAGGTTGCCTCTCCTGTCGGCAGTATTACTCTGGCGAAGCTTTTTGGGGTATCAAGCGCAACTATCCGTGCTGAAATGGCGCGGCTTGAGGAGATGGGATATGTCACTCATCCTCATACTAGTGCCGGACGAATCCCTACCGATAAAGGGTACCGATACTACGTCAATATGCTTACCGAAGCTGATATGCACGAGCCTCCGAGACTCGATCGCAGTGCTCGGGCAATCGAAGCGAGAGTCAGCACACATAAAGACCGTGCCGATCGAGCGATAAGAAGCGCGGTGGACAGTCTCGTTGATCTCACCCAGAACCTTGGGCTGGCCACAATCGGTGACGAGCTCTATTTAAGTGGTCTCGGGCATCTATTCTCTCAGCCGGAATTTATGCACGGTAATCATGTTCGGGCGGTAGCTAGGTTGCTTGATAATCTGGAGCCATGGCTCAGGGAAGCTGTACCTAATGAACCGCTCAACGTCTTTATAGGAAGCGAGAACCCGATTGGAAAGAGTAGCGGCGCAACCTTAATTATCAGCCGATTTAGGTCGCCGTTCTCAGACAAAAGTTATATTGGAGTACTTGGACCGACGAGACAAAGTTATGGTCGAGTAATGCGCCTTGTGCGACAGACCGGAGCGATGCTTGAGGAGGTGTTGTAATGGAACTTATTCAGGCCATTTTTCAAGGGGTTGTTGCTATTATTCAGGCCATCTTCAGTGGTATTGTTATGGTTATCCAGGCAGTCGTGCAGGCAATATTTAACCTGATAAACGGAATCGTCAATTTGTTTTAAGATAGGGGAGTAGTATGCCGAAAAGTAAAAAACAAGTAGAACTTGAGAAGAAAATCGATGAACTAACCCAGGACCTTCAGCGTACACGGGCGGATTTCGAAAATTTTCGAAAGCGTTCCGAAGCAGATAAAGCATCCGCTCAACAGTATGGTCAAATGACCGCAATCCTTAAGCTTCTTCCAATGGTTGATAATATCGAACGAGCGATTGGGTATGCCCCGAAAGAACTCCAAGATAACAAATGGGTCCAGGGGGTTATGAGTCTAATGAAGAACCTTGAAAAGTCGCTTGCGGATATGAATGTCGAACGTATCGAAGCAGCTCCAGGGACAGCGTTTAATCCGGAACTCCATGAAGCCATTCAAATCGATGAAGAGGCTGAAGGAGAAAAAGAGGTTATCGCAGAGGAACTCCAAGCTGGATACACATTAAATGGCATGCCAATAAGGCACGCCATGGTCAAAGTAACGCGCACCAACTAGCGCGCCAGGTCTATTTTGATTTGTCGCTGATTCCGACGAGATTCTGTTGTCGGTATTCTTCGAATGCTTTCTTGCTCGTACCTTTCCGGCGTATGAAATGATTAATTCTCTCGCTTCCAATGTAATGCGGTAGCATGACGTAGGTCACGCCCATGCGGTACAATTCCTCGGCTTCATTGTGGTCGTCAGCATGACAGATGATAACCGCGTCAGGATTGACTCGTCTAATGTATCGGACTAGCTGTTCATTGGTTGAGAGATGGGTTATGGTACTGACAACTAATTTGGCATTCTTAAGACCGATGTCTTTCAGGAAGTCGACGTCGGTAGCGTCGCCGTACATATGCGGCAGGTGCTGGCGTTCGAGCGCTTCAATCATGGTTGGATCGTAATCTACCACTATGAATGGCTTTTCCATTTTCGTAAATGTTTTGACGAACTCATGCCCGCCGCGTCTATAGCCGAAGAG
>CAZKUV010000048.1:0-2893 GCA_964556075.1 uncultured Candidatus Saccharibacteria bacterium | reverse complement strand
TTTATCATTGATGTACTGTTCACGGTGGTCGTCAGGCTCTCTGAACCACTCAATCCTCCGTTCAAGAGCAGCGTATATTACTTTGTCGTACTGCATCAGATATGTCGATACGGTAATGGTCAATAAGGCAATTAAAGTAATAATAGCGGTGAGCTTTTCGTCGACAACACCGGCAGCAGTGGCAACAACCGCTAAAATAATCGAAAACTCGCTAATCTGGGAAAGATTGATACCAACTTTAAAGCTGGTGCGCTTCGTGTATCTAAATAACCTCATGATAATCATGACTAGAATCGGCTTTAATATCACAACTATCGCCGATAGGATAGCGGCAGGGAGCAGGCCGGCGATAATATTATCGAGATGGAGCTCGGCGCCGAGCGTAATAAAGAAGATAACGATGAAGAAATCGCGGAGCGGTCGGAGACGGGATTCCATCTGCTGCGTGTATGGTAGCGGAGCGAGGCTGACACCGGCGAAGAGAGCACCCACCTCGATGGAGAATCCTGCCCATTGAAAGAGCGTCGCGATACCCAGGCCCCAGGCCATCGCGAATAGGAAAAGTAGTTCCTGATTTTTTGCGAACTGATGAGAAAGCTTTGGAAGAAGCTTAGTAGAGACGAATGTGAGCAGCAAGGCAAGCACAATTCCTTTTGCGAACAGAAGTCCTAACTCGGTGAGCTGGAAACCGCTCTTACCAGCGGCGACAAACAGTAACGCGATTGTCGCAACGATGTCATCAAACAGGATGACCCCAATCGCAATCTGACCATGCAACCGAGTGTGTTCCTTCTTGTCGGATAGAATTTTGACGATGATGATAGTACTGCTAAAGAAAAGTGCCAGCCCGGTAATAATACCCTCGATGTAGCTGAAGCCGAACGCTTGGGCGATGAATAAACCGATTCCCCCAAGTACTAGCAGGATAGTAAGCGCGATTGCGAAAACGACGGCTCCTAACCGCCGAAAGACGGAGACGCGAAGTCCGAGACCTATGATGAAGAGCAGGAGTACGATACCAAGGTTTGAAAATATATCAAATCCGTCGGTATTTACGGTAAGGGAGTTATCGGTCAGTAATGGAATCACCGTACCGACAATGAGCCCGGTAATGATATATCCAAGAATCAGTGGCTGACGAAGCCACTTCATCACCATAGAGACAAGTGTTACAAGTACGATAAGTAGACTGAGTTCAATAAATAATCCGGACTCGTGCATAGTGTAGTTTAAGTATGACAGACAACAAGGTCTGAGGCAAAAACTTTTTTATGGATTTACATCCAATCATTGTTTTTGTTTGCGCAGTGAGCGATGGGGTATACTGGCTATATGAGAAAAAGCGCAAGCGGATTCACCATTGTCGAGCTTCTCATCGTAATAGTAGTAATTGCGATATTGGCAGCTATCAGTATTGTGGCGTATACCGGCATACAACAACGCGCGAGGGACAATGCTCGTACTCAAGCGGTTGCGGATATACGGAAGGCTCTTGAGCTCTACAAAGTCGACCACGACAGATATCCGCCTCATATCGGTAGCGGAACAAATGTGCCATCTGGTTTTACCGGACTGTTCAACACTAGCTACTCACATAGTGTCGATACCGCAGGGAATTGGCTAAAAAACCTAACAGACTCTGGAGTTATCGACAAAGCTCCAATTGATCCTATTAATAACAACACATACTACTTTACTTACTGGTCGAGTGGTGCGAATGGGTATGGTATATGTCCTGAACCGTTTTATGTGCTCGCGGTGTTCTATGAAAATGCGGCAAATGTTCCATCCGACTCCAGAGCGCTAAATTGTACTGGAAACAATCAAACGGGAAACTGGACGACTTCAAGCACGAGGGCAGTTTTTTCAAATATTAGGACGCCGGGTACTTAGTTTGCCAACGTAAACAATCTATTGGTATGAATCAAATTAGCACTCTTGACATGGGAGTGCTAATCTTCATATAATAGATATAGTTTTGGCACTACACTGCGAGGAGTGCTAAAATACTCTGCAGAAGACAAATCAAGAACAGATGAAAGGGGAAATCAATGGCAAGAATTATCGGAATTGACCTTGGTACGACCAACAGCGCATTTGCCTATATGGTTGCTGGCAAACCTGAAGTTATCCCAAACGCTGAAGGTAATCGGACTACACCGAGTGTAGTTGCAATCAATAAATCTGGAGAACGATTGGTTGGTCAAGTAGCGCAACGTCAGCGTGTTACCAATGCGAAGAATACCATCTATGGCGTCAAGCGTCTGATTGGTCGTAAGTTTGACGACAAAGAAGTCCAAAAAGATATCGACATTATGCCGTACGAAATCGTAAAAAAGGGTACGGGCGTAGCGGTCAAGATGGGCGACAAGGAGTATACTCCTGAAGAAGTCTCTGCCATGATTCTCAGTAAGATAAAGGCGGATGCCGAGGCGTTTCTTGGTGAGAAAGTGACCGAGGCGGTTATCACCGTACCTGCGTATTTCAATGATGCCCAGCGACAAGCGACCAAAGATGCTGGAAAAATCGCTGGTCTTGAAGTCAGACGAATCATCAACGAGCCAACGGCCGCAGCGCTTGCATACGGTCTTGAGAGCAAGAAGGATGAAAAGATAGTTGTCTTCGACCTCGGAGGCGGTACTTTCGATGTGTCAGTCCTTGAACTCGGTGACGGTGTCTTCGAAGTCCGTTCAACCAACGGTGATACCCACCTTGGAGGAGAGGACTTTGACAACAGAATCGTCAACCACTTCATCGAAGTCTTCAAAAAAGAGGAAGGAGTCGATCTTCGAAACGACAAAGCTGCTATGCAGCGGCTTAAGGACGAGGCTGAAAAGGCGAAGAAGGAGCTATCTTCAACTACTGAGACCGAAATTAACCTACCGTTTATTAC
>CAZKUV010000047.1:0-5757 GCA_964556075.1 uncultured Candidatus Saccharibacteria bacterium | reverse complement strand
GCGGGGCAATCTTGTTCTTAACTACCTTTACCTTGGTTCGGTTACCGATAATGTCCTCGCCGACTTTAATTTGCCCTGTGCGGCGAATATCCATTCGTACAGATGCGTAGAACTTGAGCGCATTACCACCAGTTGTCGTTTCTGGATTACCGAACATAACGCCGATTTTCATGCGAATCTGGTTGATGAAAATAACGGTCGTCTTGCTTTTATTGATGATACCGGTCAGTTTTCGAAGAGCCTGGCTCATCAGTCGAGCCTGGAGACCCATATGTGAGTCTCCCATATCGCCGTCAATTTCAGCCTGCGGGACCAGTGCTGCGACGCTGTCGACTACGACTAGGTCAACCGCGTTGGAGCGAACGAGAGTTTCGACGATTTCAAGCGCCTGCTCACCATTATCTGGTTGAGATACTAACAGATTATCGGTATCGACTCCGACGCGTCTCGCATATGCTGGATCAAGTGCGTGTTCGGCATCGATAAATGCCGCTGTACCTCCTTGTTTTTGAATCTCGGCAATCGCATGCAAGGTAAGTGTCGTTTTACCGCTGGATTCTGGACCGTAAATTTCAATAATACGTCCTTTTGGATATCCGCCACCTAACGCGATATCGAGGCTGAGTGCCCCGCTCGGCAGGAGCTCCACGTCTACTTTCTTGGCCTCGCCTAGCTTCATAATCGCGCCGTCACCAAACTGCTTCGTAATCTGATCCATTGCCAGACCGAGAGCTTTCAGCTTACCGTCGTCTGCAGTAGCCTTATCAGTCACCTCTGTTTTCTTGCTCATATTCCCCTCGCTTTCACTATAGATTATTATACCATGACCATATAACTCTTGATAAACCAGCTCGAAAATTGGCTATGTGACGTCATTCGCCTCCGTTCTCGCACGTGCTATACTGATACGTAATGAAACGTTCGTACGGATTCACTATCGCAGAGCTTGTGGTCGTCATTGTTTTCTTTGCGTTCGCAAGTATACTCCTCATCTATCAAAAAGCGAATATCGAAGCGTCTCAGCGCGACGAGAAACGTAAAACTGCCATAAACGCAATGTACTACAATCTTGAAGAAGTCTTCTTCAAGAAGAATGGATACTATCCAGAAACGATTTCTAGCGACAATCTTACCGCCATGGATCCCGATTTATTTACAGACCCGCTCGGTTATGAGCTGGGCAGTCCTCAATCTAGCTATCGTTACGAAGCGGTAAACTGCGAAAACGAAAAGTGTGGCAGTTATACCTTGCGGGCTCAGCTAGAAAAAGAAGCTGACTATATCAAAACCAATCGGGAAAAGTAACTTAACTAGCTATTGTTAGTCGTCGACAGGTCTGCCGTTTTTAAATGCCTCGATTGCGTTATTGACAATTGCAATCTGACGCTTTGGGTTTTCAACAAAGGCAAACCGGTAGGTTGTTTCCTCACCTTCAGTACTGAGTCGCATAGTTCCATAATCAAAAATGTGTTGCAGAATTCCCCGACGCTTATAGCTGGCATCTTCAATGCTACCTAGACTCACTGTCTGTTCATGGTGCGAAAACAATCCGTGCTGAATTTCCTGGATGACCGACTCATTAGTGAGGAAAAATTGATTCTTCTGGTACACCCAAACCGCCACTGCGCCGACTATACTAGACAACAGAGCAAGCAATAACAGGCATGCCACAATAATCCCTTGAGCCGGCAGTTCGTACCCACCATACGATACTCCCCCTGTTCTGTCATAGTAATCAGAGACTAAGAAAGCAAATGAGACGAAAAATATCACGGCAAATGACGTCATCGCAATTGGAGCGAACAGACCGATCGGATGACGCTTTATACGCAAGATAACGTACTCTCCTTCGCTCAGGTTTAGTTGAGGGTATTGTCGAACCGACTGCTCATGTTTTTGTCTCAGCTCTTCGCTAATACTTGGAACCTTCGGCTCGAGTGGTCTCGCCGCATGTACAATATCTGGCTCGTTCGCGTATTGCGCCCGGATTTTCGGGTCAAAGTTATGACCATCATATGCTTCGGGTTTTATTGTCACCAAAGAGGTCCGCTGTTGCTCAGCGGTAGTTTTAGGCGGATGATAATATAATGGACGTCCCTGAGCATCATACGCTGCTGGTCGGTCTTGCTGTTCCTCACTCATAGTTTTAGTCTATCACCCTTCAATGTCCAGCCCAAGATGACGATACGCCTTCGGTGTGACTCGTCGACCGCGCGGCGTTCTTTCAATAAATCCTAGCTGCATAAGATACGGTTCGTAAAAATCTTCTATGGTTGTCGCCTCGTCACCTGTTAACGCGGCGATTGTGTTTAGACCTACAGGGTTATCCCCGTAATTCTCAATTATGCTACGAAGCAAAAGCCGATCAGCGGGATCGAGTCCGAGCTCATCTATCTCCAGCATTGCTAAGGCTTTCATCGTTACAGGTTGATCAATAATTCCATCCCCGTTCACATCGGCATAATCGCGGACTCGTTTGAGAAGTCTGTTGGCGATCCGCGGCGTTAGTCGAGCACGTGTCGAGAGGAGTTCCGCCGCAGGACCTTCTATAGTACTTCCAAGAATTGCAGCCGCTCGTCGAACAATCTGGGCGATTTCCTGCGTTGTGTAAAACTCTAGACGATATATATGCCCAAACCGATCACGCAGCGGAGCCGCAAGAGCTCCGGTTCGCGTCGTCGCGCCGATGACTGTGAATTTGGGTAAATCAAGACGAATCGAGCGACTGTATGGACCCTTTCCGGTAACTATGTCCAGCTTAAAATCTTCCATGGCGCTATAAAGTACTTCTTCAACCGAACGACTTAAGCGGTGTATTTCGTCGATAAATAGCACATCGCCGTCACTCAGGTTCGTTAAGATGCTCGCGAGGTCACCCGCGCGTTCAATTGCGGGACCGGCAGTTATACGGATATCCTTTCCCATCTCGTTGGCAATCACCATGGCAAGCGTAGTTTTTCCAAGCCCAGGTGGTCCATAGAGAAGCACATGGTCGATTGGTTCGTTCCGTTTCTTCGCCGCTTCAATTGCCAACTTCAGATTTTTCTTAATACGCTCTTGTCCGGTATAGTCTTCGAAGTTTTGAGGACGCAGGGTTACCTCGATAACCTGTTCTTCTGGATTTTCGTCGTGGACGCTGGTATCAACTATTCGTTCGATGGCCATATATCTCTATTATCCCATAGACATAGCGATGCAACCAGTGTCGGGTCTATTCAACCAGAGAGATTGAGCTTGATGACAGGTCATTGGCTCTTTAATGCTTCGGTCACGCGCTTTGCGGTCGGAAGGGTCGGATCGACACCCTCTAATGCTTTCGTCGCCTCTGCAAGCGTAAATCCTAGTGCCATCAAGGCTTCCAATGCTTCGTCGCTTGTCTTACGTTCTTCTTGCGTAACTTGAGTTTGCTGATACTTTGTGGGTAGTCCAACTTTGTCGGCCAAATCTACGACTACTCGCTCGGCGGTTCTTTTTCCGACTCCCACTGCCTTCGTGATAAACACAGAATCACTGTTAGCTATCGCGTTTCGCACTTGTTCGGCCGTTCCGAGACTTAGGATTGCAAGTGCAGCCTTCGGTCCGACACCTTGAACCGTAATGAGAAGTTCGAACAGCTTCTTGGCAGCAAGTGAACTGAACCCAAAGAGTTCTTCGCTCTGCTCTCGTATATGATGGTAGGTGTAGAACTTCACGGTTTCGTCAAGCGTAACCTGCTCATAGTCTCCACGCGGTACGGCTATTTCGTATCCGACTCCATGCACGTCAACAATTACTGACGAACCGAATTTTTCCGCTACAGTCCCTGAAACATGTGCTATCATCCTATCCCTTTCTCTACTTCTCGCTCACTATCTGCCTACACGTCGAGGAAATATGCCACCACCGATACCATTTTGTCCATTACTCGGCTCGTCCGTATCTGTCGAATCATCTTCTTCGTCTTCTCCCGGCTGGGGTGGATTGTCTCCTGCCTCGTCTTCGTCATCGGTCTCTTCGTCAGTGTCCGGTAGGGGCGCTTTATCTTCCTCTTGTCTCGGCTCATCGACCGGAGTACATGTCTTTGATGGCAGAGCGTCTTGACGGAAATATTCATTAAACGTGCCGTATCCGCTACGGGTAGCTAACGCCTCTTGTCCGAAACAGACAGCTCGCTGCACTATTCCAGCGGGCACCGTAAATGCCGTGTCAGGAACTCCAGCCAAGGCTTGACTCATGGTATTAATCCATATCGGACCAGCCATTCCTGATCCTCCGTTAAGCATAGGCGCGTTATCATTGTTTCCGACCCAAATGCCTACCGCGAGTTGAGGAGTATACCCGATTGTCCAGGCGTCTCGCTGCTCATCAGTCGTTCCGGTTTTAACAGCGGCGGTTCGTCCAGGTACGTTCAACGTTGCTCCGAAAATCGGAGCTCTCGCAGCGCTGTCTGAAAGTATATGCGAGATAAGGAACGCGCCTTCTGGACTGAGTGCCGGTTTCGTAACTGCTCTTGGGGCACGGTAAACAGGTGTGCCAAATTTGTCATCTATCTGTTGAATCGTAACGGCTTCATACAATTGCCCTTCGTTCGCAAAGGCGGCGTAGGCATTGGTCATTTCGAGCAGCGGAACCTCCGCTGATCCGAGAGCGAGCGAGAGTCCATACTGATTCGATGCATCTAGCGTCGTAATGCCGAGCTTCTTTGCACCCTCGATTGCCGCGGGTACTCCAAGTTTTTGTAGCACTTCGACACTCGGTATATTGAGAGACTGGTTCAGTGCACTTCGCACCGTAACATTGCCACGGAATCTACGATCAGCGTTCAGCGGACGGTAACCTCCGAAATCTGTCGGTGTATCGCTGAGAATCGTGGCTGGTGTGATTGTGCCATTATCTAGCGCTGTACTATAGTAAATCGGTTTGAAGCTCGATCCGGGCTGTCGCGGACTGGTCACTAGATTTACTTTGCCCCACTGCTCGTTATTCCAGTCAGCACTCCCTACTAGCGCGAGTATAGATCCGCTTTTCGGGTCAATCGCGACGCCGGCAGCGTTTGAGCCACCGTTCGCTCTAATGAAGCCCATATGGTTAGCTATATTCTGATTAAGCTGTTGTTGCAACTTACTGTCGAGGGTAGTTCGCACTTGGTATCCTGAGCGAGTAACGACTTCCTCGTCATACTCTTCGTAGAGCTCATCAAGGACCATTTGAACGAAATGCGGCGCAATACTAGCTTCGGCTTCTTTAACCGGGGCGTAGATTAGTTCTTCGGCAAAAGCCTCGTCAGCCTGCTCTTCGGTGATATATCCATTTCTTACCATCCGGTCAAGGACGGTTCGTTGTCTTTCCTTGGCGTACTCTGGGTTGCCCAGCGTTGGGGAATACGCGTTTGGAGCTGGCAGTATACCGACAAGCATCGCGCTCTGTGCGAGATTCAAATCAGCAGGCTCGGCGTCAAAGTAAAATTCAGCGGCTTCATCAATTCCGAACACCATTCCGCCGAAGAAAATCGAGTTTAAGTACATCTCGAGAATCTGGTCTTTACTGTATCTATTTTCGACGGCAACCGCGATTGCAAGCTCTTGGTACTTGCGCATAAAGGTCTGTCTTTCGTTCAGGAGAGTATTCTTGACGAGCTGCTGGGTAATGGTTGAGCCACCTCCAGTAATCTCTCGACTTAAAAGATTGCTATAAAAGGCTCGAATAATACCGGTTATAGAAAAGCCGTCGTGTTCATAAAAGTTCTTATCTTCCGCTGCTATAAGTGCATGGATAAGG
>CAZKUV010000046.1:0-6043 GCA_964556075.1 uncultured Candidatus Saccharibacteria bacterium | reverse complement strand
GCACGCTTTCCTGAGCTTCGACTACCTCGGCACGGCGGTAGTTCCGCCATGTCAGATAGAGGAGGGTCAGGACGATGGGCAGGAAGACATACCACTTCGTAAAAAGATCAAGCAATGCTATAAGAAGTTCCATAACTATGGTCTATTGTCCCATCTGTTCGGCGTGTTTGCAAGCAACTTACGAGGCCGGCTCTTCGAGTGTGTAGGTAGCCTTCGCGACTCGTTTGAATTGTGGTTTGCTCTGCAGGTTGAGCAGGATCGTGGTTTCCTTGACTTGGCGTTTTTTGAGGACGCGTCGAACGATTTCATCGCGGTGGAGTGGTTCGCCCGCTTCCTTAATGACATCGGCGATAATGTCTGAGACGGTACCTTTGGTATATCCCCAGCTTTCCAGCGCGTAGATACCGCGACCGATTAAGATGAATCGCTTGTCTTTGATAAGTTCGTTATGAATCGCCTGGGTTGTGACGTTGCGGCGCTTAAAGTCGCTCGACTTGATAGCGGTCGCGATTTCCGAAAAGTGCATTGGCTTGCCGTTGTCGGCGAGGATGACGTAAATCTTGTCGCGGATGTTCTTCGGATTGACGGTCGGCCACTTGACCAGACCCCAGCGGTCTTTGAGGTGGGCGAGTTGTTTGCTGACGCTGGCGAGTGCGCGGACTTGGCTTGGGTTTTCGTATGAAAGTTTACCGAAGAGCTCCTCGATAGTAAGGGGCTGCCCTTCTTTCTTGATGGTCTTTACGATCTCGTCGATATCGTGCTTAAACTTTTTCTCGTCGCCGTATTCTTTAATGCCGATTGCCTGGTGGTAGTTGTCGTTTTCATTAATGAGCGTCAACCGTGGAGACAGTTCCGCGATAAACGCGATGTGCGCTCGGACGAGAGGATTTTTGGTGTCCGGAGCGATGCGCTTAGCGATGTCCTGAATGCGGCTGACCCTACCGTGCTCGGAAAGGTCGCGAATAAGAGCGCGCTCGATGTCATGAACGGCTGAGAGTTTGTCTTCTTCGGCAGCAATCTTAAGACGTACCAGAATCGCCTTTTCGAGCTGTCGAACCCGTTCCCTGGTGATGCCGAGCAGTTCACCGATCTGCTCGAGGGTTTCGCGACGATCAAACAGACCGAATCGACGGGTTATGATTTCTCGTTCTCGCTCCTGATCAATGTGCGCAAGAACGCTTTCAATTGCTTCCTTGAGCTCAGTGGCGATGTTGGTTTTTGTCTGGGTTGTTTCACTCATAAGTCTGGTACATCTTCCTCTCTACAGTTTGAGCGGCGGGTTGTTAATTACTATGACAATTATAAAATGGATTTTTATTTCAGTCAAGTAATTGTCATATCTAATTAATTATAGCATGAAATAGACGTATGTCGTAAAGAGTGGTATCACACTTTACATTCAAACTTAGTATTGCTAGCTGGCTTTTGAACGACGTCCGCCGCGGCGGGGCTTTCTGGCGGGAGCTTCGTCGAGCAGCGCCTTGGCCTGTTCGTGGGTCAGCTCCTTCGGATCGGTATCTTTAGGTATCTTGGCGTTCTTGGTGCCATCGGTGACGTACGCTCCATAGCGGCCATTAAGCACCTTGATGCCGTCGCCGAAGTCCGCGATATGCTTAGCTTTCTCGGCTTCTAATTTCTCTTTATACAGCTGTCTGGCTTCTTCAAGCGTGATGGTGTGCGGATCGAGCGACTTGATGCTGACGAAGAGCTTGCCGACCTGAATATACGGACCGAAGCGACCGATATTGGCCTTAATGTCCTGACCATCCTCGGTCTGTCCGACGAGGCGCGGGAGCTTGAAGGCATGCACGGCCTGCTCTAAGGTAACGGTTTCGATCGTCGTCCCTTTGGGGAGCGGCGCGAACTGCGGTTTGTCGTCGCTGTCTTGGCTGCCGAGCTGCAGCATCGGTCCGAACCGACCGAAGCGCGCGAAAATCGGCTTGCCGGTGTTTGGATCGACGCCGACTTCTCGGTTGGCGCCGACCGTCGAGCGGTCAATACCGCCGGACTTTTCTATCAGCTCGTGAAATGGCGTGTAGAAGTTTTTCAGCATGGCGTTTCTCGCCAATCTCGCCTCGGCGATGGCGTCGAATTCTTCCTCGACTCTCGCGGTGAAGTCGTAGTCAACCACCGGTTCGAAATAGCTCGTCAGGAAGTCGGCAATCAGCTCGCCGCTTGGGGTTGGAATTAGCTTGCCTTTGGTCGAACCGGTTTTTTCTTGAACGATCTCGCGTTCGACGCTGCCGTCAATGAGAGACAATGTGACGACGTCGCGAGGCTCGCCTTCGCTGTCGCCCTTTTCGACGTAGCCGCGGGTCTGGATGGTATCGATAATGGTCGCGTAAGTACTCGGCCGTCCGATACCGAGTTCCTCGAGTTTCTTCACTAGGCTACCTTCAGTGTAGCGGGCTGGCGGCTTGGCGAAGACCTGGCGTGCGGTCAGCTCGCTGTAATGCAGCTGGTCGTTTTGAGTGAGCGGCGGCAGGATTTCTTCTTTGCTGGTGCCGTAGACGCGGAGGAATCCGTCAAACACGATAATTTGCCCCTTGGCTTCGAAGGTTTCGTTGCGGGTCGAAATGGAGATAGTGACGGTCGTGTTCTCGAGTTTCGCCGGACTCATTTGACTGGCGAGGGTGCGGCGGCGGATAAGGTCGTAGAGCTTCTGGTCATACTCGTTATTGCTGGCAGTCTCGAGACTGATGTCCGTCGGACGGATGGCTTCGTGAGCTTCCTGGGCGCTGGCGCTTTTCGTCTTGAATGTACGGACGGTGCTGTACTGAGGTCCGTAGAGACGCTTAATATAGTCGGTAGCGGCGGCGATTGCCTGGGCGCTCAGGTTGACGCTGTCGGTACGCATGTAGGTAATCTTACCGGCTTGGTAGAGTTTCTGAGCGGCGGCCATGGTCGCTTTAGAACCGAACCCAAGCTTGGCGTTCGCCTCCTGCTGAAGGGTGCTGGTCGTAAATGGCGCCGCCGGATTTCGCGTGCTCGGGCTCTTGGTTATGCCGGTGACAGTAAAGGTGGCGTCTTTGAGGCTTTCAAGTAAAGCTCTCGCCTCCTCTTCGGTTTCAAAGCGCTGCTTTAGCTCTGCCTTGAACTCGTCCTTACCGTGATAGAATAGCGCGCTGACCTTGTACTGGCTCGAGCCGGCGAACGCCGCGATTTCGCGTTCGCGTTCGACGAGAAGGCGCACGGCGGGGCTTTGGACCCGTCCGGCGCTTTTGCCTCCAGGCACCTTCTGCCAAACCACAGGACTGAGCTCGAAGCCGACGATGCGGTCGAGAATCTGGCGCGCCTGTTGGGCTTCGACCAGGTTCATGTCGACCGTGCGAGGGTGCTTAATAGCCTCTTCGATCGCGGTCTTGGTGATTTCGTGAAAGACGATGCGGTTGGTCTTTTTCGGATCAAGACCAAGCACCTCGCAGAGATGCCAGGCGATGGCCTCCCCTTCGCGGTCTTCATCGGTTGCGAGCCAGACGGTGTCGGCCGCTTTGACAGCTTTTTTCAGCTCGGCGATAGTTTTTTTCTTGTCCGGATCGATTTCGTATTGGGTCTTAAAGTCGTTTTCGATATCAACGGGCGGAGTGCCGTCCTTGGTCTTTTTCGGGATGGAGCGGATGTGGCCGATGGACGAAAGCACCTTGAAGTCGCTACCGAGATACTTCTCGATAGTCTTCGCTTTTGCCGGTGACTCAACGATTACTAAATTCTTGCTCATGCTTATACAGTATAGCGATTTGCCTGTTTATATAGCTAGTCCAGTGCTCAATACTAACAGACAAATTTGAAATGTAAAGACATAAAGCGGCGCGAAGTGTCCGCGCTATATATATGTATCTATGTATCTTTTGGGTTGACGCCTGGGTCGTATGCGACACCGCCTGCCACCCGTGCGGGGCTCCGCCCGACGCGCACTTCTGAAGGCTCTGTAGGAATGTTTCTGAAGCGCAGTACTGCGGTGCTGACCGTATTCGTATCCGCAGCATGCGACAAGTTTTTGTTGGCTGAATTCAAGCACTCCGTCAGCGCCAGAGAGACCAAGGAAGCGTCACAGTACACTGGTTGCGGTCTGGTTTGAGCGCTCCGGTTACGGGGTTTATGAAGCCAGCCCCTTTCTGGGCAGCTGCGTAGTAGCGCTTTGTCTGATCATGAAAAATCTCGTTTCTAAGAGAAGGAGAATGGAGTGAGGTTAACAGCTACTTAGAGAGGTATACAGAAATGCTCGACGGCCACATCGTTTGCTATGCCAAAACCGGTAAGGGTATACTCTGGGTTCACCATCGCGGCGTAGTGTTTTTCTGAGCCTTTCCACCCCTCGATGGCGGCAGTGGCCGAAAGGTCGGTCTCGTCACGCATCCACGCGATGTTTTCGCTAATATACCGGCATTTCATTTGTTGTTGGTTCAGTACTTTGAGATATTCTAGCCCGTTAGGACTGGTTTCGCCAGGTTTCACGTGGGCTCTGTAGTTATGGATCTTCATGTCCTCTGCCTTCCACTGCGCCGACTGGTTTAACATCTCGTCTATAACAAGCGGCGCGACGCCGACCTTGGCTCGCTCCTCATTAACAAGCATTAGCAAGTTTTCCCTAGTCAGCGACAAGTCGCTAGACTGTGAGCTAGACAGCACAGGGGCAGGTGGCAAGTCAGGTACAAGTAACCCACGAAACAGGAAGCCTAGGCCCAATAAGATAATGGTACTTGCTATTGACAGGGCGACGAGACTTTTCTTCATGGTATTCTTTTTACCACACGAGGAACAGGGTATTCACCCTACCCTACTGACTGAACTTGTCGGGTACCAGAGTGCGCCCAAACCTTTATTCACTTATATCTCGCATTGAATATGTATCGAAGTCATTTGTTGTGGCGTACTCACGCGACTTATGGGGTTATATGTATCTTATATAACCAAGATTTTATCGGCGCAATAGAAGACTAACAGCTTACGGTAACATTCCTCTAGAGGTAGCACTTCATTGATTAATACACGTTTTTATGTAAAAAGTATTGACACTATCACTAAAACGTGCTAATATGGTGCACGGTTGGTTGATGGAAATCAGCCAAACGCACCTTATACCCCCTATTCTAACTGTTATGTTAGAGTGTATGCAATGTGTCTAAAAGTTGTCTACCCTCCACTTCTAGACGTTAAGCATTGCGTACATACTAACCCCTTTAATTCACCCCGCGAGACGTTTGTCTCAAAGGAAACCTATACGGCAGGTCTCCATACGTGAGTATCAAGTATTGACCTTTTGGTCAGGCGCTACCCTTTGCGAGATGTTGGTTTAGACGCTTCATACGTGGAGATTCGGGTGGGTTGAAGGGCAAAATAGCGCTCCGAGTGATGCCCACCCTTACTTGGAGCGCTTTTTTGGTTATTCGAAAGTATATTTGTTATTGGGGGGGTTGGCAGCTAGGGTTCTAGAAAAGAAAAGAGCCGTCTCATTGCGAGGCGGCTCGTGTACGTTTTGGCTACGCGGCCTGGGGGTCGTGGATCTCTCGCATCGTTTCGATTGCGTGTCTCCGCTGCTGGATGATGCGCTGTGCTTCTTTCTTCGGCAGACGGGCTGATACCTTGCTGGTGAGCGGGATGCGACAAGGTTCGTCTAGTCCGTGACCTGTCTTGATATATGTTTTGACCGACGTGCTCCTGAAGATGACCGTGTAATCGATACAGTCATCGACCTCATCGACGTTACTTGGGAGAATGAGACCGGCTTCTTCAAGGTACGAGATGCCGCAGGGCAGTCCGATTTCCTCCTGGAGCGCTACGAGCGAGCGAAACACCGGTTTGGCGCCGAAGTCCCAGATGAGCCAAGCAAGCTCCTGGGCGAATTCTTTTTGAAAGCGCGCCACGTCGATTTCGCCGTTCACTCGCGTGCCGATGGAAGCGGCGCTGACAGCTCGTAGCAGCCGCTCCTTGTCCCGCGGAAGAAATTCGTAGTGAACACACATGGTACCACTCCTTGAAACGTACCCTTCCTACCCGGCTGCCAACTCTGACAGGGGCGAAAGATTTGTATACTGTAACGTAT
>CAZKUV010000045.1:0-6117 GCA_964556075.1 uncultured Candidatus Saccharibacteria bacterium | reverse complement strand
CAGTCCAGCAGATTATCCGACCTACTGGCCTTCTCGACCCTATGATCGATGTCAGGAAGACTGAAGGGCAAGTCGATGACCTGATTGCCGAAATTAACAAGAGGGTTAAGAGGTCACAGCGAGTGCTTGTGACTACTTTGACCAAGCGCATGGCTGAAGATTTATCGACGTATCTACAGGAACTCGGTATCAAGACAGCTTATATTCATAGTGATATCGATACGCTTGAAAGAGGGGACATACTAAAAAGCTTACGGATTGGGGAATACGATGTTCTCGTGGGGATAAATCTCTTAAGAGAAGGCTTGGATCTTCCTGAGGTAAGTTTAGTGGCAATTATGGATGCGGATAAAGAAGGATTTCTTCGAAGCGAATCTGCTTTAATCCAGACCATTGGTCGCGCGGCAAGACATGTCGATGGAACCGTGATTATGTATGCGGACACAATTACAAAGTCGATGCAGGCTGCGATTGACGAGACGAATCGTCGCCGAACTATTCAGCAGGAATACAACGAGAAACATAGTATCACTCCAAAATCTGTCGAGTCTGAAATAGGCGAAGGGTTGCGGGCAATTATACCTATTAAAGAAGATGACAAGAAACCGAAAATTGACCTAAATAAGATACCGAAAGACGAATACAAATCTCTCATCAATGACCTGACCGCGCAGATGGAACTTGCAAGTGCAAATCTCGAGTTTGAAAAAGCGGCGGAACTCCGGGATCTTATACTCGAGATCAAAAATAAACTATAGGTAAACGTTCCTACACTGCTACGAGTACTATTGCGATTTAATTGCTGTATGGAACTGCATTAGAAACACAGGAAGCAATACTTCTTGTGTTTTTTACATTGAAGAGGGTATTATAAGGCAAGATGAAAAGAATGCTCAAACATACAAGAGATGGTTTCACGATCGTGGAACTATTAATTGTTATTGTGGTTATCGCAATTCTCGCTGCCATCTCGGTAGTTACGTATACGGGGATTCAAAATCGAGCGAATGACTCATCTGTTCAGTCTGACATCAAAAATCTCGCAAAGCAGTTTGAACTCTATCGTGCGGAGAATGATGTATATCCAGCAGGGGCGGCTCAACTTACCGACTTAAACATAAGATTGAACAAAAGAGCGTATGGGAACGGGTTTTCGAATGGTGCACATAATGTACTATATTGCCGAGTTGCAGCAGACGGACCTGATAAATTCGCGATACTAGCCGCCAGCCAATCGGGGACAGTATTCGTATACAGTTCTACTACAGGGGCAATAACAACCTTATCTAGTTGGCCGGGGAATGCATCGAGTACTATCTGTCAAAGCGTTGGTATCAATCAGATTGATACCAATGACCGTGACGTATTATTTGTTAATAACGCCTGGGTGTCCTATGTTGGCGGGTAGTACTGTTTCTTATTGAAGAATTCCATGGTGGACAAGTTGCCTACAATTTGTTATACTATTTCTATTGCACTCGATGAATGTCGAGCTTCTTTCGAAGACAGTGAAGTTCACTGCCACTGAAATATCCTCTCGCTGTTCTCTTGGCAAGGATTATACCCATTTAACGAAAGGTTTACTTATTTATGGTATATAAACAGAAAAGCACTAGCAGTCGCCAAGCTGCTGGGCGTTCCCGAACAAGGAGCTTTAATAAGGTCCGAAAAAGTAGTGGCAGCCGTGGCCCTGCTAAGAAATATATTAATCCAGAAAAATTTACAAATAAGGCAGTTAAAAAAGAAGAAGAGACTCCTTACGAGGCAAAGCATGCTTTTTCGGATTTTCCGTTTGGAGCTCAGTTGAAATATAACGTCTCCCAGAAAGGATATGTTGTCCCGAGCGCGATTCAAGACCAGGCGATACCACATATCATAAACGGTTGCGATGTAATCGGATTAGCAAATACTGGCACCGGTAAGACGGCTGCGTTTCTTTTGCCAACTATCGAACGTCAAAGCGGTATTATGCTCCGTCCCTCGGTACTTATTATGGCTCCAACGCGTGAACTTGCACAGCAAATCAACGAGCAGTTTCGCGAATTTTCATCAGGACTCGACCTGTATTCGGCACTCATTGTTGGAGGAATGAATATCGACAGACAAATTCGAGAGCTCAAGCGACGTCCTCATTTTATTATAGGAACACCTGGTCGATTAAAAGACTTGCTGCAACGCCGCGAACTACAGCTGAAAAACATGACAACCCTGGTATTAGACGAGGCAGATCGAATGCTCGACATGGGATTTCTTCCCGATATGCGTGCAATTATTAACGCAATGCCACGTGAACGTCAAACACTGTTCTTTAGTGCTACCATTACTCCTGAAATTTCCAAGCTTACCAAGGAATTTTTGAATGACCCCGTTACGATTTCAGTTAGAACGAACGAAACGAGTGATCACGTCGAACAGGATGTGGTTCACTATAACGACCGGAATGAGAAGGTTGAACTGTTGGTTCGTATGTTGAAGGATAAAGCATACGAAAAAGTTCTTGTGTTCGGCGAGACTAAGTTCGGTGTTCAACGACTAAGCGATCATCTCGACAATCTTGGGATTCCGTCAGTGGCGATACACGGTAATAAAAATCAGGCACAAAGACAGCGCGCCCTACGTGCTTTCAAAGAAGAAAGAGTTCGAGTGCTTGTTGCTACTGATGTAGCTGCGCGAGGCTTGGATATTCCTAACGTAACTCATGTTATTAATTTCGATACGCCTCAAACATATGAAGACTATATACACCGAATTGGACGAACTGGACGTGCAGGCGCTATGGGTCGCGCGCACACCTTTGTTCCTATTCGGTAGTCGAATTAGAGGGTAGTAATGCATCCCAGCCAAGGACTTTAAGTCCTTGGCTCCCGACCAACTTTCCGCTAGCGTTGATATAATGGGGAACCGCTTTTTCTTGTGTGTGGATGACAAAATAATTTTCAGGAGGAAGGACTGCAACAGCTTTCTCAACTACCCACCTACCAGCTTTGAGGGCTGACTTTGCTGGAAGAGGTGCGATGGCAAGAAATTCCTCTTTAATTTGCATTTCATCATCAAGAACGTCGCAAGCTGGTAGCCCATTCAGTAGCAGTAGATTGTCTCTTCTAGAAGTGTTGCTGCGCGCCAAATGCTTAGCGAGAGTAGCAAATCCAAATCTTTCGAGTTCCTCTTGTGTGTTCTCCGGGTGGGGCAGACGTTCAATCTCCGATTTGTCAATGTACCGAATCGGAATAATATCAAATTCATGTGAGCTGTCCGGATTGATAACTCTGTCAAACACAACTCCTGCCGATCTGCTGTCCCGTTTTCGGGGGATTGCGACAATTGCTGGTTCACTATTAAAGTTATCAATTTCTTCTGGGTTTATACCAACTCTATACGTAGGGTTTTCCATGCCTCACTCCATCCACTTTGCATCTGTCAATTAACGGTATGTACTATCTATAGACCATTCTTTGAATAAGTCAAGAATAAAATGTCTAAAATATTCACATACTTAAAATACTTTTGGTATCATATAAAGATGACGAAAATGGTAGTGGTGAAAGATCTTAAGAAACGCTACGGTGATAAACAAGCCGTTGATGGTATTAGCTTTGAGGTCAAGAAGGGTGAGATTTTTGGAATATTAGGTCCAAATGGAGCAGGGAAGACAACTACTTTGGAGATGATGGAAACACTTCGACCGATTGATAGCGGAACTGTAAGAATTAACGGTATAGACGTTACCGATGATCCTGATGGTATAAAGAAAATCATCGGAATTCAGCCTCAATCACCGGCGTTCCAGGATAAGACGAAACTTACTGAAGTTATCGAAATGTTTGCGGCTGCGTATGGAGAGAAGGTGGACTCTATGCGGTTTCTTGAAGATGTCGGGCTTACCGATAAGGCTAACAGTTATGTCGAAGAACTCTCAGGTGGCCAAAAACAGAGACTTAGTATTACTACTGCGCTCGTGCATAGTCCAAAAGTCTTCTTCTTAGACGAACCGACGACTGGATTGGACCCGCAGGCTCGCCGTAATCTATGGGAGCTTATCGAGAGTGTGCGCGACCGCGGTATTACCGTTATCATGACGACACATTATATGGATGAAGCTGAGATACTTTGTGATCGCATTGCGATTATGGATAACGGTAAAATTGTTGCCATCGATACGCCAAAGAACCTTATAAAACAATTACTGGCAAGAGGATTCAAGAAGAAGCAGGTAGTCGAGCAAGCAAGCCTTGAAGACGTCTTCATCGATTTGACTGGAAAGGATTTAAGGGAGGCTTAATGAACAAATCTCTCTACACTGTTTTAACTTTTACGAAAATCAATACGAAGCGTTTTTTTAGAGACCGATTGGCACTGTTCTTCGGCATTGGTTTTCCTCTGATATTCCTATTTGTATTCGGAAGTTTAAGTGGAAATAGTAATGACATTTCTTTTAATGTCGCACTTCTAAATCAGTCAGAGAGTTCTTTTGCGAAAGAATTTGTTGAACAAATTAAAGAGAACGAAGTCTTTAAAGTTAACGATGAAGTTGTTGATCTCAATGCCGCGAAAGAAAAAATGAGTCGCTCAGAACTCGATGCTACGATTATTTTGCCCGAAGACTTTGGTGAGGTGAAAGAAGGTGAGAAACATCCAAGCGGTCAAGCAGAGGTTGTCTATACTCAGAATAATGAGCAGTCGGGGAGAACATTAACTAGCATTTTGGATCAGCAATTCCAAAGTTTAAATAGTCAATTCGTGGATACTGCTGTGCCGTTTAGAGTCGCTGGAGAGCAATTAAATGAAAAAAGTCTCTCTGCCTTTGACTATACATTCGCCGGCTTACTCGGTTTCGCCATTATAGGCATGGGGATATTTGGACCAATCAATGTATTTCCAGAGTTAAAGAAGATGGGAATACTCCGACGCTTATCGACAACTCCGCTTAAGGTATGGCAATACTTCCTCTCGACAATGATAAGTCAAGCATTAATAGGCTTGATATCTCTCGCGGTTATGTTTGTCGTGGCTATAGTTGTATTCAACCTGAAGGTCGTTGGTAGTTGGCTGGAGTTGTCAGTATTCTTGGTGCTGAGTATAGTTATGATTTTAGGAATCGGACTGGCGCTTGGTGGTTGGGCAAAAAATGAACGCCAAGTGGCACCCCTTGCAAACATTGTAGTATTCCCAATGATGTTTTTATCAGGTACCTTCTTTCCGCGATTTCTGATGCCTGAGTGGCTTCAGCAAATCTCTTCATTCTTGCCGTTAACGCCGGTCATTGACGGTATACGATTCATAACAACTGAGGGCAAGCATCTGACAGAAATCGTTCCACAGCTTGGATTAATTGGAGTGTGGATGATCGTCGTATATCTTATTGCCTTCAAAGTGTTCCGGTGGGAATAATCAGCTCTGTGGTACGCGTACTCGTGGGTTATTCTACTACCCTTTCATTTCCGCATCCGTTAAAACTTTTTCAGTTTTAGGATATAATTACGTTATGACGCAAATTACTCGTGATGACGTATTACGCTTGGCTAAATTGAGCAGCTTACAACTTACCGAATCTGAGATAGAAAACTTGGCAACGGATATATCGAATATACTAGGTTATGTCGAACAGCTTGATGAACTCGATACCGAAAATGTTGAACCGACGTATCAAGTAACGGATCTGTCAAATATCTGGCGAGAGGACGCTGTGGCAGACAATTCGGTGAGTCGCGGTGATCTTCTGTCACTTGCTCCGTCTGTAACGAAAGACCAAATAAAAGTTCCGAAAGTACTGTAAGATGAATAGCGTAATTAACAATATCGTCTCACGTGTTAAAAGTGGTGAGAGTTCTGCGAGAAAAGAAGTAGAAGCTGCGATTCAACGAGCCAACGCAGCTCAGGATAAGAACGTATTTATCAGCTTAACAACTGAGCGCGCACTAGCTCGTGCCGACGAGATAGACAAAAAGATTCAAAATGGAGAGGATGTCGGAGTTTTAGCAGGGGTGCCGTTTGCTGTTAAGGATAATTTTCTTACATTTGGCGGTCCAACCACGGCAGCTGCTCGGATTTTAGAAAATTTTGAAGCTCCTATCCAGGCGACCGTAATAGAAAAGTTGGAGGGAGAAGGGGCGATTTGTA
>CAZKUV010000044.1:0-6304 GCA_964556075.1 uncultured Candidatus Saccharibacteria bacterium | reverse complement strand
AAGCTCTCTTTCGATTTTTTCCTCAACCTGATAGAAGCCTTTATCGCCAAACCGCTGAAGGGCGGCTGTATATCGCTCGATTTTCTTCATGTCGTCTCCCATCGTCAATGGATAAGTCTCGATAATATGACTCAGCTCCGGATATTCCGGCAAACCCGACAAGACGTACTGAAGTACGGTTGTATCGCCTAGATTATGATGCTCCTGAGCGGTCTTTGCGATAACGGTTCCTTTTTTAAAGATTATATCCCCGGTAAAGTCAGTGTCAGTTCCAGCTAGAATACCAAACAGGGTAGATTTTCCGATGCCATTGCGCCCGATGACTCCGACTTTCTCACCGTCATCAATACTAAACTTAACCCCGGTCATCAATACTTTGGGGCCAAACGACTTTTCAGAAATGGAAATATCCGCAATCATGACTTCGTTATTCTAACAGAGGTGAGACATTATGGTAATATTGACCATTTAAACTTTTTATGCTATTATCCTACAGTTGACTCGCGCACGGGCGTGAGCCTAGTACATTAGGAGGTAAGTACCGTGAATTTCCATCAGTCGGTTGTTCAGCGGGTTCGGAACTTCGTAACTCCGGGGACCCCAGTAGATCTGCCCACGTATATACTAGCTGTCAAGGATCAGCTGAGGGGTTGTCGGTTCGAATTTTCCGAACCATGCTACCGTGGGAAGGGGGTCATCAAGGACATCACCTTCTCGAATGGGGTGATGGTATTTCATCCCGAGTCAAATGGAGACCGAGTCTCCGTACGGCTCAACCTCACCTGGGCGGAGGTAAAAAACGGTATTCTCTACCTCCGCATGAACGGCTTAGGATTTCGAGTCGATTGCCGGGTATGGGAAGTACCTCCTGTCTAAGCGCCGCCGAAACGGTCTGCCGAAGTCGAGCACATCCTGCTCCTTCGCTCCGCTTCGGCGGCCGTTTTTTATGTAATACTTCTCGTTATGCTGTTGACATCTGATTCCCGGTCTTGTATAGTGACGCGCACGAGCAACGCGCGCGGGTGCGCGCAGCGCTAGTACATACGGAGGTTTACATGGTGGTTGATACGAATACAGACAAGATTCTGGACGGAATCGACTATCTACTATTTCGCAGGGGAGATATATTCTCCTACTCGAATCGCGGACGACAATCGAGCGGGCGTATCGGTCAAATCGATACGCACGATCAGGGTACTGTCGGGGTACTCTACGATACGACCGGCAGCGCCATTTGCCGTATCGACAAAGCGACGAGAGTATGCGTCGCTGATGCGGCGATTATAGTACATGTAGCGCCCGGTGCTACTCTCGTCGTGACACGGCAAGCGAAAGCCGCCACCTCCAATATCTAGCCGCCGAAACGGTCTGCCGAAGTCGAGCACATCCTGCTCCTTCGCTCCGCTTCGGCGGCCGTTTTTTATGGCTCCTCTGACTGACGAATATCTATGATGTCTTCTCTAAGTTTCCTGAGCGTAAACTTGCTCGATTCGCCATCATAAAATTTTCGAATTGTCCGGACAGGGAAATAGATAAGCAGATAAATAAAGATTGGGATTCGAGCAGACGCACCTTTGACCCCGTGCGCCTTATACGTGCGTTCGAATCTCATGACGTAGTTATAGTACTTTTTCGGTGAGTCGTCGACCCGACGGGCAGACATACCAGCAATCATATTCGGCCAATAGGCAATCTCAAAGCCGTTTTCAAACAAAGTCAACGCCAGACTTATATCCTCATGGTATTTATCTTCAGGATCCGGTAATATTCGGTCTCGGACAGCATGCCACGCGGTTCGCCGAATTGCCATATTCGTACCAAACAAGAACCGGTGGTTCTTGGCCGTGCGGTGCAGAGCGCTTCTAATTTTCTCATCTATCTTCAGACCGACTTTAGGAAGCGGCATATCGTGATAGAGCACGGGTCCGGTCGCGGCGTCAATCGTCCCGTCAAGAAACGCTTCTTGAACAGATTCAACCCAATCTTCATGCAGCATCGTATCAGCGTCAATTCGCCCAATAATATCGGCCGTGGCGGCATCAAAGCCAGCATTTCTGGTTGGAAGAATACCTTGCTGCTCGTCCTGTCTGATTAGTGTTATAACCGGATGGTCTTTCATTAACCGGCGAATAATTGTCTCCGTATGATCTGTAGAGCGGTTATTAACAACGATAATTTCTTTGAATGGGACTGTTTGGCTTAAGCATGCCAATAAGCAATCCTCTATAGTATCTTCCTCGTTGTAGGCAGGGATAACCACAGCCACGCTTGGTGGTTTTTGCATATCTGTGCTTAGTATAGCACAGCTGGTATACTTGCTACATGCAACCTCCCCGTGTATCAGTGGTCGTCCCGGCATTCAACGAAGAAAAATTTATTGAACGCTGCCTCGAGTCCCTAAAGAATCAGACCGTATCACCATATGAAATAATAGTCGTAGACAATAATTCGACAGATCGAACCGCTGCTATTGCGGAGCAGTACGGGGTTATAGTCGTAAAGGAATCAAGACAAGGCATCGCCTGGGCGCGAGACGCAGGGTTTTTAAAGGCGTCAGGAGATATTATTGCCAGATGCGACGCCGATTGCGTTGCCCCCAAGACATGGGTTGAGACAATCACCAAGTACTACTCCACCACGCCGACAGAGCGATACAAGGGAATTACTGGAAGTGGGTACTATACGACCAAATCGGAGCTCCTAGGTAAAATACTAGGCACGCTCATGACCGAAGGATACAACATGGGCAACCGTCTCATGACGGGAAGCGTCTCACTATATGGATCGTGCATGGCATTTCCTCGAAACTGGTGGGATGAAGTGAAAGAAGAAGTCTGCCATGATTCACATGTCATCCACGAAGATATAGATATCAGTGTCCACCTGCTCAATAAAGGCTTTAAAATCACGAAAGTAAAGCAATTCTATACGTATATCGACGCCCGTACGCTGCGAGAACCATTTAAAAAGACTTGGTGGCGCTGGCGAAGTTGGCCACCTTCTGCCTTCCG
Organism: uncultured Candidatus Saccharibacteria bacterium; assembly: GCA_964556075.1. Taxonomy (GTDB): domain Bacteria; phylum Patescibacteriota; class Saccharimonadia; order Saccharimonadales; family Saccharimonadaceae; genus JAUIHN01. Next base: position 3,293 of record CAZKUV010000044.1, on the reverse strand, counting down.
TCACCGAAATGACCGATCGAACTAGTTATCGCTATATAGGAGCCGAGCAAGTCGTGCTGGCTCCGCGACGATGCCAAGGTGTCCACCGTACGTTGTCACAATCGAAATATCGTCAGCTCGTTGCTTGATCCACTCAATACTCTTAGGTGCCGCCACGGTATCATCTTCCGCCTGAACTACACGCAGTGGAACTTGGCAGCGGAGGGTATCTAGCGTAGGGGGCATACTGAGCGCGTGAAGACTCAATCGGAACATCTGCGGTGAATAGCTCAGGGACTCTTTGCGTCTCATGGCATAGATCCGTCGCTTGGCGTCCTCATCCCAGCCGCTAAACTCCATGGATTTAGTCACTGCATCTACAAACAGTGGCTGCTTCAATACCCAGGTGAAGAGTCGTAGTCCGCCCGGTATCAGGTCGAACACCTTTACGAAGAAGAGACCGATACGAGATGGGAACTTTGGAAACACCCCTGGCGTGTACAGATCGACTCTCGATACAACATCAGGATGATTTGCAGCAAGCGCGAAGGCTATAACGCCGCCATACGAGTGTCCGATTAAATGGATTTTTCCTTCAGGAACGGCACGCCGTACCGCATGCCACGTCTCATTTACATACTCTAGCGGATCCGTCTCCGCGCGTTTACTCGTTAGTGGAGTGGCACCGAAACCTGGAAGATCTATGCATACCGGACGAGACTGAGGAAAACAGGTAGCAGCGAATTCTTCGAGCGACGCACCGTCTCCTGAGTAGCCATGGAGAAATACTGGGGTTGAAGGGTTGTTCATATAATCCGTCATTGTACCACGACCGCACACAGCTCCCAACCGTTAGCTCCGCCATCTGATACAATAGGGGTATCGTGCCAAACAAAAAGAAGACCCACAAACAGCAAAAAGCCGTCTTGAATCGACGAGCGGGTTTCGACTACGCGCTTGGCGATGACATCGTTGCCGGACTCGAGCTAACGGGACCAGAGGTACGCGCCGCTCGCGATGGACACGTTCAGCTGAAAGGAGCTTTCGTTTCCGTAAAGAATAACGAACTTTGGCTAAATAATGCCAGTTTTTCTCTCAAACACAACCAAAATGGACAACCCGAAGCGCGCACCGTTGATACGCGCGCGCGGAAGCTGCTCCTTAAACGAAAACAGATTGACAGTCTTGTTGCTTCGAGGCAAAAAGGGATGACAATCGTCCCGACCAAACTACTCACAAACAGTCGATATATTAAAGTAGTTGTCGCTCTCGGCAAAGGGAAGAAACGATACGACAAGCGGGAGACGCTAAAGCGACGCGACCAAGAGCGCGAAGCATCCCGAGCAACGAAGCGGTTCTCTTAGATGATATACTGAACTATATGAAATTATACTCATGGAACGTCAATGGTATTCGTGCGGTTGTTCGTAAAGGCGAGCTGCAGAAATTTCTAAACAAACACCAGCCAGACATACTCTGCCTTCAGGAAACGAAAGCCGAACAGGGACAGGCTGAGTTTGATGCTCCGGAATATATCGAGTACTGGAACTCTTCCCGGGCAAAAAAAGGGTACAGCGGGACAGCGATATTTACCAAAATCAAGCCGCTTTCTGTAATGAACGACATCCCTGAGGAGTTCGTCCAGGCTGGTGGATTGACGCTTGACGAGTACGGCCACAGCAACGACGAGGGTCGTGTTATCGCTGCCGAATTCAAAGATTTTTATGTGGTAACCGCGTATACTCCGAACGCTAAAGATGACCTGACGCGTCTTCCGCTCAGAAAGCAGTGGGACAAAGCGATGGTCCTCTACTGTGCCGCTTTGCAAAAGAAAAAACCGGTTCTATACTGCGGCGACATGAATGTAGCACATACCGAACTTGATCTGGCCAACCCTAAGCCGAATGAAGGAAAGAAGGGCTTCACGACCGAAGAGCGCGCCGGGTTCGAATCCTGGCTTGAGGCCGGTTTCGTTGATGTATTCCGTCGCGACCACGAAGGAAATGGTCACTACACCTGGTGGAGTCATTTCGCGAAGGCTCGTGAACGGAACGTAGGCTGGCGGATTGACTATTGGCTAGCGAGCTCATCCATCGCCGACAAAGTTATTAACCCTAAAATTCATGCCGACCAATTTGGTAGCGACCACTGTCCGGTCAGCATTGAACTTGAGATGTAGCGTATGCCGCTGACTTTCGAGGAAGCCGTCGAACTACAGGATAGCTACCGACCAGCGGATGAAGGAATTTTACGGAAACTCGCCACGATAACAATCGCTCCTCATGTAGGACCGAGCGCAGTTGGAAAGAACTACTTTATGGCGCGGCTCAATGAAACGTTCGGGTACTACCAGGCCGGAAACGTGGTAAGCCGGGAGCTTCGTCCGAACGACCCCCCTAATGTCAGGCATGTGGATGAGCGTGACTTACTTGAAGACATCGAGAAGGGGAGGCTCGTCCAATTTGCAGCATTCCTTGGAAATAGAGCGCTCTACGCTACTAACATCGAAGACTACCGAGAAGGGCAAGTTAACACTAAAGACGTCGCTGCTCATGCAGTCGATGTGTTTACGACTCGAGGTTTCAAAGCAGTCCGTCCTGTCTGTCTTCTCGCTCCTCCGGAGGTATGGCGAGACCGCCTGGACAAACGATTTGCCACTCTACCTCCCGAACAGCAAGCCGGTCGGCTCGAAGAGGCCGCCCAAAGTATCCAATGGATTCTCGAAGGCTCGCCTAGCATCGATCGCGTGATGATTATTGGGAATGATGAACTATTAGAAGAAAATTTGGAGAGAGTTAAATCATTCGTTGAAAATGAAGAGGGAGTTCCTCCTGAGCAAATCCACTTTGACACTGCCGAGAAAATGCTGCAGATACTTCCAGAATTAGAGGCACAGTATCTTCTGAAGGTACGATCGTGAATACCATACCCTGCACGCTCATCCTCTTGCGTAAAGGTGACATGATTCTTCTTGCGAAGAAAAGACGCGGGTTCTGTCAAGGGAATTTCAATGGAATCGGAGGCAAACTCAACCCCGGAGAAACCGTCGAAGACGCTGTAGTTCGCGAAACAAAGGAAGAAATCGGCGTGACGCCGATTCGCTTTATCAAAGTCGCTGAGAATGACTTCCTGTATGTAACGAACGGAGTCATCACAACACGTATGTACACTCACGTTTTAATTGCGATTCATAGAAAGAAGACTCTATCGAAACGGAAGAAATGGAGCCGCACTGGTTTCATGCCACTAACATACCGTACGACCAGATGTGGCCAGATGATATATACTGGCTTCCAGAAATTCTTGCCGGCAAT
>CAZKUV010000043.1:5517-6332 GCA_964556075.1 uncultured Candidatus Saccharibacteria bacterium | reverse complement strand
CCTGCGGACGGACCATCCTTTATGCAGATCTCCTTGCAGCTGACAGGGTTTACCTCCTCCGTATGTCACCATACGTCGCTGTGGTCTCTTACACCACTCCTTTCACCCTTACCTCGTTTCGAGGCGGTTTCGTTTCTGTGGCACTTTCCCTAGGGTCGCCCCCGGTTGCCGTTAGCAACTGTCATGTCCTGTGCTGCCCGGACTTTCCTCCCCGCATCGTTTGAACATATGGTTCGTGAAGCGAAATATCTGCTCCAATGGCGCGGGGCGATCGTTTAACGGACTGCCTATTACTAGTATACTACACGTTACTATAAGCTTTTCTTGAGACGCGCATCGAGAATCTTATTAACCATACCGTCCGCTTCTTGATTATACTCTCGACGCACATGCCTGAAGCTAACCTTATCAAATTGCGCTATTAACTCCTTGATTCGTTCATGAATCGGCCAAAGTTCTCGATTCCTAATAACGTACGCGCCATTCAATTGGTTAACAACGAGCATGCTGTCCACGTAGCAATCGACTGATTTCATGCCAAGCTCTTTGGCTTTCTCGAGACCAAGACGGACACCGTGGTACTCAGCCTGGTTATTTGTCGTAATACCTAGATACGCCCCTCCTTCATAGAGAAGTTCGTTTGTGGCATCCTTGATGACATATCCAGCGGCCGAAGGTCCGGGATTGCCACGAGATCCCCCGTCAGAAAAAACAGAGGCTACACCCTGCTTCTTATTTTCTGTGTACTGAACGTCGCTCTGTATTTTAAACCCGTCTACCATCGCGGACGCGCCTGGTTTCTCGCTTTGAAGGTG
>CAZKUV010000043.1:0-5507 GCA_964556075.1 uncultured Candidatus Saccharibacteria bacterium | reverse complement strand
ACGGGAAAGTTCAGTCAACGTCTCCAGTGGCACATCGTTGGGCTTTTTCCATGAATACTTACCATATTTCTGGCCGAGTTTGACGTCACTTTTGCTTCCCGATACCCCAACGACATAAAAAATAACAGCATATTGCGTATCGCTGTTATCCGCATCAACGTAGGTGAACACGTCCGACAAATACGATGACTGAACTTCGAGACCCGTCGCCTCCATAACATGGCGGTTCAGCGCGTCTTCTGGCTGCTCATTATAGCCTACCCTTCCGCCAGGCAACTCATATTTTCCGACGAGGGCATCCTTGCCGCTTACGCGTTTGAGCAGGAGTATTCTATTATCTTTTCTGACGAGCGCTCTGACTTGTATGCGTTGAATCACTTCGCGGTCTTCTCATTTACATTGACATTGCGCAGTCTTCTGCGTTGGTCATCTGTGGTCGGGGTGACTGGATTTGAACCAGCGACCTCACGGCCCCCAGCCGTGCGCGCTACCAGGCTGCGCCACACCCCGATAACCCAGATGAGTCCTGAAGAGTCACTAAAGCCCCGGGTACTGCCAAAGTGTTGATTATCCCCGCGCGAAGCAAGGTGGGTGCTCGCAAAACGTAACCACGGTTACGAATCATATAAAGCTCCCTAATCAAAATGATATTCAGGAAAATCATTTACACCGGCAGCCCCTAGGGCTACTTCTAGTATACCACGAGCGCTATCTTAAGATTCAGGCGAGCCCAAATATCCAACTGAACACATCGAGGAAGAAGCTGACCCCACGTACGATGTAGGAGATGATAAATGAGTTGGCTACTAGGATAATAAAAAATACTACCATGATACCGAACTGCTCAATTGCTTCCATCCCACGTCGAACAAAGTCGGGAGCCAGAGCATAGAGGATACGTGAACCGTCAAGAGGGGGTAATGGGAGCAGATTAAAGACGACAAATCCCAAATTAATCTGCACAAAATACGCCAGTATATAGCCTAAAATACTTGCATCTCCAGGGGTAGTTATGGAAGTCCCCATAAGCGTGGCAAGCCCGAACCCCAGGAAAGCTAGCGCGATATTCGTCAGCGGACCTGCCGCTGCGACGAGAGCCACCCCCCATTCATCATAGCGGAGACGTGCTGGATTAAACGGAACCGGCTTTGCGCCACCAAATACAGGACCTCCAGCGACTAGCAGCAAAAACGGCAGCAGAATACTAAGAAATGGATCGATATGTTTTACCGGATTTAAGGTCAGCCTACCCAAATGCTTTGCAGTATCGTCACCCAGCCAATACGCCGCATATCCGTGCATGACTTCGTGAAGTGTCATTGACACTAGTATGATTCCCAAAACTATAAATACAACCTCAATACCCATCCATCCTATTGTACTACGAAACTGGAGTAATCCGACTGGCAAACCAAAATCTTCCCCTAACCCCCTCACTTGACGTAAACAGCTCTTCAATGTATACTGGTACAGATTATTATATAAAAGAAGTGGAATTACTAAGATGGCATCACGATGTGACCTCACTGGAAAAGGTAAACAATTCGGCCACAACGTCAGCTTCTCACTGCGCCGTACAAAGCGCGTCTTTAAGCCAAACCTACAGAAAAAGACGTTCGTTGTTGACGGCCAGAAGGTTACGATGACTTTAAGCGCCGATGCGATCCGCACCCTTAAGAAAAAGGGTATCCTTACCGCCGCCAAGTAAGCGGCAGCAAAAATAAAAAAACTCCCGGTAGTAATCGGGAGTTTTTTGATGCAGCGGAATCTGAATTTTTCGAGTCTAGGTACGCTTGATCTCGATAATAGTCAAAGCTGCAGGAAGAGACGCGCTAGATTTCAATTTATACTTTTCGACCGTCTCCACTGGCAAGCCCATCTCTGTCTTAAACAAATCAATAGAATCTTGTGGCACCTCGTAATTGACGCCGGCTTCAGCGTAATGCACAGGAACAACCACTTTTGGATCTATTTGGCGGACAAGCTTGGCTGCGCCGACTGAATCGAGTGTATAGCCGCCACCTCCGACAGGAATTACTAGGATATCGACTACGCCGATTGCCTCTAACTGGTCTTCGTCAAGGTTAGCCGCGATATTTCCAAGGAGTGCGATTCGAATCTCACCCACTTCGATACGATATATCGTCGTCCCGGAAGGTTCAGCCTCGGTATCGATATGTCGAGTAGCCGCGACGCCGCGTATAGAGAAATCACCTACCTCGTATTCGCCTGGTCCTTCAATAGTTAGAGTAGCGTCCGCTGCGTCAACCAAAAAACGCGGTTCGGTCGCAAGTTGTATAGCGCCCTTTACGGATACATCCTTCAGGCCAACCATAGATAAGTTCGGATCAGTTACTAGTTTTGAGTTCTTTGTAGCGAAAACAAGTCCATTGCCGCCTTTATATTCAATCTCCATTATGTCTCCTCCTTCTTTTCGGTCGCTAGTATATGCTCGGTATCAACCAGTACTGTATGTTTACTACTCAAGATACCAGTAATAAATCTGTCGCGAACGCTGAGTCGGTAATAGAAATCATCATAATCTAGAACCGTGTAATTCAGCTCCCTTCCTTCGATCCCCTCTATCTTCTTAATCAGATTCTTAAGTTTTGTAGCCGGAATGTTACCGACAAGCAGCAAATCGATACTTGACGTCGAACCTTTGACAAGCACCCCTGAAATAACCGCAAGCTGCAACCCCGGTATACTTGAAAGCAACTTGTGCCACGAAGCACCTCCCTCGGGAGCTTCAAGAGCTTGCTTGGCGTCTCCGGCGAAAATAGCCCTGAGGGCAACATAGTGCTCGTAGCGTTGGTTCACTTCATAGTATAGCTTATTCTCGGCGCTGTCACTTGTGATAACTCCCACCTCCAGCATATTGGCGAGCTCTCTTCGAACTGAGTTGATTTGCTCGTCGATTAATCGAGTGATTTCACGAACATAGAAAGATTTTCCTGGATTACTAAGAAATAGATGAAGTAGTTTCACCCTCGTCTTTGATCCAAATAATGCGTCAATCATGCTAGTTTTCGGAATAACTTTCTTGTTCTACTGGTATATATAATAGCACGATTCCTACGGAACGACGACATTGGCGGAAACGAACGGTACGACCTCGTCACGGAGTAGCCACACGATGTAAGGATTACGACGGAACCAAGTTAATTGTCTCTTCGCGAGACGCCAGTCTAGGAGGGTAAACTCTCTCTTGGCCACCTGGAGCGTGAGTTCCCCTTCTAGGTATTTCCGAACAATGGGATATATGTTTCCAGTCATAGACTCATGTTCCCAGCCATACTTTTCGCCCAATTCAATTGTTTCTTTGACAACTTCGTGAGCAAATATTTGTTCAGCTCGTAATTCAATTCTAGCTCTTAGTTCGTCTTTTTCTGTAGCGATTCCAACAATAAAGCTTGTGCTTATCGGCTCCTGTTTCCTCTGTAATTCATCGCCTCCACGTTCAATGGCACGGATAACGTAGCGTTTGTTCAACTTATTCTCTGGGAGTTCTATGTTATTTTTTTTACAATACTCCCAGAGCTCATCAATCGAGAGGCCCTCCAGATACGCTCTTTTTTGAGGGTCAGACTGACGACCAAACGAAAAATCGAAAAGCACCGCGTCGATATACAGCCCGCTACCCCCCACGAGGAACGGAACTTTCCCTCGCGAACGAATGTCTGCAATTTTAGCGACCGTGTATTCCTTAAAATCAGCGACAGTAAATTTTTTATCAGGTTCAACCAAATCAATCCCCCAGTGCGGAACGCGAGACCGTTCGTCTTCTGTAGGCTTAGCGGTACCGATATCCATCCCTTTGTAGATGGTGCGGCTATCGGCGCAGATGATTTCACCGTTCAATTTCTCCGCTAATTGAATAGCAGCAGCCGTTTTCCCACTAGCGGTCGGACCGACGATGGCTATCAAGGGAGCTTGTGCTATGTCCACTCCGGTCTCCAGCGTCGAGAATGGAAGTGCTTCACCTTCCATTGATCATCACACTCAATACCATCATTAGCCAGTAGCTGACGCTGCGCTTCTTGGCCACCTGGAAACCCTATTGCCAGACCGCCCTGAGCGTTAACTAATCTATGCCACGGCAAGTCCATCGGTCCTGTATGTGCTATGCCACCAACGATGCGAGCTGCCCTTGGGTATCCAGCCATAGCGGCAAGATCACCGTATGTCGTAACTTTATCCGCGGGGAGTTCCGCCATGAGAGCATAGACTCGTTCCCGCAGACCGAGGATTTTTTCCTGTCTTTCATCCCTATTCATGGCTACTCGCATCGCCTCTACTATCATTACGCCAACGATTTCAGGAAGTCGGCTAATTTTTCAAGGGCGATTTTTTCTTCGCCTTCCTTCGTGCGCACGCTTACTTCGCGTGCATCCTTGTCCTTCGGACCGATAATTAATAGTACCGGAACCTTCATGGTCGTCGCTTCGCGAATCTTTTTCCCGAGACTTTCATTCCGACTATCCGTTGTGAATCTAACTTCGTTGTATTTTATCGGTTTCATCAGTACTACCTCTGATAGTACTGTAGTTATTTCATCAACGTAATCCATAACCGAATCATTTATCGTCAGGACTCGTACCTGTTCTGGTGCCGCCCAGAAGTCAAACCAGCCTGCGGTGTGTTCTATGTATACGCTTAGGAACCGTTCGATACTTCCAAGAAGTGCACAGTGAATCATGACCGGTTGCTGCTTACTGCCATCTTCGGCAGTATATTCCAGTCCAAATCTGTCCGGCTGCACAAAATCCAGCTGAACGGTAGCCACCTGGTGTTCACGACCAATCGCGTCTGTTGCCATAAAGTCAATCTTTGGTCCATAAAACGCAGCCTCGCCTTCCTGCTCGAAATATTCGAGCTGGTTATTTTCAACTGCCGATTTCAATTGGTGCTGCGCTGATTCCCATAGATCCGGAGATCCAAGGTACGCGTCGGAATCATCACGATAACTAAGTCGAACTCGGAGCTTCATGCCAATCGTTTCATAGAGCTCTTTGGCGCTATTAAGTAGCCCGTTAATCTCATCCTCGATCTGATCTGGTCTAGCAAACACATGACTATCGTCCTGGGTGAGTGAACGAACACGGTTAAGACCACCAAGCTCTCCCGTCTTCTCATCTCGATAGTCGGTTGTCGTTTCGAGAAAACGGACTGGCATGTCGCGATAACTTCGAGGCTGACTGGCGTATATTTGGGTATGGTGCGGACAGTTCATCGGCTTCAGTGCCATCTTGTCATCAGTCTCCTGACTCGTGACAAGGAACAGCTCATCTCCGAACTTCGCCCAGTGTCCTGATGTTTCGTACAGGGCGGTTTTCGTAATATGAGGGGTCCAAACCTTTGTAAAACCATGCGCCTCTCGTAGACTGTTAGACAATTGCGCAAGCTTATCCCGGAGAACTGTTCCGCGTGGCGTAAAGAGCGGCAAGCCTGCTCCAACCAAATTGCTTGTCACATATAGGTCAAGTTCCCGACCAAGCTTACGATGA
>CAZKUV010000042.1:0-6362 GCA_964556075.1 uncultured Candidatus Saccharibacteria bacterium | reverse complement strand
TCCTAGAAACAGTACTTTTTAAAGACGGCAACAATAAGGAGGAATACGAAGGTGACATCCTGCCAGGGACAGTCGAGGTCGACCATACAACCAGCACTCTCAGTTTTACAGTCGAGATCGTAGACCCCGAAGTGACGTATTCCGTAACCTTTAATACCCTCAGCGATGAAATGACCGCCACGAACGAAGCTGGCGAAGTTTACAAATCATCCGATCAGTAATACCGGAGAACATTATTTCAGTTGTATTACGGGATAATTCTTAGATAGCGAATTAACACCTGTGACTATTGTCTGGTACTGCGAAAACCTATCCATTAGGGCACTCTGACGCGACTCGTCAAGTTCGCTAAATACATCATCAAGAAGGATAATCGGATCTTTTCCGGTCGATTCTTTTAAGATGGCGACTTCGAGAAATTTTAAGGCAAGCACAATTGTCCTAATTTCCCCTCGCGACGCGTTACTCGCGGCCGGAACGTCATTTAAGGTAAATAATACGTCGTGTCTATGTGGACCGACCGAAGTATACCCGAGATGTATATCACGCTCCACGCTCCGATACAACTCGTGAAGTAACCGCTCCTCAATCGATTCACTATATGTATCTGAATAGGAGATTCCGATCATATCGTCAGAGTCGGATATATCTTTATACACACCTTTAAGTAGTGGTTGCAGAACCCGTAGGAGCTTAATTCTACTCTCGACAACATACGCACCGTATTTACTAAGAGACATATCCCAAACGAACAAGTCATCGGCACGTATTTTTTTCTTTAGATATGAATTACGCTGCATTAATGCCCGTTCGTATCGACGTAGGGATAGCGAATATTCGGGATCAATTTGGCCAATAAACCTGTCTATAAATTGCCTACGACGACTAGGAGACCCGCTAATTAACCTCATATCATCAGGTTCAAAAAGTATTACCGGATACTTATAGGCATACGGTAGACGATATAGCGTCTTACCGTCAATTTCAAACTGTTTCTTTCCCGAAGAACGGGAGGGGTCATATTTAACCGTTCGAGCGACATTATCTTGCGATTTAATATCTATCCGGTACCAAGGGGCTTCGTTTTGTAATATTTCGCTATCGCTCCCTTTAAATGAACTGCCTTGAAGCGCAATATAAATAGCTTCGAGCAGGGACGTTTTACCGCTTCCGTTCCTACCCGCGATAAACGTAATGTTTGGCGCAATATCGAGCGAATACTCGCTGTGAGCACGAACATATTGCACTGTCAGTGATACAAGGCGCAATGTAGCGCTCCTAGCTTTTTAGAGGCATAATTATATGGGTATATTCAGATTCTCCGTCGGCAGGAGTAATAACACAGGGAGATAATTTACCGCTAAATCTGAACCTAACTACATCCGCTCCGACCACAGATAAGGCGTCACTTAGATAACGTGAATTAAGCGTTACTTGGCCATCGCCTTCGACCTCAGCCTCAGCAGAAGAAGTATTCTCACCAAGCTCCGATGCTATAGAGTGAATCGAGAGCGACTTCTTTTCGCTATCCGCAGTAATAGTAATACTACCCCCGGAGGCGCGTGCGAATAATCCAGCGATTTTCGTTATTCTAGTAAACTCAGTCGCATTGATGCGTATGTTAATGTCAGAAGTAGCGGGGATAAGCTGTCTATAGTCAGGATAATTGCCATCAATCAGCCGACTCGTTACCTCAACGCCATTCATACGAAATCTTACCTGAGTATCGTCGAATAGCATCTCAATTTCGCTTGTGTCATCGTTAAGTGTACGCAAGACTTCCTGAAGGGTTGATGCAGGGATGATCGCGGAGAGATCGCCTTCGGCGACCATCAGCTTACGCTCGGACAACCTATATCCATCCGTCGCGGCTAGATATATATGTCCGTCGCTGATATGCCAATAAACACCCGTAAGCACTGGGCGGGTAGTGTCAGTGCCTGCGGTAATAATCGTTTGAGAAACTGCCTGCTTAAAGTCAGCCGCGTCAACTTTAAAGAGTAGGGAGTCCGTCTCGTCAATCGTAGGAAGCTCGGGAAATTCTTCTGCGACAATCCCGTTAATTACAGAAGAGTACCTCCCGGATGTAATCGTGAGACGATTGTCCGTAGCTTTCAGTTCAACCGTACCGCTAGGTAAACTTGTAATAAACTCGTTTATCAGCCTTGCAGGGACCGTTATCGCTCCAGGAGTTACGATCTTCGAACCGATATGATACACGGAAGCAATTTCTAGATTCGTCGCAGCCACTAATAATCGAGTTCCATCGGTTCTGAGGAGTATGTTATTTAAAATTGGCAACCCGGCCCGATTACTCGCGACTCGTCCGACACCTCCAAGTGCGCGAGAAAGATTTTCTTGTGTGACTGTCAGCTCCATTACTAATACCTTTCTTTTAAGAATTTAATTTGTGGCGTTAATAGTAGGGTGTGTGGATTGTGTGTAAAAAGTATGTTCGACCAGAGGTAGGAGAGTGATTCTGTACGTGGAAGAGATTGGGTAAAACTATAGTACAAGGTGAGTAAAGTCGACTTAGTTATCCTAGTGTTCTGTCTATAGGTAGTTCTTTCACACATCGCTGAGGATAGCAGGGCACAGCTTTTCCGATTACTTATCCTGAAGATATGCAACTGATTTCCACATGTTTTACGCATAGAGCTTATCCCTGATTTCCGCGACCTGCTCACGAATGAGTTGATCGAGCTTCATAGCCTTTTCAATTTTCTCGACCGAGTGAATAGCGGTCGTATGATCTTTTCGTCCAAGTTCGCTTGCTATTCTTGGAAAGCTGAGATGAAGCTCACTTCGAAGGAGATACATTGCGATTTGTCGTGGAACAACTATATATTTATCCCGTTTGGCTCCGCAAATCTCTTTAACGTCAAGCTGGAAGTGTTTGGCAGTTTTATCGACAATCTGTTTAGGGGTAAGATGCTGTGGTCTGGTTTGTCTGACGCTACCAAGCAAACCTTCCGCCGTCGCTATATCTGGGGTTACTCCGCGCATTTCGGCGTATGCGAGCAACTGATTAAGCGCACCTTCGAGTTCTCGGATGTTGGTTTTGATGGTATTTGCGAGATATTCAATCGTCTCTTGGCCGAGCTCAACCCCTGAACTTGATGCCTTGGCGGCTACAATCGCGCAACGCGTTTCAAAGTCGGGCATTTGAATGTCTATTGCCATACCCCATTCGAACCGACTTCTAAGACGATCGGTCAGGGTAGGGATATTTCGTGGCGGTCGGTCGCTGCTAATTATAATCTGTTTATTCGCCTGGTGAAGCACGTTAAACGTATGGAAGAATTCTTCCTGGACTTTTTCTTTACCAGCGATAAATTGCATGTCGTCAACAATTAACACATCGACGTTTCGGTACTTATTGGAAAAACCGGTCTTTTTAAAGCGGATCATTTCAATGAAGTCTTTCACGAAGGTTTCGGTGTTAATGTAAAGTATCTTCGCCTTAGGATTTTTCTCTAAGATTTCACTTCCAACCGCCTGCATGAGATGTGTCTTACCGAGACCAACTCCACCATAGAGAAAGAGCGGATTATATTTAACTCCTGGATTCGCAGCCACTGAGCGGCATGCTGTATAGGCGAGGTCATTGCTTGATCCGACAATGAAATTTGAGAATGTGTAACGTGGATTAAGCCCGCTAGTAGTGGTTGTCCCGGTCGAGATGGGTTGACTCGTTGGTAGGAGCTCATCGACGGATAGTTTATTACGAACGGCTGCAGTCTCTCTCGAGGCGGTCTTCTTAGTGCTAGAGGACTTAACGGTATAGATGATAGTTTTGGGTACAACCCCGTTCTTTTCAAGGATCTTCCTGATTTGATCATTGAACTTAACTTCGAACTGTCGCTTCGCGAAGATGTTTGCGACCGCGATAGTGACCGTGTCATCGGTTTGCTCGACAAGCTCTGTATTTTTAAACCACGTAGTAAAGTTGGCGTGTGAAACCGAGAGTTCAATTTCGCCTAAAACACTTTGCCACAACGCATCCTGCATACTCGAACGTTTCCCCTCAATTAGTAACGATGTTACTACATACTATACTAGTCTCAATAGTTTTCCACAACCAGAAGAGGGCATGGTATTAGAAAGCTAAAAAACTCACAAACAGAGAGGCAGTTTATCCACAGCCAAAGAATACCTCTATTAAATTGTGGATAAAGCGGCACATGTAGTGGATAAATATATGTAGCAAAATAATTAAAAGGTAAAATTTCAAGCTCTAATCTTGTAAAAAACAGATGAAAAAAGTATAATAAGGCAGTTATGCCAAAAAGAACCTACCAACCGCACACTAGGCACCGTGCACGAACCCATGGATTCCGCGCTAGGATTTCTACGAAGGCCGGACGAGCTGTCCTGAAGCGCCGCCGCCTCAAGGGACGCGCAAAGGTCGCCATCTAGATTAACAGCCCGCATCAAAGGGCTGTTTTTGTTTCCTCTTAATACAAATCGCTGTCCTAGAGGTGCTACAATAAGGGCTATAGTATGTTAGCTAATGAGAATCGTTTCCATGGACCGAATAGCCTTCGGAACGTCTATAAGAATGGCAAAACGGTACACTCGCACATATTTAAAGTGAAATTTGTACCAAATCGTCAGGAGAGGAGCCCGCGATTTGCTGTCGTGGTAAGTAAGAAGGTTCATAAAAGCGCGGTTGGTCGCAACCGAATGCGTCGACGAGTATATGAAGTTATTCGTAAACAGCTACCACAAATAAAGAATGGTATGGATGTAGTGGTGACGGTCGTCTCCGGCGAGGCGCTTCACATGCCATTTCACGACATAGAATCAATTATTCAGCAACTATTTACAGATGCTGATATCTATACCAGTTCGTCGTGATATACTAGGATAAAGGATGTTTTTCTGGAGTTTTTAGAACGTGAATATTTTTGACCTACTGATTATACAGCCGATTTTTAACCTTCTCATTGGTCTTTATAGTGTTATTCCTGGGGGAGATTTTGGTGTCAGTCTCATACTCTTTACCATCTTAGTTCGTATTGCGCTCTTTCCACTAGTTAAGAAGCAGCTTCATCAGACAAAGACGATGCGAAAGCTTCAGCCCGAACTGTCTCGAATCAAGAAAGAGACAAAGGGTAATAAGCAACTCGAGACCGCGATGATGATGGATCTATACAAGAAGCACGGCGTTAGTCCGTTTCGCTCCATCATGATTCTGTTTATCCAACTCCCAATATTTATCGCTCTTTATCAGGTGATTCGTATTTTTACATATGATCGAGCGAGAATTGAAGAATTTACGTATAGTTTTCTTGAGAATCTTGCGCCAATAAAGGAACTTATCGAAAACCCGGACAACTTCAACGAGAAACTGTTCGGTGTTATAGATTTAACCGAAAACGCGTTAGCGAACGGCTGGATTATGGCTATCGCGTTAGTCGCAGCAGCTACACAGTACTACATGAGCAAGCAGCTCATGCCGAAAACAGACGGTCAAAAAGGCTTTCGGGAAATTATGAGCGAAGCCGCCGAAGGAAAGCCTGCCGATCAGGCGGAGATGAACGCGCTTGTCGCTCGCAAAATGACAAAAGTTTTTCCGTTCATTATGTTATTTATCATGATCGGACTTCCTGGAGCATTAGTGCTGTATTACGCCGTCTCCAACCTCGTCGCAGTCATCCAACAGTCGAGCGTCCTTAAACATGACGAAGAAGACCTAGAAGAACTCGCAGAAGAAGCGTTTGAAAAAGATTCAAAGAAACAACATCAAGCAACAGATACCACGAAGAAAAAGTCAAAAAACACTCCTAATATTAGGCGTATTACCGCAAAGGAATCGCGTAAAAGGAGGAAGTAGTGGATAGGCAAGAATCAATTGAGTTTGCAAAGAAATACCTAGAAGATTTGACTTCATTCTTCGGAGCTAATGTAGACATTGAAGCTAGTATCGAAGAGGATGTTATTGAGCTAAGCGTATCGTCTTCAGAGTTAAATAGTATTCTTATAGGGAGAAATGCTGAAACACTTCGTAGTATGCAGTATATTGTTTCGACTACGCTTAGAAACAAAGGAGCAGCTCTTAATAGGGTTAATGTAGATATAGCAGATTACAAAAAGCAGCGTGCGGAAAAACTTATGGAGCAAGCAAGGGGCTGGATTGAGGAGGTTAGGAGGACCGGAGATTCCCATATTGCCAATCTTAATCCGGCAGACAGGCGAATCGTTCATAAGCTCGCTCAGGAATATGACGACATTCGCACCTTTTCAGAAGGCGAAGGTCGAGATAGAAAGATTATTATCGCCCAAAAAAAGCAGCTAGTATCACCCGCCTACGGCTGTAGTAAACATGTATACGAACCTTGTATTCGGGGTGACATAAC
>CAZKUV010000041.1:1010-6397 GCA_964556075.1 uncultured Candidatus Saccharibacteria bacterium | reverse complement strand
CTGTTATTGGGGATTGGCCAAGCGGTAAGGCAACGGGTTCTGGTCCCGTGATCGGGGGTTCGAATCCCTCATCCCCAGCCAAGCCATGCATCTGAGGTAAAGACCGGGTTCCATGACCTGATCTAGTATAAAAATACTGCCTCTGATACATGGCTTTGTTTTACTTATATGACCTGATTGCGTACGGTGTTTGTGCAAGTTTATCTGTGACCGGGTTCCATGACCCGAAGTGTAATTATAAAAAACAAAATATACCTACAATATTGCGAATTATTCATGAGAGTTCGAGGGCTCGATTGCGAATCACAAATCTGCTTTTAATGCCTTCTATGAGCTTTCCTTGTTCGATGTAAGATCAACAAGTTAACACATATCGGGCATACTCGGGTAATGGATATATCTCGCCGTGCTCAATGCCACGCGTATCTAATGAATGTTCTACTACCTGCGCATGGCGATGCATTCTTCTTGCCAGATCATCAGTAACTTCAATCTCTTCATAATTATTCTCAATAATAGCTATTAGCTGACTATTTAAGTCTTTCTCATTTATGTACCTTTCGGGACATGTGGGGTCAACTTTTTTCGTGCAGCGATAGTATACATTCGCAGGCAAATCAATCGAGGACGTTCTCAAGATGCAGGTAAGTGAAGCACTTGATTACTTTTCTGAGCAGCAGATGTCGAAAGCTGTGAAGGTGCTAACAGCAATGGTTGATGTAGGACTGGAATATCTAACGCTCGGCCAGCCTCTCAGTACACTATCAGGGGGAGAATGTCAGCGCATTAAGTTGGCAGAACAGTTGCATAAAAATGGCAATATCTATGTTTTGGACGAACCAACGACTGGGTTGCATCGTTCTGACACCTTGCATTTATTGGAAGTCTTGAATCGTCTTGTCGATGAAGGAAATACAGTGATAGTGATTGAACACAATACAGATATTATGCGCAATGCGGACTGGATTATTGATTTAGGACCCGAAGGGGGAAACCGAGGAGGTCAAGTTGTCTTTGCCGGTACCCCTGAAGACTTGAAGGTATCCAAGAAGTCCCTGACAGCTCAATATTTGTAAAATATATACTGAGCATTCAGTTAATGTACTATTTAATATATATGTTCCGTCATCAAGTAAATGCACGTAATGGTTCCGTGTGGGCAAATCGACCGAATGACGACCTAACTGAACATTCTGGTTGACCTGTTGTTGCATGAAGTACTTTCGATAAAAGTTCAATACTAATGATACAATATGCATATGTTTGAAACACTTATCGGGAGTACGGAAATTAATTTTTTAGTTAACTTATGTCTTTCACTTGTCGCGGGACTATTGATTGGAGGCGAACGAGAGCTTAGAGGTAAACCCGCAGGTATCAGCACTCAGACACTAGTTATCAGTGGCGCTATGTTATTTGCCTTTATATCTCAAGTGGTAGGCATGGGTGATCCGACACGAATCGCAGCGCAAATAGTTTCAGGAATAGGCTTTTTGGGTGCTGGCGTAATATTAAAATCTGAATCTCAGGAAAAAGTTACAAATGTAACGACCGCAGCAAGTATTTGGTTTTCTGCCGCGATTGGTATGGCACTTGGATTTAATTTCCATTTTATTGCAATTATTGGAGCGGTTTATGTCGTACTAATATCTAGAATTCCGCACGTGAGCAAATTTAGCGACGGCTAATGTTCATAGTAAAACGTCCGCTGTATAGCGGACGTTTTACTATTCATGTGACGCTGTTATGCTACTGGTCGCGACGAACAGCGTAGGTTGCGCCGGCACTCAGAATACCAAGCACACTCGCGATTACAGGGAATGTACTTACTCCTGTACGTGGCAGCTCAACTGGCAGCTCCTCAACTTCCTCTTCCTCATCAGGAACTACAGGAACCTCTGGAGTCTCAGGAACTTCTGGAGATTCAGGATTCTCTTCCTCTGGAACCTCTGGTTGTTCAGGGGTCTTTGGCTCTTCAGGAGTCTTTGGAGTCTCAGGGGTCTTTGGCTGTTCAGGAGTTTTAGGTTTCTCTGGAGCCTTTGGTGTTTCACACTTACCCTTGTTGCTTTCAATCTTAATGACTACGCCGATATTGTTGGCAATCTTTTTCTGGTCAAGAGTGCCACAGACATTATCGATTTTAATGACGGCACCAATATTCTTGGAAATATCCAAACTATCGACAACCTTATTAACATCCTGACCTTTACCGTCGATCCTGATCACGGCACCGATATTCCCAGTGATATTTGATGGGGTTCCGTTAGTTTTAATAACCGCACCAATATTGTCCAGGATATTAACCTTGCCATTACCACTACCATTGTTCTTGAAAACAAGACCAATGTTGTCTAGTATATTAACTTTGTCGCCGCCACTAGTCTTAATTACAGCACCAATGTTGCTGTTGATATTAATTGCATTAGCGACGAGCGGGCTAGCAATTACAGCGCTAGCGATTGTTATAGCAGCAATACTGCTCACGATAACTTTATTCATATGCTCTCCATCTCCTCTTCATACCACCTAAATATGAAGGATAATTATTTACAGCGCTATAGTATCATACATAACGAATAAAGTCAAGCGCATTCCAATTAAAATAGTGCTTAGTCAATAGGCACAAGCACTAAAGGAAACAAAAAATCGTTTAAAAATAACATCTACCCCGCAAGTTATGCAGGGTAGATAAGTTTAGAAGTTTCAAACAGTTCGATTAGACTGCTGGCAAGAATTCCAAATCAAATTCGCTATCAGTGCCAGCCGGCATTGTAAATCCACTAGCGTTTAATTCGGACATATAGTAGTCTACGATAACCGACTGGATATCCTCCATGACTTCCTGGAACGAAGAGCTATCTGGTGGAACTTCTACTGAGTATTCACCGTTAAAAGTAGGCTGGAGAGCGATATATAGATGGCCGGAGTCGCTCGTGTTCCCATGAATAGAAAATTCCGTGACCTCATGACCGAACCGGCTTACCCAAAGCTCTATAGTAGGGGTATACTCTGTATCGTCAGTTTCAACTGTGGTTTCGAAAGTATCTGCAATTTCATTTAAATTAACATTTTCGTCGCAGTCTTTCATTTCGGTCCCGAATGTTGTGTTCTCCAAGCTACGAATAAACTGTACGGCAGCGTCTTGGTCAATTTCAATCTGATATCCTAAGCTAATAGTGTTGTTGACCTTTTTTGAGTCAAGTTTGTCTACGATAGCGACCATACGATGATTTGTATATAAGTCGACAATCTCGTTTTTCATATCTTTATCAGACTGTAACTTGTCTATAAGTTTGGTATAGCACTCTTGTTGTTTTGAAACATCACCATAGGCGTTTTCATAATCAGATGCTTTCACGCTAATCCACCTATTATCTATTTTTTCTATGATTGCTGCAGCGTATCCAGAAATAGAGCTATCTCCAGACATTTTATCGGCGATATCCTTTACGCCCTCTAACCTGAAATAGATAGTATCATCAATAAATCGAGCAAATCCACTAGCCTCAAAATTCTGTTTCATTGCGTCTGTGTCTATCGAGATGCCTGCTTTGAGATTGACATCCCCGTTATTGCCACTGGATTTGCTATCCAGTGTCAAGTCAATCTTAATTCCTTCATCCTCATACGTGATAGCTCCAGTTGTAGCCATTGACTTTGCTTGGATAAGATTGATGATAGCGTCGTGCACAACCTTATCAGGGTTTTGATACCACGCAGTATAGGCAAGTACACTCCCCCCGCCAAGGATGAGGAGGGCGCCAGCAAGAAGTCCTGC
The DNA here is from genome assembly GCA_964556075.1 of uncultured Candidatus Saccharibacteria bacterium. Taxonomy (GTDB): domain Bacteria; phylum Patescibacteriota; class Saccharimonadia; order Saccharimonadales; family Saccharimonadaceae; genus JAUIHN01. Next base: position 2,619 of record CAZKUV010000041.1, on the reverse strand, counting down.
TACTAACAATCGCTTGGATTTCTTCTTCGGCTCCGGTTGTGGCGCGGGTTGGCCGATGGACTGAGGCTGTACTGGTGGAACACCTTCGAACTGAGTCTCGGTTGGTTGTGTTGTTTGTGATCGTGTTTCGGGTTCAATATCAGGTTGCGGCTGAAGGGGCTCAGGTATTGACGGCTCGCTTGAAGCCACTTCCCCAGTTATTGCGTCAGGGGTGGCATCTATTGTTGCATCTTGGTCGTTGTTATCCATAATTTTTCCCTTCAGGTTAAATATTGCTTAAGGCAAGTGTAGCATAGAAGTCACGCTTTAGAGATGATCTCTGTACGTCAATTCCTTATTTTCATATCATAGATATATGCTTGTCAGACGCGCCAGAAAAGGAGCTGTCCCGATTATTATCTTGGCTGGTTTCTTAGGGTCGGGTAAAACGACGATACTTAATTATTTGCTCCGTAATTCAGCGGGAAGTAAGATCGGAGTTATCGTTAATGACTTCGGCGAACTTAATATCGATACAATGCTTATCTCAGCTGAGACCGATCGGAAACTCGAAATGACGAATGGATGTATCTGTTGCTCTGTGGATGGCGGAGAATTGGATGAAACAATTAGTGCCCTATTAACGGCGCGTCCGGATGTCATTGTTATTGAGGCAAGCGGATTAGCTGAACCAGAAGAGTTGGCTAGAATGGTGATCTTGAGTCCAAACAAAAAGGTAGGTTACGGCGGCATGGTGTATGTGGTGGATGCTCTAAATTATCGGAAAACAGTAGAAAAACACCGAAGTCTGAATCAGCACATAAAAGCGGCTGATTTAGTTGTATTAACAAAATGCGATCAACTTTCGGAAAAAGCGAAACAGAATCTGATAGCAGAACTAAACGATCAAACGAAATCTCCGCTAGTTCCTATTGATAGAGGGGAGCTTTCTCCTCAGCTGCTTTATGATATTCCCGAGTTTTCTCGTATTCAACCATCGTTATTACAACAGGATACTGAGCAGACACATATTCATGAAGAATACCAATCATTAGTTTTTACCACTACGCATCCCATATCGCCGGATAGATTCAGGAAGTTTATGAGCTCATTGCCGAGAGGAGTCTACCGCACTAAGGGAATTATGTATTTTGGAATGGCAGGGTACGAACAGAAATATATTGTACAGTCAGTCGGCAAAAAATGGGATATGTATGCTGAAGCGTGGTCGGAGAATGAGAATCCTCACACTTCCTTTGTATTGATTGGTCTAGGGTTTAACAAAGATGAAGTTTTGCGCGAACTGCACGCAGCAATTGGAGAGAGTACTTCCATGCTGGATATCGAGCGATTCATGTCAAATTAAGTATGTTCCTCAGCTAGTCGACACGGGTCAATCTGCTTTCGGTTAAAGATGCGTAGCACTGAGTTATCTATCGCAACCATGTCGATTTTGTTTTGTTGAACTGCTGTTGTGCTGAAGTCGATTATATCGATAAGATATCTGCCCAAGTTTGCCGTATTAACTTCACTTTGAACGATCAACGCTATGTCTACTCCTGCAAGCCATGACTTAAATACCGCATCGTTTAAATTTCCAGGAACAGCTTGAGCAGTCAACGAATCGCTA
>CAZKUV010000041.1:0-969 GCA_964556075.1 uncultured Candidatus Saccharibacteria bacterium | reverse complement strand
TTGCGGGATCTCCATCGGTTAAATCTGGGACGATCATGTTGCCGACCATTATATCTGGTTGCAAAGTGGCCAGTTCTTTGTACGGAACAATATCTCTGTCTTTCAACATTGAGAGTGGGTCGGTTGTCGCAGATTCAAAATCAGTGTTACCGGTTGCGCTGCCGAGACCAGGGAAGTGTTTGATGACTGGAGTAATACCAGCTTGCTTGGCCGCGCGAATGTTTTCCCTAGCAAAGCGTATTACTTCCGATAAGGAGTCTGAAAAGATTCGACCAGGCAGGGGGTTGGGCGACGCGCTGAGGATGTCTACTACTGGTGCGAAGTTAGTCGTAATCCCAAGTTTCTTAAGATCTGTATAGTCTTTAAGATACAATTCGTAAGCCTTATCAGCTGAGTATTTTGCCATATCTTGGGCGGCTGGTAATATGCCGATGCTTTTGTATCGTTGGACAGAGCCACCTTCTTGGTCGACAGCGATAAGCGGTGCAATTGTCAGGCTATTGCGAAGGTGAGTAATTTGTTCAGACTCCACTTCATTCATGACGATAATTCCGCCAATAAATAAATCTGCTAGGAGCGGGGTCTGATACTGTAGCTTGTCTTTATACCCAGCGACCATTAATTTTTGACCAATTTTCATCTTTAATGGCAGTCGAGTAATACAGCTCAGCAATTCTGCTTGTCTATCAGTTTCTATATCTCCCCCAATAACGGCTATTTCCTGATCAGTAGTGTTATTGAATGTGACGTAGAGTATGCCTACTAGAATACCTATAGCTATAAGAAGATATATGAAGCGATTCCGCTTTTGCATAAATCTATTATATTTTACTTGCACTCAGGGCAATAACCCATCAGTTCAATTTGATGTGACTGAATACGAAAACCATGCTTGGATCCGAGCTCTTGGATTATCCGCTCTAGCGTCTTATTTTCTTCGATAGCGATAACATTACCGCAACTAATACA
>CAZKUV010000040.1:0-6453 GCA_964556075.1 uncultured Candidatus Saccharibacteria bacterium | reverse complement strand
GTGCAATCAGTATACGACCTCATCTTGAATTGACTAGTAATATAAATTACAGATACGTCCTTAAGCGATAACAAAATACCGTAGATCACATCGACGGTATTTCGTTGTAGTACACTTGTTACATGAAGAAGAATTCTAAAAAGGTGCTTATCGCTAATATATTTGGTACGCTCGGCTATTTTTTCTGCTTTTTCTTATGGTGCTGGGTTGGAGTTATTTTTCTTCCGATAATTCTTTCAAACGAGCATGTGGAAGAATTTCTATTGCCAGTTCCTAAGGAAGAACAGCTTGTCGCACCGACTGTTTCAGAAGGAATATCCCCTATTGCTCTAATGATTGTTGGAGCGGTAACGGTGACCGTCGTTCTTTTAACCGTGTTAATTTTTGTCAGAATTCCTATTGCAGTTGCTAAGACAGGAAAAACCGTCACAACCAAGGCTGCTACATCCGCGCTGCCACTTGTCGCCAAACACAAGAAACTGCCAAAGAAGGAAAAGAAGCGTTTGACGGTTCAATTGGTTAAATTAATGAAGCTTCTATCAGTAGTACTCCCTGTCGGATTATTGTATTTCGGAAAGCTAGTCGAGCTTCCCCTCCCGCTCGAAATAGTACTTATGGTAGGATCCGGACTCGCGCTCATCTCCCTGTTATGGTTCAGCGCGCAGTACATAACCGCACGCCTGCTCTCTATTGACCCAAAACAGTTAGTATAAAGGTTATTTCGCGAATTCGACCGCACGAGTTTCCCGAATAACGTTGACTTTAATCGTGCCTGGATACTGCATTGTACTTTCGATTTTCGTCGCGATATCTCTCGCTAATTTGATAGCCGATAAATCGTCTATGCTTTCTGGTTTCACGATCACACGAACTTCGCGTCCGGCACTGATGGCATAGGCTTTATCGATTCCGGTAAAACTTGTAGCGACATTCTCAAGCTCACGCATACGTTCGATAAAGTTCTCTGCGCTGATATTGCGCGCTCCTGGACGTGCGGCGGAAATCGCATCGACGATACGGACGACTATCGCCTCAGGTGTTGTCGCGTCGATATCGTCATGATGAGCTTCAATCGCATGAGCGATAGCTTCGCTCATGCCGTATTTCCTCGCAAGCTCCGCACCTATGTGGTGGTGTTTCCCTTCAATTTTATGGGTGACAGCCTTTCCGACATCATGGAGTAACGTCGCGATCTTAACCGTCTGGACGTTCGCACCAATCTCTTCGGCTATGAGACCTGCCATATGTGCCATCTCCGTGCTATGCATGAGTACGTTTTGTCCGTAGCTGGTTCGGTATTTCAATTCTCCAAGGAGATGCAGCATGTCCTTCGGAATACCAACCACGCCAACTTCGCGAGCAGCATCTTCTCCTGCCCTAACAATTTCTTTTTCAATTTGCTTTTTGGCTTTTTCAACGACTTCTTCGATGCGTCCTGGATGGATTCGGCCGTCTTTCATGAGCATTTCAAGCGACAAGCGAGCAATCTGACGGCGGACTGGATCAAAGCTGGAAAGAATAATCATACCAGGTGTATCATCGACAAGAATGTCGACACCTGTAGCGCGCTGTAGCGCTTGGATGTTACGTCCTTCTTTTCCGATAATACGACCTTTCATTTCTTCATCAGTTAGCTTGACCGCTGTCACAGTTCGCTCGGCCGTTACTTCGCTAGCCATCCGTTCCATCGCGGTAACAAGAATGGTCTGCGCAATTTCTTCAGCATCTTCCATGACATCGTGCTGCAACTTGCTTACTAAACCAACTAGGTCTTGGCGGATATCACGCTCCGTCATCTTCATCAGCTTTTCAGCCGCTTCCGATTTCTTTAGGCCAGCAATTTTTTCGAGCTTCTCTTGCTGTCGAGCACGAATCTTATGTACCTCTTCCTTGAGCTCTTCAATCTCATCTTCCTGAGAGCGAAGTTTTTCACTGCGTCGATCCAGTTCATCCAGTTTCTTATCAAGCGCTTTTTCGCGTTCTGCTAACCGATTCTCCGTCTTATTCCATTCTTTGCGTCGCTCATTTTCAAGCTGCAGAGCCTCATCCTTTGCTTTGAGAATAATCTTACTAGCTTCTCTGTTTGCCTTGGAAAGTATTTCTTCGCTCTTTGTTTTGCTGGAAGCTTGTTTTCTGCGCTCGTAGGCAAATGTTCCGCCCACACCAAGAGCAACCCCTACGATTGAGGCAATGACTGCTAATACCATATCGAGTTCCTTTCTCCGAAGTCGCCGTCAAAAGAAAAACATAAGAAAAGTAGTAAAACTAATCAGGTCAACTCGGGAAATCTTCAAAGTTTCATAAATAGCCTAGCATAAAAAAGGCTGTCTCTATAGTAGCGCTTTTTACGCTGCATAAGCAAGCTATTTTCGAGGTTTTGTCACGTGCGCTGCGCGTCCATACAGCGGGAGGACCAGTTTGTCATTTTCACCCTTCTGAAGCCGATCAACCGCACGATTCGTCCAATCATCACCTGTTTCCCCCACAATTGGAAGTTGTAGTGAATCCGCCAGCGTGTTAAGTACGGTCAGACCAATACGTAACCCGGTAAAACTTCCAGGTCCCCTGAATACCCCGATCCCAGTCAAATGTTCAAATGATTTTCCACCGATTTTCAGTTCAGATTCGAGGTACCTAAGAATTCCTTTAGCAAGTTCTCGGTCGGCATCCCATGAAGACTCGCGCCAGTCATCGCCATCAGCCAGCCATAACTTGCAAATACTCGTCGAGGTGTCGAGTAAAAGAATCATCGCAGACCCTCCAACACTCTCTGGCTGGTCGCACCCTCTCCAGACACACTGACCTTACGCTCAGTCTCACTAATTGGAAGGATTCTAATAATAAGATGATCTTTAGGCAAGACGTTTGCGACAATCGCACCCCACTCGATAACAATGACCATCCTCGAATCAGTGGCCGCTTCCTCGAGTTCATTTTCTAGTATCCCGGGATCATTGAGACGATAAAAGTCATAGTGCATTAGGCGCATACCATGAGGCGCCTCATAAATCTGGCCTAACGTATAACTAGGGCTTCCTATATCTTCAGTGATACCCATACCTGTCGCGATCGCTTTGACAAGCGTCGTTTTTCCAGCCGCGCACACGCCGACAACAGCGACCCAAAATCGCCACCCTGAAGCAACGCGCCCAGCCTCGCACCAAAAGCTCTCATCTCTCTTTCGCTATTAACATCGAAATCCATACTGATCTCTATTATACATTCCCCTAAGCGTATGGCTCTTTTTGCTATATTCCGTATAATGGAGCGTAAGCACTATGCGCATATCTGATTCGACACTAGAAAAACTGCTTATACGTAGCGGACTCGCTACCCTTGAGAAGATTGAAGCTCTCAAAGAGGAGAGATCTAATCCCGAACAGTCTCTTCACGAGCTGGTAATCAACGATGGCGTCGCCGACGAAAAAACGCTAGCGAAGCTGTTCGCGGATTATGCGAACTTGCCCTTTATCGAGCTTGATCCTAAGGACATTCCTAAAGATGTCCTTTCTAAGATCCCTGAACGGATCGCTAGGCAATATAACGCAATACTCTTCAAGATAGACGAAGACGGCGTATCCCACCTTGCCATGGATGACCCAGATGACGTTCAGGCTGTAAGTTTCATACAGAAAGAAATCGGTGAAAACATTAAGCTTTATGTTGCCACACACGAAAATATCCTGAATTGTCTGCAAGCTTATCGAGGCGACGTGAGTCAAGAGCTCAGTAAGGTCATCGACACGCATGTCGAAGAAAACCCTACCGCCACACAGCAACAAGTTACGGCTGAGGATGTCGCCGAGGATTCGCCAGTCGCTAAAACGGTCAATCTTCTCCTCGAGTACGCGGTTAGAAGTAGTGCGAGTGACATCCACATCGAACCACGCGAAGACTATGTCCAAATTCGCTATCGAATCGATGGCGTGTTAAAAGAAGTTAACCGGCTACCAATCAACGTCCTGGGATCTCTAATCAGCCGCATTAAAATTCTGTCTAACCTTAAGATCGACGAGCACCGCGTTCCACAGGATGGTCGCTTCAAGATTACCGTAGCAAATAAACAGTATGCGCTTCGTGTGAGCACACTTCCAATTAGCGACGGCGAGAAGGTGGTCATGCGTATTTTGAATGAATCGAATCAGGCGGTCACGCTTGAAGAGCTCGGGTACTGGGGACGATCACTCGAGGTCATCTCGGACGCTATGCGCGAACCAAACGGCATGATACTTGTCACGGGTCCGACCGGTTCCGGTAAGTCGACCAGCTTATTCAGTATTCTCACCCAACTTAATACTCCTGACGTTAATATTTCGACAATTGAGGATCCTGTTGAGTATAAGATAAAGGGAGTTAACCAGGTTCAGACCAACGTCAAGGCCGGCATGACTTTCGCATCCGGTCTAAGAGCTCTCCTCCGTCAGGACCCTAACATTATCATGGTCGGTGAGATTCGAGACAGCGAGACGGCTAATTTAGGTGTCCAGGCCGCTCTTACCGGTCACTTGGTCTTTAGCACCCTTCACACCAACAATGCAGCCACGACTCTCCCGCGTCTGCTTGATATGGGTATCGAGCCATTCCTGATTGCAAGCACGGTAAAAGCTGTCGTGGGGCAGCGACTGGTGCGCCGTCTCTGCAAATTCTGTCGCGAGCACCACGAGCCTTCTCCCGAAGAGCTCGCGACTCTGCTCAAATTATTCAACTTTCCTGAAGACAAGAAAATGCAAATAGTACATGAGCTTGAAAAGCAGGCAAATGAACAGAAAGTTGGTGACGATACGCCACTCAGTACGACCCCCGAGAAAATTACAACCGTATGGCGAGCTAATTCCGACGGCTGCGAGGAATGCAACCATACTGGGTACAAGGGACGCATTGGTGTTTATGAAGTACTCGGCACTAGTCTCGCAATCCAAAAGCTGATTATGGCCAACGCTACTAGCCAAGAAATCCAAGATCAAGCAATTAGCGAGGGCATGCTCACAATGCAGACTGACGGTTTGATTAAAATGCTCCGCGGTAACACCTCCATAGAGGAAGTTATGCGCGTAACGAAGGAATAACAGACATGCCAGTATTTCATTACCTCGCCACCGATGGAAGCAATAAGATTATCAAAGGTACTATTACTACTGCTGATCGCTCAGGGGTAGCGGCTGCGCTGAAAAAACAGGGTCTACGTCCAATCAGCATTAAAGAAAACTCAAAAGGCTTGCTTTCCAAAGGCTCAAAGTCAGGAAAAGGACTCCTACCGAAAAAAGTGAAGATGACCGACCTTGTCCTCTTCACTAGGGAACTTAGCGCTATGGTTGGCGCAGGAGTGCCACTGCTTCGTTCATTAATTTCCCTTGAAGCGAATACTGAAAGTCCAGCTCTTAAGAAGACTTTGGGGAAGGTAATCTCAGATGTCGAGAACGGCACAGGTGTTGCGGATGCGCTTGCGAAACATCCCTCCATTTTTGATGACGTATATGTCAACATGGTGAGGGCAGGTGAAGCAGCTGGTATCCTTGACGATATTCTCAAACGACTTGCCATGCAGCAGGAAAAGAACGCTACGATGCGCAAGAAAATCAAGAGCGCCATGACCTACCCGATGGTGCTGGTAGGTATAACGATTCTCGCCTTTTTCGGGCTGATGCTATTCGTCATTCCGAGAATCGGTAATATCCTCAAAGACCTTGGCGGCGAAGATGCCGAGTTGCCAATGCTCACCCAAGTCATGCTAGGCATAAGTGACTTCATCATAAATTTCTGGTATATCGTCCTGCCAGTAGTTGCAGCCGGGATTTATGCTTTCCTCAGATTCCTAAAGACCCCGAGGGGTAAAGCTCTGTTTCATCGGTTCATGCTTAAAGTCCCAGGGGTTGGTCCGTTGGTCCAAAAGGTCGCGGTCGCACGATTCGCCAGAACGTTCTCTGCACTGATAGGTGCTGGTGTCGCAGTTCTCGAAGCGCTAAGCGTGACCTCCCGTGCCGTCGGTAACGTTGTCTACGAGGAGGCCCTCGCTCAAGCAGCAGAGGAGGTAAAGAACGGTGCTCCCCTCTCTTCCGTCATTGCCCAATACCCGATTTTTCCTTCAATCGTCGCTCAGATGCTCGCGGTTGGAGAAGAAACTGGTCAAACGGATATTGTTCTCGTCAAGGTGGCCGACTTCTACGAGGAAGAGGTCGATGTCGCCATCGAAGGAATTAGCTCTATTATTGAGCCTTTGATGATTCTCATCATGGGCAGTATGGTCGGTGTCATCGCTGCCAGCGTCATGGGACCGATTGCTAGCCTTTCGCAAAATATCAAAGGCTAAACGGTACAATGTCATAATGCTCATGGTATACTGATATAAACTATTAGAGTGGGCATAATGACTAAACTTTTCCATAAAGACAAACCGATTATCGGCCTCGACATTAGCCAAACCGGTATAAAGGTAATGGCTATCGATCCCGAGAA
>CAZKUV010000039.1:0-6738 GCA_964556075.1 uncultured Candidatus Saccharibacteria bacterium | reverse complement strand
AAGAACATTAATAGTGGAGCGAATAGTCCGAATGCTGCTTGGGATAAGATGGGATCCGCGGTCGTGGCTCATACTATGCTTGGTAGCGGCTGGGAAAGCTCAACTAGAAACAGATCACGTACAGTCTCCGATTCGGATTGGGAGAGGCTATATAACTATCTGGTGGAAAATGACGACCTCGAAATGGTGTACATGAAGACTAGTAATGAGGTGAACTCTACGGGTGTCATTGTCAGAAATAGTGCTGGTCAGCTTGTTTATGACGCTATTAGGTATACATACGAGAGCAATATCTATAATGTAGATAGCTGGGTGTTTCGATCAAAAAGTACAGGGACTATTTATTACAGACTTGAGATAATTTGCGCTAATCCTCTCGGTATCTTAAATGGCCTCCCTCCGTATACTCCACCGCCACCGATTGAATATACGTTGACGCCTGAGGTGGTGGTGCCCAGGAGTACTGCTGAGCCTGATAATTCCATCACGATAACCAATAGGGTAACGAACTCTGGTCCGGACGCTTCACGACCAACGGAGTGGCGGTTTACCCGGTTAGTGTACAATCCGGGAACCAATCCGGATACTAGTGGAAAAACCAATAATCTTGAACCATGCGCGTCGTTCTCAAGTTCTGGACGTCAAACATGCGAAGCTGTGTCGGGCGAGCAGAGATCGAATGTAGTGTTTCAGCCGTCGGGACCGGCTTCCAGATCGTTCTTTTACTTCGTGCCGATTTATGAAGTAGGAACGAGAATCTGTTTTGTCGCGTCAGTCTCAACACCAACGCATGCCGATAGTCCGACGTGGCGTCATAGCGCTATGCGCTGCTTCATGATAGCTAAAAGTCCGAAAATGCAAGTCTGGGGCGGTGACGTGCGAGTTGGGGGCAACATAGTGACGAGCACGAGGTATTATACGAACCCGAGTTTAACGATGTACGGTAGCTGGGGAGAATACGGGGCGCTGTCAGCGGGGGGAAATTCCGCGCTCGCAAGTGGATCTGGTCTCAATAATGGAAATTCGAGCACCGCGCAGTCTACATGGAGCAGATTGACATTCGCAAATACCGGAGGCAGTGGGTCATGTTCATTCGGTTGTTATAACTTCGATTTGGTATCGGACAAGGTCGTGTCTCAATTTAATGAAAAGACGGTCAATATTACCTCGAGCAGTTTGAATCTAAATTCGCTGAGCGGTAAGGATGCCAGCGGTAACAAAGTGGTGTATAGAAGGTCTGGTTCGCTCGATCTGACTGGTACGACTATCGACCAAGGTAAGTCGATTATTATTCAGGCGACTGGCACGGTCACGATTTCGGGCGATATCCGCTATAACGACGGTCCGTATTCGAATATTCGTGATATTCCGCAGGTTATTATCCAAGCTCCTACCATTCAGATTAGGGGAGGGGTTGGTCAGGTCGACGCGTGGTTGTTCGCTCTCAATGGAAGCGGGGGAGGGGTGCTTGATACCTGTTCCGACAGACTGAGCGGTGCCGTGAGGGATAATCTAACGTCAACGCACTGCAATATCCCACTTCGAATTAATGGTCCGGTGGTCGCCGACAAGCTTCTTCTTAGAAGGACCGCGGGTTCCGATGCTCAAGTGAATGCTCGCGGAAATCCTGCGGAAATTTTCAATCTGCGCGCAGACGCCTATCTGTGGGGCAGCGCGTACGGACTGGATAATAATCGGGCGAGAACTGTTTACACCAGAGAGCTGGCTCCCCGTTTCTAAAATCGGAAATAGTTCAGGAAAAGCTTGCCTGATGCTATACAGCTTATGTATAATGAGGTCACTATGAAACTACTAAAAGGCGTGGGCGATTTCTTTGCTCTTGATATCGGTACGAGTGCGGTAAGGGTTGTGCAGCTCACCCGAGATGGTAAGGACGGTTGGTCTCTAGCTCATTTCGGATACGGATCAGTGGATTCGCATACTACTACAGCAAATAGCAAAGAGTCGGAGCGTCGTCTTGGCGAAGTCATTCTGACGGTCATTGGTCAAAGTGGGATTAAGACGAAGAATGTCGTTATCGGGATGCCGGCGCAAAAAACGTTCACGACTGTTATTGATGTGCCGACGATGCCTGAAGCGGAGCTTCGCAGCACAATTAAGTATCAGATTGACCAGTACGTGCCTATGGCGATAGATGAAGCCAAGGTCGACTGGGTACTGCTTGGACAGTCCGCTCATGACCCTACGCAGCAAGAAGTACTCATCGCCAGTACTGCGAACAGCTACGCCGAGGAGCGTCTCGAGTTTATCGAGGCCCTTGGATTTAACGTTATAGCCGCCGAACCGGACCCTGTCGCGATGGTAAGGTCATTATTACCACCAGGTCTAGACGATGGGCGCATGCTTATCGATGTCGGTGAGACGGCGACCAATCTCGTTATGACATACGGGGACGCGCCACGACTTGTGCGTACCATTCCGACCGGACTACAGACGCTTGTGAAAGCGGCGGTCCAGAATCTTAACGTACAAGAGGACCAGGCAAGGCAATTTATCTTGAAGTTCGGTTTGGCGCCCGACAGACTTGAGGGGCAGGTATTCCGTGCGCTTGAAAGCGTACTAGAAGGGTTCGCGGCTGAACTCACGAAGTCAATCAAGTTCTTTCAGACGCGGTATCCAAATACCCCAGTGGGAGGAATTTTCCTGGCTGGTTATTCCAGCTCGATTCCCAAATTTGGTGATTACGTCGCGGCCAAGACGAGTATCGCGGCGACTCCTGCTAACCCATGGCAGCGCGTGCGTGTTACCCCGACCGACCAGCAGCAGCTGGCTGCGATTGCAACCGAATTTTCGACCGTGGTAGGACTTGCCCAAAGGAGTAACGACTCGTGATTGAAATTAATCTCGTTCCCGATGTTAAGCAAGAGCTGATTAAAGCTCAACGTGTGCGTGCGCTCGTTATATCATTAGCGTTTCTGACTGGCGCCGCGGCAATTGGTATCGTAGTGGTACTTGCCGGATATGTCTTCGGTATCCAGAGTACAAGGGAGTATTTAAGCGACAAGACCATCAAGGAAGAGAGTTCCAAGCTGCTTGCCGTCGAGGATATCGAAAGTACGCTAACTATTCAAAACCAACTTGATGTGCTCCCGTCGCTTCATGAGAATAAATTTATCAATTCGCGCATCTTTGACGTAATGGTAGCCATCAATCCACCGGAACCGTATTCGGTAACGATTAGTAATTTAAAGGTTGATACCGCCGAAAATCGCGTTTCGATCGAAGCTCAGGCGGTCGGTGGTTTTGAAGCCTTAGAAGTGTTCAAAAAGACCATTTTAGCGACGGAAGTCGAATATTCCGACGACGAGGGGGAGCATGTCTTCCAGCTTACTGAGAGCGTTGCCGAAGGCGAGCGCAACTACGGTCAAAATGCTGAAGGCGATCGAGTACTTCAGTTCACCTTGTCGTTTACGTACGCCGATGAGCTGCTTACGCCGTATCTCAAGAACTTCCGTGTCATCGGTCCAGAGCAACGCGAAAATGTTACAGAGTCGTACCGAGGCATTCCAAAAACGCTGTTCGCGGAACGTGCCCAAGAAATAGAGGAGGATGACTAATGGCAACTGAGGGTACCGCGCTGAGGAAGCGCCAGCAAATCGCCAAAGCGAACCGGGTTATGTTCTTCTGGATTGCGGGAGCGTCGGTCATTGTAGGAGCCGCTTTAGTGCTGTCGCTCTTCTTGGTTCAGAAGGCGCTCTTTAGGGAAAAGGTGTTGTCTGAAAAGGCGGCAACGGCTAATATTCTGAAGAAAAACAATGAGACTATCGCCGATCTTAAAGAGGAAGTCGCGGTGCTTAATACCAACGAAGCCCTCAAGCGGAACATGCTGCCGGGACAAGAGGAGCCGGTTCAGGTCGTCCTCGACGCGCTTCCTGACGTAGCAAACTCCGCGGCGTTCGGATCCTCTCTCCAGAGACGGTTCCTGGAAGTCGACGGTAACGGACTGACACTTGAATCTCTCGATGTAATGCCGGTATTAGAAGCTGAAACTGGTGTTTTTGACGATGCTGGCTCAGCCGATTCGAGCGGTCTGCAAGCGAGCAACAGCGACTACAATATCCGCTTCAATTTCATGGTAAGCGCTTCATACGATTCGTCTGGTACAGTCTTCCGTAATTTGTTGCAGCGCTTGGAGCGCTCCATTCGCCCAATTACCCTCACTAATATCCAGCTTGAGGTACAGGGCGACAGGATGATGCTCCAGGTCGAAGGAGAGACATATTACCAGCCGAAGCGCACAGCTGAATTAACAGACAAGGTGGTAAAGCCGTGAAACGAACCGATATCGCAATGATTATACTTATCGCGTCGATTAGCGTTCTGGTCTCGTATTTCGTGGCCAAGGGCGTGTTAGGTGATGTCAATAACGAAGCTGTAACAGTCAAGACGGCAGAGCCGATACTTCCGGATGTTACTGAACCTGACGAGCGGATCTTCAGCGAAAATTCAATCAATCCGACTGTCGAGGTATATATAGGTAAGGAAGAGGAGCGGTCTTTCTAGGTCGCTTGAGAGAAGCTGTAGAGTCATGGCACTCCTCACGGATGATCTCCAGGAAAAACTAACCACTCTTCTTATTGAAGAAGGGCTGGTTGTTGAAGCCGACCTTCGTCAGGCTGAGCTCGAAGCCAAGGCAAACAACACACCGTTGCTCGCGGCGCTCACCGAGCGCGGGCTGGTCGACGAAGAATTGGTAACACATGCCATCGCCTATGTATCCGGGGTCCCGTACGTCAATCTGCTTAACAGCACTGTCAGTCAGGATGTTCTGAGTCTACTATCTCAGGATATTGCCGAGCGTTTCATGGCGGTACCCGTCGCCGAGGTGAACAACCGCTTGGCAGTCGCTATGATTGACGCTAATAACGTTCAGGCTGTAGACTACCTGGCAAACTTAATTCAACGTCCGCTTAAGGTCTTTATGGCCTCTGAAGCCGGCGTTCGTCATGTTCTCGATCAGTATAAAACCGATCTTTCAGGAGTAAGCGCCGCTGCCGCCGCTACCCAAGAAGAGGAAGCGAAGGTTAGCGAAGATAACATTCGGACGCTCGTTCAGGATTCGCCAATTTCCAGGGCGCTTAACACGATTCTCGAATACGCGATTAAATCTCGCGCCAGCGACGTTCATATTGAACCACTGGAAAAAGCGCTGAAAATTCGTTGCCGAGTTGACGGTGTGCTACGAGAAATCATGCAGCTTCCAAAGTCACTCGAGCCCGCGTTAGTGAGTCGTATTAAGATTTTATCCAATCTCAAAATCGACGAGCACCGCGTTCCTCAGGACGGTCAGTTCACGATTAAGGTTGCCGGGAAGGAAGTTGACCTTCGTATCGCCATCAGTCCAGTGGTGTGGGGAGAGCAGGTGGTGATTCGTCTTTTAGATAAGTCGGGTAATACTTTTGATCTTGAACAGATGGGATATGCCGGACGCGCGCTCAGAACGATTCGTAAAGGTATCCGGTATCCAAACGGTATGATTTTGACGTCAGGACCGACCGGTTCGGGAAAGTCTACCAGCCTTTACGCGCTGATTAAGGAAATTAAGGACGACCAGGTCAATATCGTGACGCTTGAAGACCCGGTCGAATACAAGATGGATGGCGTCAATCAAATTCAGGTCAACACCGAAGTCGGTTTGACGTTCGCGTCAGGCCTGCGGTCGATTCTGCGACAGGACCCCGATATCGTGATGGTGGGAGAGATTCGCGACGCCGAAACCGCCAACCTCGCTGTCCAGGCGGCGCTGACCGGTCACTTAGTGTTCTCGACGCTGCACACTAACTCGGCGGCCGGAGTGTTACCGCGTCTGCTCGACATGGGCATCGAACCATTCTTGATCGCCAGCACCGTCCGTACGATTATCGGGCAGCGGCTTGTCCGTCGAGTCGCGCCGAAGCGCGACAGTTACCAGTCGACTCCTATTGAAACCCAGAACATACTCTCTACAGTCGGTCATCTTTTACCAAAAACCAAGGCAGACGTAGCAAAGGTATCAGAGGATCTCGGGTACAAAGACTTGCCTCTAGCAGGTCAAAGCGCTTATACTTTGGTTAAAGGTAGGGATACGCCGAATACGCCGCGAGGCTATGCGGGTCGAGCCGGCCTTTACGAAGTGATGGATATGACGGAGGAGATTCAGAGCCTCGTCATGGCGCGAGCAACCAGCGCGGAGATTCAGAGGAAAGCCATCGAGCAGGGAATGATAACGATGCGACAGGACGGCTATCTCAAGGCTCTCGGAGGCGTAACGACAATCGAAGAAGTAAACCGTGTTGCGAACGATGCAGCGTAGGAAGGGTGGAAATGAATAATCAAGAGCTACGAATCGAAGTACTACTGGAAGAAGTCATCAAGAAAAGGGCATCGGACCTTCACTTGCAGGTCAGTCTTCCTCCAATGCTCCGCATCGATGGCAGCCTGATGCCGGTTGCAGGGTACGACGCACTTACCGAACAAGCGGTAGAGTCACTTGTCTTCGCGATTCTTGATGCCGAACAGCAGCAGATACTCCTCAAGGACAAGGAATTCGACTTCAGCTTCGCGTTCGGAACCCTTGGTCGCTTCCGTGTTAACGCCTTTCACGAGCGCGGTAATTTAGCCGCAGCGCTTCGTTTAATCCCGAATGAAATTAAATCGGTCACAGAGCTTGGTATGCCATCGGTAGTTTCGTCCTTCGCTGATTATCCGCGGGGACTGGTGCTCGTGACTGGTCCGACC
>CAZKUV010000038.1:0-6778 GCA_964556075.1 uncultured Candidatus Saccharibacteria bacterium | reverse complement strand
CAAAGTAAACCTGTTTGAAGGTGTAAATCTCTTAGATATTATTGAAAGGTCAAGAATCCCTGTGTACGGCACAACACTTGCAAATACCAGCAGTTCACTGTTTAACATTCATCTTGAAAAGGATGTGGGGTGGGTATTTGGTAATGAAGGGCAGGGCATTTCCCCTGAACTAGTATCGATATGCAAAGAAACATTAACAATTCCTCAAGCTGAATCCACCGTAGTTGAGTCACTCAACGTAGCATCAGCGGTTGCTGTCTGTTTATACGAACAATTCCGGCAAAACCGTCATTAAGATGCTGCATGGAAGAAAGAAATGTTCAACTTTTAGTAAAGAGCTTACCGACGATTCAAGAAGTGGCAGATGAGAGCCGTCATAATTTTAATCATAGAACTATTTGCGCAATACTACACATACTACGTTGTTACATGAGATATAATTTCGTACAGAGTGATTTAATTCTTGAATGAAACTCGTTCTATACGGTGTATAGTAAGTAACATGGAGCAAATCAAGTATCGTTTTCAAAAGCTGTTCAGAAAGCTTACAACAATAGCGAGTCTTGACGATCAAGAAGCATTCAGAAAATCATTCCTGAAATTACATAACCACGATCGTGCAAAATATCTTTTTGCGCTCGATCGCAGGGCAAGAACCCAGTATTACAACTACTTAACTCCAAAAGAACTCGCCCGTCTTTTTGAGAGCATTAAACCTAAGCGACGTCCAACCTTTTTGGACGAAATGGCTGATGAGCTTGCTGCCGACATCTTAGCCGGTATGTATCTTGATAATGCCGTCGATACTCTTAAGTTATTACCGGCAGAAAAGCGAAGCAAGCTACTTGCCCTTATGAAACCTGCGCATGCAGATAAGATAGGCATGCTAATGCACTATGGTGATAATACTGCCGGAAGTATAATGACGTCTGAATTAGTCGCTATTGGAGAGGAAGTTACCGCTGGAGAAGCACTTGAAATTATTAAGGAACAAGCTTCTAAAGCAGTAACAGTCTACTACGTTTATATTACCGATAAAAATAATCGACTTTCGAATGTAGTTTCATTAAAACACCTTGTATTGGCAAATAAGTCGACACCTGTATCCAAACTTGGGCGTGACCGAGTCTTATCAATACAAGCCATGTCCGATAAAATTGAGGCTGCCAGAATGCTGCGGGACTATAATTTTCTGGCTCTGCCTGTCGTAGATTATGAAGGTCATCTCGTAGGAGTAATTACCGTTGATGACGTCGTTGACCTCATTGATCGCGTAGCTGCGAGCAGCTACAGCCATTTAGCAGCAGTCTCCGATGTCGAATTGACTGACGGTGCGCTGTTAAGCGCAGGAAAAAGGCTGCCTTGGTTAATCCTCTTATTATTTTTAGGTATGATGACCGCTACTCTAATTGGGCAGTTTGAGAGTACGCTCGCAAAAGTTGCAATCTTGGGGGCATTTATTCCAGTCATTGCCGGCACGACTGGAAATAGCGGCACACAATCACTCGCAATAATGGTAAGAGGTATAGCTACGGGAAAACTTAATAGATTATCGTTACGAAGATATTTCTTAAAGGAATCAATTACAGCACTTACAACGAGTTTAGTCTGCGGAATTGTACTTGCTGGAATTATAGTCGCCTGGAAGCAAGAGCTATATATTGGTGTTGTGGCTGGTACTGCGCTTGCGGCATCAATTTTTATCGGTACTCTAACGGGTACGTTTGTCCCATTATTGGTTCGCAAGTTTGGTGCGGACCCAGCGGTAGCATCAGGACCTCTAATCACTACTGTATGTGATGTAATAAGTATGGCCATCTATTTTGGCCTCGCAACTTTGCTTATCGAAATGCTGCTCTAGAGATAATTCCCTTTAACATGCTATAGTAGAGTTAATTATGAGGGCGGTAAGGGTTGCCATACAAGACGAGCACACATTAGTGCTTCAGGAGGATGCCACTAAGGGTGACATAATAAATCTCAGTTCACTCCACGAAACCGATATAGACCGCTCGAGTATTGAACTTATCGTCAATAGCATTCGTCAGGAAACACTCGAGAAAGAAATAGAGAAAGTTAAAGAGTCTGTCTCTAGAGAAAAAATGCTAGAGATTAAACTTGTTGAACAGAAACTCTCAGAGAAAATCCAGATTCTTGAAAAAGAAAAAGAATCCACCGCAACACTTATAGAGGCGACAGTTAAGAACGCTACTCAGGCAGATCTAGCTAAGCGTGATGCAGAAATTGCCGACTTGCGCGCGCAACTAGAGATGGCAAAAACCGAGAAGCAACTTGATATCACTAAGGCAGTTGCTGAATTAGAGAGACAGCGTGATCAGCTAGTTAATGATATTGAGGCAAAGAACTTTGAGATGAGACTTCTCGAGTCTTCGTTGAAGGACAAATACGAGACACAGATAAAAGACCGAGAAGACACCATAGAGCGCCTGAAGGATATGAAAGCGAAGCTTTCAGTCAAGCTCGTAGGGGAGTCGCTTGAGCAGCATTGCCAGAACGAGTTTAATTCTGTTCGCCCAAGCCTTTTTCCATATGCTTTTTTTGAAAAAGATACTGTCGCCGTAGAAGGTACCAAGGGCGACTTTATTTATCGTGACTACGATTCGCCACAGGGTATTGAATTTATAAGTATCATGTTCGAAATGAAAGACGAGCAAAGTGCGTCGGAGAATAAGCAAACTGTAGAGAGTCACTTAAAGAAACTCGACTCCGACCGCAAGAAAAAGGGTTGCGAGTACGCTGTTTTAGTGACTCTACTCGAAGCCGAGAATGATTTATATAATCGAGGGATAGTAGATCTATCTTATAAATACGAAAAAATGTTCGTCATTCGACCGCAATTCTTTCTTCCACTACTAACTCTATTGAAAAATGCGAATTTGAAATCGCTTGAAGCAAAGCGTCAACTGGTTGCCCTGCAAGCTCAAAATATTGATGTAACCAATTTTGAAAAAAGCATGGAAGATTTTAAGCAATCTTTTGGCAGAAATTATGAGCTCGCAGGGCGAAGATTTAAAGAGGCAATCGACGGAATAGATAAAACAATAAAACAATTAGAAAAAACGAAACAGGCTCTGCTGTCGAGTGAAAACAATCTCCGAATTGCAAATAACAAGGCTCAGGACCTGACAATTAAAAAACTGACAAGAAATAACCCAACAATGGAATCTAAATTTAGCGAAATCAGAAATGAACAATAAAGGAGCCATATGCTGAATAAAAAAACACTCATCTATCTCGCAACTATCGCCTTTGTTGTTGTGTTTGCAGCCCAAAGCTTTGGACCTGGAGATTATGAACAACGATATAATACTGGGCCGTTGGATATTCCAGTTTCAAAAGAAGACCAAAAATTAATGCATGAAGAATACCCAAATGTTCCAGAGCAGAACCGGTATATTCGGCAATCGTACGATCAAATCATGGAGAGATTTGAAAAAGGCACAGGGATAGTCTTTCTCGGTTTCAAAGAATGCCCTTGGTGTCAAAGGGCGACTCCGATATTGAATGAGGTGGCGGAAGAAGAGAAGGTCAGCATCTATTATCTTGATATCAGAAAACTGAATAACGATGATCCATCTTCGTACCAAGCACTTGTTCGATTTCTATCACCGTACCTAGAAAAGGATGAGGGTGGTTCCTATCGTATAAGAACTCCTGACATAAGTTTTGTCAAAGATGGTGAAATCATGTGGAGATATAAGATGGACACAATTCCAGATGAAGAGCGTTCCCCTACAAAATATTGGACTGAAGATCGAATTGAACAAGCTAAGACAAATTTTCGAGATCAAATGAAAAAATTAAAGGAGGACTAAATGAAAGGTTTTTTTGGCAATATCGAAAAACAGACTATAGAAAATACAAACTTCAGGCATGTACTATATACAAGCAAGCATTGCCAACTAGTATTGATGTCGCTTGAACCTAGCGAAGAAATTGGCAGTGAAATACATAATGACAATGATCAATTCTTTCGCTTTGAATTTGGAAAAGGAAAGGTCATTATTGATGATAATGAGTATATCGTCGAAGATGGTTCCGCAATCATAGTTCCGGCGGGTGCCAGACACAATGTCATAAACCTATCGGATTCAGACCGTCTGAAGCTGTACACGATTTACATGCCACCTCATCATAAAGATGGAATTGTAAGAACAACTAGAGAAGAAGCAATGTCAAACGAGGAGGAGTTTGACGGAAACACCACCGAAATATAATAATAACTTTTACATACCCTTCATATCTTATTGGACCAAGTAGCCTAGCTAGCATAGCATCGGATCGAATGTAATGGATGTACGAATCATGCATTCAGCGGTTGATAGATATACAGTTCAATTCGGTGACTATTAGATCCATAGGAATGTCATGATTTTCGTGGTCGAAAGCAATATGGTTACATTCAAAACCGACTCCTATCTTGATAGCACCTTCCTGATCGGAGAACAGTTGATCGTACCAGCCTCCACCATGACCAAGTCGGTATCCCTCACTATTAAACCCGAACAATGGAGCAATGACTACGTCATACTTACCGTTAGGGAACATTGCATAAGGGATAAATGATACCGAATCAAACGATGTTTCAGTAAATATATATTGTAAGTTGCTCACATCTACCTCTCGCCACTGTTTCTGAGCGATGTATATCAACACATTTCTTAAGAGTCTTTGGTTTTGCAAATCTCGAAGAGTCGTAACAAGATTATTAAAAGAAAGACTTGAGTATGTATTATACTGATGGCCGGAGAGAGCTTTAAGTTTCCGAATTAGAATGTGTCGAGCTTGCTGTTTTGAGAGTGTACTCATGACACCTTATATCTTGAAAATCTTTTAAACTCGCTAAGGGCATGCATAACGTCATCAATTTCAATCGTTGATTTGTTAACTCCGTCATGTGAGTAGTAGCTAGCCTCAGGGTTATCTCCTGTCATCTTCGGTAATGCTGCCCATTCCATTGAGATATTGTTAGCAAAATCAATATGACTCAACTCACCGCTTGCAAATTTTATTGACCCTCTCTTTTCAAGAAGACTTATCGCAAGTCTGTCCTGCATTTGTTCGTCAAACTTATCATTCAAATCCTCATCCAAGAGCATAATTAAATGCTGCAGTGTGTCTCTCACAATTTGATATTTTCCTACTGCACTGCTGATATTTCCTTGGCGGATGTATTCTGCCTGCCAATTTAAAACTTCACCGATCGTCATGTCCGTAAAGTGGATTGTATTATTATCTGGATGCCCAAAATAGGCATTATAATTACTATTGCTTTCTCCTTTAGCGATAACTTCAAGAATTGGATCGTAGGCAGACAATGGAATGTTGATGTCATGTTGAGCGTTATACACTATTCCAATGATGACAATTACACCCAACACAGATATAGTTCTTCCAAAACCCTTATAAAAATGGTTAATTAACCTGATTATAGTCTTCAATCCCGAAATTCTTCTGAACATAAGCGCAATATACATTATACCGGCAACTTGTAGAGGATAATAAACTAAAGCACTTCTAGGTTGATTTAAAGAAGCAAATTTCACAAAATTGTGAGCGCAAAGTATTTCGGTATAAATCTGTTGAAATATACTAAACAACTCAATATCAACTACAATCTAATTTTGCTATAATAGAAACTAATCGGGAGCAACCGATTTATTATTAGTGTCCCTAACCTAGGGCAGAACAATTCAGGAGACATCCGATGGTTTGGCGCGACGAGTCCCCAAGTCTTGAGCACGATATTTCGTGCGTTTGTGATGTGTGTTACGAGCAGAGAGCCCTGAGAGGCGATCAAACGGGCAGACATCCACACGTTCATGAGCTATCAATCTACCGTGATCGACGGTGGGGACGTAGGAAACGTTATACGGCAATACTTGATCGTAGACGTAGATTGCCTTCCACTGGATCAATCGGTAGCTAAAGCTGCCTCTCCGGTCTGAGCCACGCCGTAATGTGGCTCATTTTCTTTTATACATGAAAAACAGTCACGAATATATCGAAAGCTACGATAGATTAGAAGTATACTTAACCAATCATATGCAGTGTCGACATCAGTTGTTTGACAATGACTTAATTACTGAACCTTAATGCCAAACAATTTCATTCGCTTAGCGAATCAAATTCCAGTCTTGAGGACGTATGCCTAGGCTGCCCGCCACTTTTCCGCTGTAGAAGTCATCGAACCATTGAGAGCTATCTGCTTTGTATCCATAGTGTGTTGAGCAATGTACTGCCGAAATACCACATCCATTAGGCAACTGTTTTTGTAGTCCAGCTGAACTCATTCGATTTTCGAAATAGTGAAGTAGTTCATGTCGAGTGACCCACTCGTGTCCCTTGCCAGCCTCTGCCCACATGCAACCCATATAGCTGCTACCTACTGCCCCGGAACTTGAAACACTCGGATCTGTGATTACTGTAAACAGCTGATTCGAGTTATTCTTTGGCCAACCAAATTTTGCCGCATATTTATTACAATCCACACCGGTAGATGCAAAAGAGGTAACTTGAATAGCAGATTCGCTTATTTCTGTAATAATGTCGGCACATCCTTCTGAAAATTCTTTTAGATGAGAATCGAGATCTTTAGCCATTTTTCTGGCATTTACTAAAGTATCACTACTCATGTACTGAGTTGCAATTACAACTCTCATTGTGTAGGTAACAGTAGATGAGCAAACATTATATTTTGTAATCGTACTAAAATCGGTAGTGTCATTATTCTGTTGAATGATGAGATAGTCCCCGC
>CAZKUV010000037.1:0-6792 GCA_964556075.1 uncultured Candidatus Saccharibacteria bacterium | reverse complement strand
CCACTGAGCGGTTTGTCCTTTGATAAGTCCAGGGAGCGCCAAGCAGATGATTTCGACTTGTTCATCGCCGAAATGTTCTTCAAGGGTCGATCTCAATTGAGATACGTATTCGTTGACGTCGGTCGGTGTCTCGAATCGGATAGTCTTGCCCCGGTTACCCTCTTTGTCAAAGCCGGCAACCAGAGTCTTGGTGCCGCCGGTATCGATAGCTACTAACATACCAGTAGTGTAGCACATAAACGGAGAGGATAACTGATTGATAGTAATAACTTCTCTATCAGTTGCGCTGAGTCATAAAATACAGTATAGTAAAGCTATTAAACGAGAGGTAATTGACATGATGCGAGCAAGTCAGAGAGGTTCGATTGTAGGATTCTTGATTGTGGGCGGTGTGCTCGTATTTTTGTTGATTGGCGGGACGTATGTTGTGCGAAATGTGCTGTTGTCTGACGGTCAGGAAACCGAAGTGGCGGTTGAGCAAGAAAGCGGCGATGAGTCCGATCGTTCGAACGAGAACCCAACCGATGGATTCGAAGTAGTACCTCCGTCCGAAGAAGATACCGAGCAGCCATCGCAGCAGGAAACCAATGGGCAGACTGAACAGCCTTCGGCGAACGAAACCACCGAGCCGCAGCAGCAAGAACAGAATGATGACACGGCAAAAGAAACCAATATTCCAGTAACAGGGTATCAGGGCGGCGATGATGGTACCGCTGACGCGCCAGGGACGCTCCCTCAGACCGGTATTGCTAGCGGCTTTATGAGCGCTCTGATGCTTGGCGGATTGGCTGCGCTGGTCGTGGTATATCACCGCTCGCGCTCTCTACGTACATCTCTTTGACTTATCTGACCAAAAAGAGTACAATAATAGATGATCTACGAGACGCTCTTAGGTGCGCCTCAGGGAAATAATAGTAACTAATAAAGGAGTAATAGCGGAACCTCTTGTTTCGCTAAAGAAACTATGGCAACAAAAGCCGCAATCACAATGGATGACTTGCTCGCTAGCGCGGGAGCAGATGTTAAAGAACTAATAGCGGGTGAAACCGTTACCGGTACGGTCTTGTCGGTCAGGAAGCATGAAGTGCTGATTGATCTTGGCGCTCGAGGTGTTGGATACGTTCCGCGCCGCGAAGTCGGTTTTTCTCGCCAACTGAAAGAAGGCGACGAAGTGACCGCTAGCGTTGTCGATTCAGAGCTCGAAAATGGCTACTCGCTACTAAGCCTTAGGAAGGCTGCGAAGGATCGTGGCTGGGACGAAGTCGCTAGCAAGATGGAGCAGGGTGAAATCATCGAAGTTACCCCGTATGACGCGAACCGCGGCGGTCTTCTGGTCGAATACGAAGGCGTACGAGGCTTCCTGCCCGTATCTCAGCTTTCGGCCGAGCACTACCCTCGAGTCGGCGGTAACGACAAGGATGAAATTCTTCATCGTCTGAACAGCCTTGTCGGCAAAGAACTCAAGGTGTGCATCCTCGATGCCGACCGCAAGACCAACAAGCTAATCTTCAGCGAGAAGGAAGCTGCCAAAGAAACGCTTGCGGCCAGGTTCGAGCAGATGAAGGTTGGCGATACGGTTTCTGGAGTCGCTACCGGTGTGGTTGACTTTGGAATCTTCGTTAACGTCGAAGGAATTGAAGGACTTATCCATATTTCAGAAATTAGTTGGGAGCGCGTCAATAATCCGGCGGATTACGTCAAGGTTGGTCAAACCGTCGAAGCTAAGATTATCGCTATCGATAAGGACCGACTCAGCCTCAGCATGAAGCAGCTTACCGAGGATCCATGGATTAGTGAGGTAGCACAGTTCAATTCTGGCGATGTTGTCGAAGGTACCGTTACTCGAATCACGCCATTCGGTGCATTCGTACAGCTCAGCCCAAGCGTCGAAGCTCTTGTGCACGTGAGCGAACTTGGCAGTGGTGGCGCTGACCCTGAAAAGGTCTTCACTCTTAACGAACGCAAGACTTTCAAGGTGCTTGAAGTCGACAAAGAAAACCGTAAGATTTCGCTTAGCCTAGCTGACGGCAAGAAATAGCCTATCGAACACCATCAATTAACACGCCTACAGGGCAGAAAGGAATATGCCGATGGATGACAAGAAAATAGTAGTCATCGCTGACTCAGTAACCGTCGGTGAACTGGCTGAAGTTCTCCATTTGCCCGTAGCGACATTGGTAGGTGAACTTTTCAAGAATGGCA
This sequence comes from uncultured Candidatus Saccharibacteria bacterium, assembly GCA_964556075.1. Classification (GTDB taxonomy): domain Bacteria; phylum Patescibacteriota; class Saccharimonadia; order Saccharimonadales; family Saccharimonadaceae; genus JAUIHN01. The sequence continues at coordinate 4,590 of CAZKUV010000037.1, read as the reverse complement.
TCGTAGCCACTATTAACCAGCGCATCGATTTTGAAACCGCTCAAATTATGGTCGAGGAGCTCGGGCTCAATGTCGAACTCCAGCGAAAAGCCGTTACGACAGATATTGATCAGCCGACTCGAACGGTATCCGAAGACGCGCCCGCCCGCCCGCCAATCGTGGCTGTCATGGGTCATGTTGACCACGGAAAAACGAGCTTGCTCGACGCCATTCTCGGACAGAAAGTCGCCGAGGGAGAAGCGGGCGGTATTACGCAGCATATCAGCGCGTACCAAACCGTTCATAACGGTCGAACCGTAACGCTACTCGACACTCCGGGTCACGAAGCGTTCGCAGCCCTGAGACAGCACGGCGCGACACTGACCGATGTCGTGATTATTGTCGTGGCGGCCGATGACGGCGTGAAGCCGCAAACGATTGAGGCTATCCGCTTCGCGCGGACGGCCAATGCGAAAATCGTCGTCGCGTTGAACAAGATAGATAAAGATACCGCCAACCCTGGCATGGTGATGGGACAGCTCGCCGAGCAAGGTGTCGTCGCAGACGCGAGAGGGTGGGGCGGAGATGTTCCGATGGTAGAGGTGAGCGCGAAGACCGGTCAGGGCATTGAAACCCTGATTGAGACAGTACTGCTCGTGGCTGATCTCGAAGATCTTAGAGCTGATGTCGATGTTCCTGCAGAAGGAATCGTCATCGAGGCGCGCATGGAGACCGGCAGAGGCCCAGTAGTCAGATTGCTTGTCGAGCAAGGAACGCTTAAGCCAGGACAGTTTATGGTCGCAGGCACTACGTACGGCAAGGTGCGAACCATGCAAGATTTTACCGGACGCGCGATGAAGAAGGCTGGTCCGTCAACTCCTGTCATTGTGACTGGGTTTAAAGAAGTGCCGCAGTTCGGCGACAGATTCAGTTTGTGCAAGAATGAGCGCACGGCTCGCCAGAAGGCGGCTGAAAACCGTGCTGAAAAAGAAAAGCAGATGGCAGTTGCTAACGTAACGGGAGCAGATTTGCTCGCGATGATAAATCAGGAACAGACAACCCAAGAATTCAACGTCATCGTAAAGGCCGACGTACAGGGTTCGCTGACATCAGTTGTCGATAGCCTCAAGCTGATAGACACCGGCGGCGAGGTGCGTCTGAGAATCGTAGCGAGCGGCGTTGGTAATATTTCTGAAAGCGATATCCGTATGGCGGATGATGTCGGTGCGATTATCTATGGGTTTAATGTCGAGCTCCCTCCTGCGGTGAAGCGACTTGCCGCAAGAGACAAAGTCGAAGTGCAGCTCTACAGCATCATCTACGAGCTCATCGATGATGTTCGTTCGCACCTTGAGAATCTGCTTGCTCCAGAAGTCGTTGAAACTGAGGTCGGTAAGCTGCACGTCAAAGGTGTATTCCGAACGATGAAAGAGCAGATTATTGCCGGGGGTGAGGTTACCAAAGGGAAGGTGGAGCCTGGTGTGCGTGCTCGAGTGCTCCGAGACGGAGAACAAATTGCAGAGGTTGAAGTCGAGAAAGTCCAGCGTCAGCAGCAGGAGGCAAAGGAAGTGTTTGCCGGTGAGATGTGCGGCCTGAGTCTAAAGACCGAGAAGAAACTACTCCTCGAAGAAGGAGACGTATTAGAATTCTTTACTCGGGAACTAGTCAAGCGCAAGCTCTCTTAGCGCTCTATCTTCAACGTACTACGGTCACGAATTGACAAATGCTCCAACATTATGGTATTATATAGACTATATAATGGTTAAGCCCTTTTGGTGTATGTCACATTTATGAACAGAGAACCGCGTACCACTCCATCAAATACAGTCGATCGTTTCGAAGATATTCGCGATTTGGTTAAAGTGGGCAAGAACGGGACTACCTTCCATCGTCCGGATGGCAAATTTCTTTCTCGTCATGAACTTGCGATGATTAGGGCGCACGCCGAACTGATTCGGAGCGGCCAAGACACCGAAAGCGAGGCAGAACCGATGTCATCCCACCCTCGGCCTCAAAGGCGGGCAGAGCTATGGGGCGATACGGGGATTATTCCTCTAGAGGTCGATAGTCAGGGTTCGGGAGAAACGCTTGGTATTTTCGTTGACAGGGAACTACAAGCGCTATTAGACGATGAATCCCGGGAGAACTGGGACAGGTATACCAGCGCGCTGGCTTCAGCTAAGACGAAAGAACAGCGCGATGCCGCCCGGGAAGAGTTTAGGGACGGCTATAAAAAAATTCTTCGTGATGTCCACGGCGGAAACCTCGATGACATTGATTCAGTCGACGCGTTGTCAATCGAAGGACGTCTGGCATACCAGCTTACTATTGACACTCTGGAGAAACGAAAATCTCGACGCGTGAAAGCCGAAGACTGGTCGGCGAAGGTGCTCGCAAGCGCCGAAGATGCCCAAGGTATGGTGTGGCAGTTGCATCATGATCATCTCGATGAGCCGTTTTCTGATCGAGAAGTCGCGCTTGAGGCAGTCGATCTAGTCGTTGGCGAAAAACGAAGGCTGTTCGGTCGACAAGAGTCGTCTGATAGGCGGGATAAAGACGGTAGTCGATGGGGAAGGATTCGTCAGAGACTAGGAGCTATTGGACTCGGTCCGTTTGGTATATCTCGTCGAGAACGCGGAGCGGAAACTGTTTCTGAAGCTTCGTTAGCTGACGACGAAGAGCCTACGTTGTTTGCTCGATTGACGCGCACTGAAAAGGAATCGAAGCGAAGCTGGAAAAAGACAGTCGTCGCCGTCCTGGGCGGGTCAGCTCTCTTACTCGCAACACTTGTGTCATCTGAAGGTGACAAGTCGATGAGTCCTGATGTCTCTGATAATTCGTATGGCGGGGGACCAATCGGATCGACTCCGACGCTGGAATTGGAAATCGGCACTCCAGCGGCAACTCCCGAGTGGCAGCTTGAAATCGCGGATGAGGCTACCGTAGCCGAGACGGGGACCATAGAAAGTACCGAAGCGCACCTGGCTACTCCTCCTGTTGAAGTGACGAGCGAACCGATTGTAACGCCACCTGAGAGTACCCCTGTTCGGACAGTCGCTACTCCTGTTGAGAGTACGCCGATTGTCGCGACACCAATACCAGTCGAAGAACCCGAAGATCTTCCGTTTATTGAGCCTCAGGAACCAATTCGAGTCGATGAGGTTACCGTTTCTTCTGCCGATAGCAATAAAGCATCTGAAGCTCCTCGTAAATCGACAGACCAGGAGAGTGCCGCTGATGACACGCGAGTTCAGCAGCGAGTTATAGATATTGTAAAGGAGACCGCAGATACTGCCGTACGAGTAGAATATGGCAGTAGCATCACGAACGAAATTATTGAGTACGCCGCACAACATAATATCGTGCTCAGTCCGGAGGCTGCCGCCGGTATATACGAGTCATATGGTGGAGATATATATATCGAAGGACTTGATCAGTACATATTGCCAGATGGTGAGGTCGGTATCGCGTCTGCTGGAATCGGGCAATGGAATCAGGATTTCAAGCGGCACATGGATACCGAGCTAGGACTCTAATTTACCCTAAGCATCTCCTGTCAAATCATGAGCGTATTGACTTTTTTACAAAATTGTGCTATATTTCAGTCATTACAAAATATAAAACAAAAAACAGCGCTACGATAAGGAACCACCACTATGAGACGACCCGATATATTTCGTAGACCGGCACATACCCCGGCTGCAGATTTAGACGAAGCCCGCGAACGGCTGGCTGAAAGTAAGATTAAGGGGGAAACAAGCCTCTTTAACGGTAGTTTTAATACGCTGAATCCAATAGCAAGTGACTTTATTGAGAAACAGATTCAAGCATCGAAGGATCGTCTCGATGCGGATGGTGTCGATTTTTCTGACCCAGATGCCCTTGGAAAGATTGCCGAAGAAGCTTTACGGGCGATTAACGAGCTTGATGCCGCGACTGAAAACACGCTTCAGGAGAAAATAGATAACCGGAATAAGTTTCAGAAACTTTCCGCGAAATTTGGAAAATGGTTATCTCCTGCCGGTGACTCTAAGCTGAAAAAATGGGGTGTTCCTATCATTAGGAATACTATGATTGGTGCCGGGGTCGGGTTCACGATGGCTACGTTAGGCGCCGGTGGTGTCGCAATCGGAGCAGCCTCCGCCGCGTTAGCTGGATACAAGCTGTATGCTCAAAAACAAGCCATGATAGAAAACACCCTTGGACAGGATAGGAGTCTCAAAGAGGGGGGCGACCCACTTGATATTGATACGCTTGAAGGGCTGTTGAGGAGTCAAGGGATGCCGGCTAATATAGAAGAAGGCGTCCAATGGGCTATTAATGAGTTGACGAATAGAAATGTTGAAAGTAGCAAGCAGCGACAGCGCAAGCTTCGTGTTGGTCTCGGTGTTAGAGCGGTCATGTATGCCGCTGGTGTCGCCGGAGGAGCGTCAGACGCCTTTGCCGACAGGGCAGGAGACTTCCTTGGAAGTGTCGTTGAAGGAGGGGAGATAGCCGTTTCTCAAACCGCCGATCTCGTTTCGTCCACTTCTGAAAACTTCGATATGCCTAACATGCCTGATATGCCCGACATGCCTGATTGGCAACTAGGGAAATGGAAAATGCCGTCGT
>CAZKUV010000036.1:3320-7153 GCA_964556075.1 uncultured Candidatus Saccharibacteria bacterium | reverse complement strand
CGAGAGTTCGAGTCTCTCCTGGCCCTCCATATCGCTTACAATTTAATCTCCTCCATCATGGGGAGCTTTTTATTTTATAATTCAGTTATGACCACCTTGGAAGATATTCGAAACTTTGCACTAAAGTTGGAAGGAGTAACCGAAAAATCTACGTTTCCGCTTACCAACCAGTAAAGTAACCGGTAAGGGCTGCGTTACTGTTCTAAAAGAAGTAGCCATATTTTCACTTACTCAGACTTATTCGGAAGCATTGGCGGAAGCTAATCCTGACAAATATAAGACCGTATGGCGACGAGGACGACACTTTGTAGGCTTAAATGTATCACTCACGAAGGTTGAGCCGAATGAATTCTGGCCAATTATGCGAGAAGCTTGGGAGTTTAATAGTAACCCTTGATTGTTGAAATATTTAGGTCAATGTTTGTCTGCGATATAATTGCGGCAAGCTCTACGTAGACTATCCCAACTTATTGCATGCTAAATCCTCTCGTTTCGAGAGGATTTCATATTTAAAATCTAAGGAAAGCAACGGCAGCTGCATCCGGCATGTATCAATCCCGTGTATGGGTATTGATGAGCTTAATTACTGTTCGGATAGACCTATTCTATCGGGTGTTAGGATTTAATTATTATTGCTAACAGGAAAACACGCTCCCCCAGTACACCTTGCACTTCGTGTAATAGCTAGTCACAAAGGGTTCCACTATCAGGCTGCCATCGAATGTGACTATGAAATTAGTTGTGCTATGATGGTCTTATGGTAGCAATATCTATTGAGGAGCATTGTAATAATGCTCCCAAAAAGGAGTTTGTCCGGGACTTTCTTATCGCAATCGCAACTTCGAATCTAACTATCGCCGAGGATATGCTTGCTGAGAACGTCATTTTGGAATTGGTTGGCGATCTCTGTATTACCGAAAAGCAGGTCGTCATACAGACCTTAGCCAAAGATAACGCATCAAGAGGAATCAAACAGATGACTGTTCGTAACATTCTTAGTCACGGAAATAAGTGTGCGGCCGAAGGTTATATGCGATATAAGGACGGCAGTGAAGTTGCTTTTTGTCATATATGTACATTCACCGGTCATAGTATAGATGCAAAAATCAAGTACATAGCTACCTACTTGATCGAAAAAAAGCCTGCATAATTTAGCGCTACTTTGTAGCTTCTCGTTACGGTTCCGAAATCTTTACTTCTTAACGAAGTATATATTTTTGCCCACTCGGTACAAAGCTGATTGTATATCGAGTAATTTCGATAATAATTTTTTACGTTGTCACCCCTTTTCCTGAACAATCAAACGGAATGTGATACACTGGAATCATGCGAAAAACCTTAAGCGGTTTTACTATTGTTGAGCTATTAATAGTCATAGTCGTTATCGCAATTCTCGCTGCGATTAGCGTGGTGGCTTTCGCGGGTATCCAGAACCGTGCAAATGACTCCGCGGTACAGACTGACATTAGAAATATAGCCGCCAAAGTTATGGAGTACCATGCGATTAACGGTGAATATCCAAGTGGAGGATCATCCACAACATTCCCAGGAGGGATTAAATATGCAGTAAATAAATCTGCCTATAATACTACGACGTATAATCTATATTATTGCGTTATTCCATCTGGTCCCAACGCGAGATTCTCAGTATCTGCGAGAAGTATTTCTGGAAAAATTATCGCCTATTATGACGGCGGCTTCAAAGATTATCCAAATAACACATACACTTCAAATACAAATGTTTGCCCAAATACGGGCATTCCAACAACCGAAGATGGATATGAGTATCATTACGGATTCACGTCAGGTGGCACGTGGAACGCGTGGACTAACGGTTAGTGGACTTTGATATATATCCCTTCTGCTATTTTTCCTGGACTAGAACTAATGCTTTGGTCTCGTTCAATCATTGCCTCAAAACTTCTTTGATTGTATAACGTAGATATGAGGCATACTGATTCCCAGCAGATTTTATCACTTGGGAAGCTGCATCAGGTGGGCGGAGAAGGATTAACCCATCCGATCGATGCTAACACTTTTCTGGTTACTGGTGACTACCCAGTGTTGATTGAATGTGGGAGTAAGCTCGGGTATAGCCTTTTAAAACAAAGGCTAGTTGAATATAACGTATCAGTTGAAGACATAAAATTAGTTCTTGCCACGCACTGCGACTTTGACCATGTATCTGGATTCTCGATGTTATCACATGAGTCAGACGCACTATTGCTTGTGTCAACGAAGGACAAGCAAGCCGTTGAAAGTGGAGACAGCACACGAACAGAAGCCGTTTATTACGGCGAAAAGGCAGAACCGATGACAGTCGGGGGTGAAGTGGAAGATGGATTTTGTTTAAAGCTTGGCGAGATAGCAATTAGAGCGATTCACACGCCATGGCATACACCGGGCTCGGTTTGCTATCGAATCGACCAGTCGAATACATCGACATTGATTGGGTCTGATACGCTGTTTGGATGGTATTTCATAAACCGCATGGAAAGCCTTGATGATGATATTAGGCAGGGAAAGGAATCGTTGAAGCGGCTACGTATGGAAAGAGGGCTGACTCATGTAGCGATTGGTCACGCGATGAGAGGAATTCGAGCGGACGCTGATGATCGCCTAGAGGATTTAGAGAGGCAATTTGCTCCAATACATCTCACACCGCTGGTCGAAGAAGCAGAGCAAGAGGGGAGAGTTTATATCGATCCTTGGATAAAGCTTCCTGGTATCTCGTATAAGTATTAGACTTATAGTCGAATCAAGATAGGGGCAGTGATATCAAAAACGTCGACCCTTTGTCTACTGTCGAATCAACTGAAATACTGCCATTATGCAATTCGACGACCTTTTGAACCCAATACAGTCCAAGACCGGTCCCGCCTACCTCTGTAGACATTGGATTATCTAGGCGGACAAATTTATTAAAGATTTTATTTATATCGCCTGGGGAGATACCCACTCCTTCGTCCTTGATAGCAATATGAGCCATGCCATGAGATTTACTTAAGCTGACCATTAAGTTTTTACCATGTGGAGTATATTTGCTGGCATTATCGATAACATTTTCAATTACCATACGAAGCTTTGTTGCGTCTGCCAATACGCGCAGTTTTGTTTTTGGATTTCTGAAGGTAATATTTTGATTGCGATGGTTGAATTTCGACTTTTGTTCCCTAATGACGTCAGTAATGAGTTTGCCAACTTCAACTTCAGTCTTACGTAGTACCACTTTTCCAGCATCCATCTGTGCAACTTGCAAGAGGTCGTTTATAACGGATAACTGTCGTTCATTGCTCTCGTTCGCTTTCTCGAGAAGTATCCTCAGTTTTTGTGGAACCGGTCCACCGAAACCATCAAGTGCCATATTAATGTATTGCTTTACTCCCGTGGCTGGAGTTCGGAGTTGATGTGATGCAAGTGATATGAATTCATCCTTTGCGTTGTTGAGTTCCATTAGCTGAGTGCGTTGTTTAATAAGTTTAGCGGTACTTGCCTCAAGTCGTCGCGTTTTCCGAATGTCTTCGATATCAGTCGAAGAACCAATCCATCCAGTTATTTCGCCGTGTTAATTACGAAGTGCGTTCGCTCTGGTAATGTGCCATATATACTTTCCGTCACCGCGCTTTAGACGATGTTCGAACACGAACGGTTTACCGGTTTCAAGCGACTGCTGCCAAAGTTCCGTATTTTCATGGGCATCCTCTGGATGGATCATCTTTTCCCAATATCTGCCCACTGTCTGACTGTCGCCTTTGCCGATATACTCAGACCATTGCGGGTTCACATAATCGATCTCACCGTGAGGCTTAAGGGTAAAGATTTTCTGCGGCATC
>CAZKUV010000036.1:1611-3310 GCA_964556075.1 uncultured Candidatus Saccharibacteria bacterium | reverse complement strand
TCGATTCCGCGACGAATCGGAGCTCTTGCTCGCTCTTTTCTGCTTTTTTCCGGGCGGTCGTTTCCGCGAGGAGTAGCGCGTCGTTCTTTTCTTTCAGGCGACCAATCACAAAAGCTAATCCAGGAAATGCAACCGATATAACTAGTCCGTTTCGTAGGGTATGGAATGTGAAACCTGCTTCCGGAGCTGAGGCGACAATGATGTAGTAGTTATACGCGACTACAAGTGCCGAGCTTATCATTGCCTGCCTAATACCGGCTGTCTGGGCAATGTAGATTAACACGCTGAGAACAACTAGCACGACTATACTCGTGCTAACGGCCGATTGGCGCATAAGCAAATCCGACCCTACCAAGGCTAGAACCATCGGCAACTGGACTTTTAAGGTGTATGTCAACAGAGAGTAAGTTCGTTTGAGAGTAGAAATCCGATGTCCACGTTTGTTACGAGGTTGCTTCTTCGGTTTAGACCTAGCATTCCTGCGTAACACTTGGATTTGCATGTACTAAGTATAGCAGAGCGGCAGGGGACAGTCGGTGAGTTTCAATGGCATGACGCGCAAACAAAAATATCTATTGGGCGTTCAACTCGACCAATCGAAGAGTTTTTTGATTTTCTCGCGCATTATTCAGTTTCTGTCTCATTGAAATACGATTCGATTCCAAAACCATGTTACAACCCGCAGTATAGGTAGCAGGAACTGTGAACAACAGTGCTAGCATCACGAGCTACCATCATTTGATATGGTAAATAGTACTGATACCTATGTTTTTCTTAGATATCAAACACAAGGTACGGTTTTTTCGGATCTTCTAGCTGCGCGAGGGCGACGTTAAAGACTGGTGTACCTTTGTTGGTTTGCCCTTTTGGGCTTCCGTGATGAGCATGGCCATGGAGCACTAAGTCTGCCCCGAAGGTATCTATCGATTCACCGAGTCGAGATGATCCAAGAAACGGATAAATTTCGAGGTGTTCACCCTTTAACGTATCGGGAATTGGGGAGTAATGCAGCACCACTACCTTTTTTTCCGCTTCAAGGCGACGAAGTTCATTCTCTAATTTTAATGATTCTTCAACAGCTTCGTGGACGAAAGCTTTCATTGCCGGTTCGCCGAAAGCGGCTAGCGAATACCCGCCAAATCCGCCTCCGAACCCTTTTGTGCCGGTAAAGCCAATATGTTTTATCACTACAGGGTCCTCGTCGAGCAGTTTCATGACCGGGCGTAAGATGTCTCTGATTAATCCATCCTCATCTTTGTCGAAATCGTGATTACCAAGTACGCCAAGCACGGGGATTCTACAGTATTTCAGTTCGTCTGCTAGGACTTGGGCTTCTTTAGCGTATCCATTCTGTGTCAGATCTCCGCAAATGACAAAGACGTCTGCGTGATCGGAGATATCTTTGAATTGTTCTTGATAGCGTCCTATATCGTTCTCCCCGAAATGTATATCACCGACTGCGGCAATCCTGATGTTGGGAGTCTTTTTCTGACTTGTCATACAATAAACCCTTCCTCTTGTATCGCGGCTGCGTAGTTGGTGCGAGACAATAAGGGACCACGACATATTTCATCGATTGGAATGGACATATCTATTTGACGATGGAGTCGTTCTAATAGTTCCTCCATGAGCCACCCTGGCACCTTAGTTCGTTTTGAGGGAAAAACAAAACGGAAATTTATTATCGCGGCAAGCAATA
>CAZKUV010000036.1:0-1601 GCA_964556075.1 uncultured Candidatus Saccharibacteria bacterium | reverse complement strand
CAATATTTCCCAATCCGCTTCCATTCGCCCAAGCAGACCTTTCCAGTCTAAAATATCACCAAGCTTCAGTATAAGATGGTGTACGTCGGGGCCGTCATACTTATTAGCATCTTGGACATAGATTTTTGTCCATACAAGCTCTTCTCGTCCAATAAACGTTACATTGACGTTGAAGAGTTTTCCGTCTGTACCATTAGTAAACCATGTATCATCAACTGTCTGGACATTATTCGGGGTAGAAAAAAGTATATCAATCTGAACGTCGTCCAGTTTTGCTTTCGCAAGCCACTTTTCATCTTGTACCGATGTAGAAAAATCGTTTTTTTCAAGCACCTTAAGGATTTTCGGATAATCCCCAGCTTTACAGAATAGATCGAGATCGTTAAATGCTCTTGGGTACGTGGTGTAGTGTTGGAATGCGAGACCGCCTCCAATTAAGTAGGGAACCCCCGCATCATTAATAGTGTTCAGCACTGATCGGTACAACTCTGAATTTTGTGAATTAACATCTGGTGGAGCTAAGTCCATCGGCACTCCTTTTGTAATGATTGTCTCCATAGTTAACAACCTAACCTTAATAGGGTCAGTGAAATACATTACAAACAAAAAGCCCGCGGCAAATTTCCGCAGACTTCCAATGTATTCGAAAAGGCTAAGGAGCCCCTCGTTACGGTTCGTCTAGATCGTCGGTGGACGTATCGAAATCACTGTGTTCTTCAAGGAGCTCTTGAATAGTTTTGAGCGCTTCTTCTTCGTCAAGATTTTCTTCACTCATATATTCATCCTCCTGTTTCTACTATTATGATACTCCTTTTTCATCTATAAGAGTAGTTCTTGTGAAGTGTTGTAAAATGAAAGGTATGCCAAAACTCTTAAACGGCGCGGAATTAGCCGATTTCATCAAAGAACGTCAAGCCAAGCAGGTGCGCAGACTTAGACAAAGTGAGCGGGTGCAGCCGAAACTCGCGATTATTAAGAGTACTTCTGCAACCTCAGTGATTGACGCGTATATAAGAATGAAGCGCCGCTATGGGGAAGATATATTAATAGACATTCAAGTAGAAACACTTGATGAATCGGATATGATTACAGCGATTAGGCGACTTAATGCTGACGAAAGCGTACATGGTATTATCGTGCAATTGCCTCTAAAAACTCCTGATTTGACGGATGAAATAGTTAATGAAATTGCCCCCGAAAAGGACGTAGATGGCCTCGGAACCAATGCGGTATACGTCAGTGCGACTGCCGAGGCAATCGACTGGCTGCTTGCTGGCTACGGCATAGAACTATCCGGCAAAAAGCTGACTATTATTGGTCATGGTCGGCTAGTCGGCGCCCCGCTAGCTAAGCTATGGCGAGGAAATGGATTTGACGTGACCGTTATGGATGAGAACAGCGGCCCTCTAGCTCCAGTAACACAACACAGCGATGTGATCGTGAGTGCAACCGGCGTTCCTCGTTTGATAACTGGCGATTTACTCCCACCCGGTGTGGTACTTGTGGATGCCGGTACTACTAGTGAAAGCGGCGTCATAGTCGGAGACGTTGCTCCGAACGTATATACCGATCGAGATGATATTACAATTACACCAATAAAA
>CAZKUV010000035.1:0-7540 GCA_964556075.1 uncultured Candidatus Saccharibacteria bacterium | reverse complement strand
GACGATGAATGGCGCCGCCTCTTCCCGTCAGTCTAGTGGCACCCACCGGCGGCGTGCGATGCCGCCGGCGCCCCCTACTCTACCCTCTGTCCTGCCTTCCAGAGCCCCTGATTACATCAGTGGTTGTGGATGGTATACTAACTCCAGTGAAAATACTTGGAATCGAGACTAGCTGCGACGAAACCGCTGCGGCCGTCGTAGAAGACGGCAAGCGGCTACTTAGCAATGTCGTCGCATCGCAAATCGACATTCACGCCCAGTACGGAGGTGTCGTTCCCGAAGTGGCAGCCAGAAGCCATCTTGAAGTTATCAACCCAGTAATACGCCAGGCGCTGCGCGACGCCAAACTAGATTGGGAGGAGATCGACGCGATTGCTGTCACGTACGGCCCGGGACTCATCGGGTCGCTTCTCGTCGGTGCCCTTGCCGCACGAACGCTCGCCCTCACCAAGAATAAGCCGCTCTATCCTATTCATCATGTAGAAGCTCACGTTTACGCGAGCTTTATTACCGAACAGAACACACCAGGATCACATCTCGAGCTACCCAGGAAACAGCCGGAGTTCCCTCTGCTCGCCCTCATCGTATCGGGGGGACATACCCAGCTGGTACTTTTCAAAAACCATGGCGACTATGAGCTTATCGGGAAAACCCAGGACGATGCAGTCGGAGAAGCCTATGATAAAGTCGCAAAAATCATTGGTCTCCCCTACCCCGGAGGTCCCTCGATAGCTACGGCTGCCGAGCAAGGTAACCCCAAAAGGTACGCGTTACCACAAGCTAGACTGAAAAATGACTACGATTTTAGCTTCTCCGGCCTAAAAACCGCCGTTTTAAGGGCGGTACAGCGCGAAGTGGGTGTTGACATTACTTTTCCCTCTTTCGAGCTTGCAGGGCTCTTAAACGACAGGCAGCGGCAAGATTTCGCGGCGAGTTTCCAATATGTCGCCAATAAGACACTTACGGATAAGACTCAACTTGCCTTTGAAGCGTACCGTCCGAAATCGGTCGTCATTGCCGGAGGCGTGGCCGCCAATCGCGACCTGCGACGTCAACTCGCCGACAAACTCCCGATTGATGTTACCTACGCGCCCATCCAGCTCTGCACTGACAACGCCGCCATGATTGCAGCGCTTGGGTATTTCTGCTCACAGACGAACCAGCCAGCTAATCCCTTACATCTAGAAGTAGCTCCGAGTCTGCCAATGACCAAAACTGCCTGGAACCGCAAAGAGTCCTACGATGACTAAACGGATGTCTTCTCTCGCTGATTCCGAGCTAAGTAGGCTCCTAAAGAGCGGCGCCGTCGGAGTCATCCCTACCGACACCGTGTACGGGCTGGTCGCCCAGGCATCAAACGAAGCTGCCATCAGTAGGCTATACCGTACCAAATTTCGGGAATCTCCGCCCGGCACACTAATCGGCGCGACTTCAGAATCTTTCATAAACCTAGGATTTAACCAGGATCAAATCACGCAGGTTGCCACTTACTGGCCGGCACCGCTAAGCGTCGTACTCGATGCCAGCGGTGTCCCGCACTACCTCAAACAAGACAGAGACAGCCTCCCTGTTCGCATCCCAGACATAGAAGATCTGCGAGCACTACTTCGCGAAACCGGACCACTCATGACCACTAGCGCCAACGCTCCGAAGCAGCCCACCTCGACCGCAATAGAAATGGCGATGGAATATTTCGGAGATTCAATCGATTTTTACGTCGACGGCGGAAACCTTTCGCACCGCCCGTCGTCATCCATCGTGGGGTTCGAACCTGACGGAAGTCTGACGGTCTATCGCGAAGGCGCCTTTGACACCTCTACGCTGACGTAACCCCTCACTGTAGCGTTGCCTACATTTGAAATAGCACAGGCTGTTGTTGTAAATATGACACTATCTTTTCAGGGTCCGAATGAATTTCTTTGCGGCAGGCAGTCCTTTCGCCCAAAGCGGATACCAAATAGAAAGCGGTTTCTCGAAACTCCCAGCTAGCATGTTTTCATGCGAGGCAAACCCTTGCTTGAACTTACTTACCCCGTCATTCAACAATCCATTCATATCGTATTTCCGAACCCCCCATCCTTTGCATCGTCGGATCGCTGTCCATTTAAGGATATAGTTGGCACGCAGTCTCTGACCTTCTTCGCTCATGCCTCCGTATAGTTCGAATGCGCACTCAGCGCTGACCGCGAGCCAAAGAAAAGCTACTACCCTTCCCTGGTGTGTCGCCATAAATACCTGGCAATGGCTTCGTAGGTTTTTAAAAATGGTTTCATAATACTCGTCGTCGTGAAGCGCAAATTCCGCGCGTTTAGCGGTTTCCTTGTATATCTCAAGACACCTGGCGATATCCTCGAGAGTCTTGGCGGTCGTAATCTCGATTCCTTCGTTTTCGGATTTGCGTATATATTGGCGCGTCTTTTTGGACATCGCAGACAAAAGTTCTTCCTCTGATAAAGAAAGGTCGAGTATGAGCGTCCGCGCCATCAATATCGGATTCGGAGACTGGCGCCATCCAGGAACCTCTGGCATCTCCTCCCAGTTCGGCTCGACCATTAGAGAAACCGCGCCTCTTCGTTTCCTAGCGTACGAAGCTAACGCTTCGAGCACGCTTTCCCTTTTCTCTGGAAGAGCGATCGGTCCGCGCGGAATATACGCCAGAGCATTCAGCGGTTTCGGGAGTCGACGGTATAGAATCTGGCTCCGACCGATTACTGTATCGTCTTCCCTGACGATAACACGCTCAACCTTCCAGTTGCCCTCTGCTTTGACTTCTCCCCAACCCCAAAGCTGCAAAGGATGACCTCCGTGATCAAGCACATCGCTATCCCACCGTTCCTGAAGACTGCTTGGTTCTACCTGTATCATTCCCTCTATTATACATGCTCGGGCTATCGGTGTGATATACTATAAGGGAACACAAACACATGAAAAAAGAACTGAGGTATGAGGGCATTTTCATGTGAAAATGCTGTTGGCTAATGCTTGCTTTTTTCATGTGAACTATCTGACTGCGGAAGAGATTTATGAAGCTAGCGAAGACTTACGAACCGAACGAATACGAACCTACTATTTACGCTATGTGGGAAACGGCTGACGCCTTTAAACCGACGGGCAAGGGAAATCCCTATAGTATTGTGATGCCCCCTCCGAACGCCAACGGAAATCTTCATATCGGACATGCGCTTGGTACCGCGGTACAGGACGTTCTGATTCGTCACCGTCGAATGAATGGTGATGACGCCGTGTATATACCCGGTGCCGATCATGCTGGTTTTGAGACTTGGGTCGTATACGAACGAGAACTTGCAAAACAGGGAAGAAGTCGCTTCGATTATACGCGTGAACAGCTCTTCAGTCAGGTCTGGAACTTCGTCGAAGAACAACGAGGAAATATGGAGCTCCAGCTCCGCGCGCTCGGAGCGAGTGCAAGCTGGAGCGATTTAGTATTCACCCTTGATGACAAGGTCATCGATACGGTATATAACACCTTTAGTCGTCTCTGGAACGACGGGCTTGTCTACAGGGGTGAGCGTATAGTCAATTATTGTACCGTTCACCAAACCAGCTTTGCGGATATCGAGGTATCGTATGAGAACGAAAAGAGCAAACTATGGCGAATCGCGTACCCGACGTTAGATAAAATCGGCGAAATCGTCGTAGCGACCACGCGCCCGGAAACAATGCTTGGCGATACAGCCATTGCCGTTCACCCCGATGATGAACGATATAAACATCTTATTGGTACTCGAGTACTACTACCGATTGTTGAGCGCGAGATTCCTATTGTTGGCGATGAGCACGTCGACCCTAGTTATGGCACCGGCGCGGTCAAAGTGACTCCAGCTCACGACCCGAATGACTTTGAGATTGGAGAGAGACACAACCTCCCAAGAATCCAAGTTATCGATTTCGACGGCAAACTAGTGAATGTTCCGGCGCAATTTGCAGGCATAGATGCTGAAACCGCTCGCACGCGCGTTCTAGCGGCACTGCAAGCTGCAGAACTGCTGAGAGGGGAAGAGGATATCGAGCACAATGTCGGACACTGTTACAAATGCGGCAGTGTCATTCAACCGCTCGTTAAGGATCAGTGGTTCCTTAAAATCCAACCACTCGCAAAAAGAGCTATTACGGCGATTGAGAGCGGGGAAATTACGTTCACCCCCGCAAGCCGAAGCAAGCTCTTGATTCAGTATCTCCGCAATCTGAAAGACTGGAACCTATCAAGACAGATTCCGTGGGGAATACCAATCCCAGCATTTCAGAATACGAGCGACCCGACCGACTGGATTTTTGATCCGCGCGTAGATGAACCGCAGATTGTAGTAAATGGTACAACATACAGAAGAGAAGAGGATACCTTCGACACATGGTTCTCAAGCGGTCAGTGGCCATTTATAGTGACGGATTATTTGCAGGGCGGCGACCTGGCCCGCTTTTATCCAACTTCAGTTATGGAAACTGCCGGCGACATCCTTTATTCGTGGGTTGCCCGGATGATCATGCTTGGGCTCTATGCGACCGACCAAGTGCCGTTCCGACACGTCTATTTACACGGCCTGGTGCTGGACGAAAAAGGTCAGAAAATGAGCAAGAGCAAAGGTAACGTCATCAATCCTATGGACAGTATCGCTAAGTACGGCTCCGACGCACTCCGGCTCGGCATTCTCGCCTCTAGAAGCCCCGGTCAAAACCAGGCGTTCAGTACCGATAAGGTTATAGCAGGACGTAACTTCGCTAACAAACTCTGGAACATATCAAGATTTATCATCGACCGAATCGGGGAAGGGTATAAGATTATACCTCCAGAGCCAAAAACTTTGGCAGATCACTATATCATCCGTCAATTAACGACGGCTAGTCAAACTATCGATACGCAACTCGCCGAGTATCGCATCGCGGAAGCGAGCGAAACCGTGTATCACACAATATGGGATGATGTGGCGGATTGGTACATCGAAGCCAGTAAAACTGATGAGAACCCCTCAATGCTCGCATGGGTCCTCGAAACATCACTCAAACTAGCTCACCCGTTTGCTCCGTTCGTGACCGAAACTATCTGGCAAACATTATCGT
The DNA here is from genome assembly GCA_964556075.1 of uncultured Candidatus Saccharibacteria bacterium. Classification (GTDB taxonomy): domain Bacteria; phylum Patescibacteriota; class Saccharimonadia; order Saccharimonadales; family Saccharimonadaceae; genus JAUIHN01. Next base: position 2,464 of record CAZKUV010000035.1, on the reverse strand, counting down.
GGCGCGAAAGTCTGCTCATGAGGGAAGACTGGCCTGATACTGTCGACTTCGATGCTACAGCCGCCGATAATTTCGAGAAATTGCAAGCACTTATTTCAGAAATACGACTCGTCTCAGCCGAACTCAAGGTTAAGGGTGGGCATAGCCTTCTATATATTGACGACCCTCTCATCGATGACAACACAGCGCTAATTAAGCATCTCGCGCGACTTGGCAGTATTGAGCCTACAGACTCCCCGAAAGGGCTGCGCTTAGCCGTCTCTGGACGAAGGGCATGGCTAGATATCGACGAGAAGACTTTAGCGAAGTACCGTGATTCACTTGAGCAACGCCTCAAGTCGGCACAGCAACAAATCAAATCACTCGAAGCTCGGTTAGCAAACGAAGCATACATTAACAAAGCACCGGCCGCCCTAGTTGAAGAAACTAGAGAGCAGCTTGAGGAGCAAAAAGCTCTCATTGTTCGCCTCGAGAGGGAACTAGCCGTAACCGTTACAGAGTAATCCGATCAAGCGGAAGGTAATATGAATCGAACAGATAAAAACCGCGAGGCACCTTTTTGCCAAGACGGTATTTCTCGTCGCGATCGCGACGCGGAGTAGTACTTGGCTTTTGAGTTCGAAGCTCACGCGCGCTCGATTCGATGACACCGGTATCAGAGTGCGTATGTGGAGTATTGTCGAGCAAACCGCCTTTTGACACCTTCTTAGCGACTCTCACGGGTGACGAAACCGCAAGCACCGTGAGTTTATCGACTTTAGTTTCATGCAGTATGATACCCGTCGAAGTACTGAGGCTAAGCATAAGTGCTAGGGGACTAAATAGTAGTTGTAGCATATGTTTGTTTTCTGTAACTTTTGTACGATACCAAATTTAGCATAAGTTTTGTTTTCTGTCAACTCTATGTTTATTTATACACTTGATAATACTCCACTAAAGGCTGGCTGCCATAAGCCGGAAAAGCAGAAATTTTCATACCCTTGAGACTACTCGTGGTGATATGGTCGCCCGGCCGCTATTTCCTGCGCTCGGTAAAGCTGTTCGGTTAGAATGAGCCTCACAAGCTGATGAGGAAATACGAGCGGCGACAGGGAACAGACCTTGTCCGCACGTTCTTGCAGTTCGTCGTTCACACCGTATGCGCCCCCGATTACGGCAGTCACGTTCCCTTCGGTCTCCAAAGACTTCACGAGAAAACGAGACAAGGCGGGTGAATCGAGCAACTCGCCACGCTCGTCGAGCAGCAGCATGAAATCGTTCGGGTCTAGTTTCGATAATATCCTCTCAGACTCCTCCTGGCGGGCTTGAACGCCCTCCCGAGACGAGTGGGGGAGCAATGTCCATGTTGTATCAAAAGGCTTATGGAGGCGCTTCTCGTAGCGTCGGATGCCTTCATCGACCCAGGACTCGTGTTTCTTACCGACGGCGATGATTCGTATTGCCATGTCAGTTCATCTTTATTTTTTCAGCCAATGCGGCTAATGACTCTGGTTCTGATACGCCCTCCATGTGTTCGCGACCGTGAAACTCTGCTGCGGTGCGGAAAGGGATCAGATGTACATGGACATGAGGAACGTCCGTGCCAACCACCTGCAGGCCGACATATGGAGCCGAAAGAGTTTGCCTTAAGTGCAACGCGACTCGCTTAGCCGTTGCCATAACCGCCTGATAGGTCTCATCGTCAAGATCCCAAAGGAATTCAACCTGTTTTTTCGAAACAACTAAGGTATGACCTTCGGTAATGGGGTGAATGTCCAAGAACGCGAGCGTGTGCTCATCTTCGTATATTTTGTGCGCTGGGATTTCCCCTTTTATTATTTTGGTGAAAATCGTTTCTTTCATATCTCCAGTATACTAGAGATATGAAACCCTTCGCCCTCGCCCTGCGCGCCGTCGGTTCAAACTTGGCAATGCGACTATATATTCCGGTAATTATCGCCGGAGGTCTATTCGTTATTCTTATACTCTTTGGTGCGATTTGGCTGACGACTACAGGCAGCTGGTGGTGGCTTTTCGTTATTCCACTTGTTATGGGAACAACAGTTGTCATTGGGATTGCGGCCGTGATTTATATGCTTATTCGCTATGTTCGCCCGGAGCAGACTCAGGAACAGAAATATGCCGTCAGTCAATTCGTCGATAAGATTCATAAACTTGCGGATGTAGCTGGGACGCCAAAATACATTCTGTTATTTAAAATAACCCGAAGCATCGCCGCTCCTTCGAAAAGTTCATACCTCAGCGAACTCCTAAAAAGTCGAGAGCTCGCGGCTGACTTTCGAAACTTACAGAGGCTATTTACTCCGTAATCGTGATAAAATTATCTATGACGCGGAGAGGTGCAGGAGTGGTTGAACTGGCCGCTCTCGAAAAGCGGTATACCGAAAGGTATCGAGGGTTCGAATCCCTCTCTCTCCGCCAGGCGGTTTTATTATGATTGTCGAACGTTTTCCTACTGTCGTGA
>CAZKUV010000034.1:0-7822 GCA_964556075.1 uncultured Candidatus Saccharibacteria bacterium | reverse complement strand
TTGAAGCCGAAATAATAACATTCGAACCGAACGGTCTAACCGGTCATATCGATCACATCGTGGCAACCAGGGTAGCAAGTTACGTCTTCTATCGCCTAAAGGACGAGGGGTTGCCGATGGCTAGAATCCGCTACTATTGCCATAGCGAGGAGACTGCTCCGAGACATCAGACCGACTGGATATTTGCCGATAAAGGTCATTCGTCTCACGAAATCGATGAAACTATCGACGCCCGGCATCTCCGTGAAGACATCATTCAGGTTATGAGCGCGCATCACTCCCAGCGAGGGGACCGTGAACGCTACCTCGCTCGTTATGGCGACCAAGTAGGACTTGATCACTTTATCGTTAAAACGTAATTAGTTCTGGCCAGGAATCCGGAACTGCGCTGGGTCGCTTGGGGCTGGTTGCTGATCGGCGGCGGGAGCCGGCGGCAAAATATCTCCTAATTTTTCAGGCGGCTGAACTTCCCCTGGCTGATCAAGTGATGGCATAGGAGGAAGCGGTGGCAGAGTTGAAAAGTCTGGCATCGGCGGAAGATCCGGCGCAGCCACTGCCTGCTCGGCCATATCCTGAGACGGAGGCAGAGGTTGAACAGGAGGAGCCTGAGTTGATACCGATGGCGCCGGCTCATCAAGCGGATTGACGATTGCTGGTTCTTCCTGTTGTTGGAACGCCGCGTTGATTGGTGAATCATACGTCGGTATCTGTTCAGCGATATACCCGCCTGAATGGTGCAGGATGGTCTTGTTACGGTCGTTTTACTCGAGTTTTCTCGCCTCATCAGCTGCAGCTTCGGGTGTCGCGTTCAGAATTCCGCCATAAATTGGTTTGTTAGCGTCCTTCCACGCTTCAGGGCTCACCGCTCCCTGAAGACGCGGTGCTTCGGCAGCAGCTTCCACCTCGGCGTTAGCGGCAGCGACATCCCTTTGGAGGTCGGCCGGAGATACGTCAGGTTGGACCGGCGCTACAGGAGGAAGCTGATCTGATGATTCTTGTTGAGCAATAACCGGCTCCGCAGGTGTCACGTCAGCTGCGGCAGCCGCCGTTTGCCTCGCCAATTCTTCTTCGGCAGCTCTCGCCGCTTCTTCTTGACTTTCAATCGCAGTCTTCTGCGCTACCTCCTCAAGTGTCCCCTCAAGTTCATGAGAGATATGAAGCGTGCCATCGTCCGCAGGTTTCTCTGGAAGAGTTTCTGATTGTGGTGGCGGGACATCTTTTTCAAGCTTGGTCGATTCACCTTCTGACAAGGTGGTAGTTCCGTCGCTGTTTCTCACCGGCTCGTCAGGTGGAGGCGGAGTGTCGTCAGGGGTGCTAGCATCTACCGGGGATTCAGGATCCGGTGGGGGGCTTTGCTGGTCCTGGCTATGGTCGCCCTCTTCGTTTGCTTCCTCAAATTTCGAAGCTATCAACTGCTGGTTTGCCCCTGAGCCCATAAGTTGGGCAGCGATGGTCATGACGCGAGCCGAAGTTAAGCTGTTGCTGAACCGCTCGGTCGCGGCTACGATGCCGGCTAGGAGTGCGGTTGCGATTTGCTCGTCGATGAAGCCCTTGTCTATCTTCAGCGCGTCACTGAGGTTTACTATCATCTCGCTCAGGCTGCTCGCCCGACCGTCATACCAGCTTATGCTACCAAGTTCGCTTTTTTCTCCGCCCGCAATAATCGTTGCCACGACAGCGTCATCGAAAATCTGTCCATGAGCCGCCAGAGCCTTGTCGATACTTCCCTGGTTTCTGACACCAAGCGCCAGCACGAGCTCGACATTGTAATCTCCTTGACTAAACTCCAAATCGTCGCTTGTGATTGTCGTACGGTACGGTGTGACGAAGATTTTAACAACATCGCCTTCTACCTTGTACCTGAGGTGATCAGCCTTCTCCTTATCGAGCGCTATGATAAAGTCGCGGAGCGAATCGACAGTGTTCTCAAACGTCTTCTCAGGATCAAGGAACGTTATCGCGGGAGGAATCTCCCCACTGAATACCGCGGTAGCGTGCTTCTTCATCTTGTTCAGAAGCAGCGTCAAGCCAAGGGCAGCGCTTAGCTCGTCAACCGAAGGATTGTCGCTTACGGTCACGAGAATGTTGGTGCTTTCTTTTACCTTTTCGACGATTTGTTGTCTGGCGTTTGTTTCGCTCATTGCGAGGTTCCGTGCTTTATAGCGTTTTTATTTTTATGGAGTTTGCTTCACTCTATCATAGCATATGCATAAGCGTCAAGTAATAATACCTCTTATCTACCCTTTACAAAACATGAGTTTTTATCTATAATTGCACCTTGATATAGAGATATAAACGTACTAGAGGAAAAACGCACTATGCCAATTATCAAATCAGCTATCAAGCGCATGAAGCAGACGGCCAAGCGTCGCGAGCGAAATGTCGCTATCAAGCGCGATATCAAAAGCGCAGTCAAGGCTTTTCTTGAGAAGCCAACCGCCCTCGGCCTTTCGAAGGCTCAGAGCGAGCTTGATACCGCAGTTAAAAAGAAGCTTATTTCAAAAAACACCGCTGCTCGTCGCAAGGCATCGCTCGCCAAAATCGCCAAGGAAGCTGGCGTCAAGCCGGTAGCGAGCGATAAGAAAGCCGCGCCTAAGACCGAAGCAAAGGCTGCCCCTAAGAAGACGGCCGCCAAAAAGCCAGCCGCTAAGAAAACGCCTGCGAAGAAGACCGCTTCAAAGGAATAAACTCGATTTTCACTAATAGTCCGTACGTAGTCTTCGCCCCGCCCATCCGGCGGGGCGTTCGTTATGTAACTAACTGCGAAACCTTACTGAGCGCTTGTTCAATTAGAATCCACGGCGCCGCTTTAGATGTCTTCATCGCCTCGTCTGCCTGGGTAAAAGCAGCGACTGTGTCCGCGAGTTGTTGTTTGCTCATCTTTTTTGCGAACGGCGCTAATTTATCGAGTGCGAACGGATACGCTCCAATCGCCTTTGCCGTCTCTGTAACGGATCTGTCGCTCGAAGCTAGCGTCACTAACTGAAACACCTGTGACGAGAGCAAACCGAACACTCGGAACGGATCCTCGCGGGCTTCAAGCTCAGCGACTAGTCGATGAACTTTGCCGCTATCACCCCTAAGAGCAGCCTCAAAAAGACCAAATACGCTATCGACTGGCTGCCGGTCGATGTACCGATCGATCGTCTCGGACGTTACCGCATCAAGCACGGATAGCTTCTTTAGCGAATGTAGCGCAGTCCATTGATCGAATACAGGTCGTCCCCGCTCCGCCGGAAGTAACGAGCGAGAAAAAAGCTCCGAGGCGACGCGCGCGTCGAGCGTGATACCTATGTTTTTCGCCTCTTCTTTAATCCAGCGTTCGGCGCTCACCTTGTCTAGATCAGTCCATAGCCGAAATTCTTTCACATCCGCCGTCATCTGCAGTGCCTTATACGTTTTCGTACGCTTATCGGCGGTTGGTTCGACCAGAACGAGGTGTATGTCGTCGCTCATACGCTGTATCCAATCCGGAAGCGCCTCCCAGAGTAATTTGTTGGCGGAAAGCCCTCTAATAATTACAAGCCGCTTCTCCGCGAATAAGCCAACATTGGCCAGAAGGTCGGGTAATTGACGCAGTTCAAGTTCGCTGCCATCGACTTTTTCCGGCCTCCCCGAAAAAGCCTCGGTCAGACGACCGATTGCTCGTTCAATCTCAAAGCTGTTTTCTCCTATAAGAAGAGTAATCATCTCATAACAGTATACCAGTCTTGCGCTTTGAAATAATTCATTACATAATTGCGAAGTACAATACGCTTCAAGCGATTGTGTTACCAGGAGCGAATTCGTAGCTTAACAGATAGGTGTATGATGACTGCGAGAACAAAGCGAGGCATGCCTACCAAGGCAGCACGCAAAAAAGCGGAATCTATCAACCTCGATGCAGTAACTAGAGTCTGCATACTCTGGAGACTCCACGTCGGCGATATCTGTGGTGAAACGACAGCAGAACTCGTATCGCAGTGCGATCTTACGTATATCATCACCCACAAGCGCTTTGAACGAGCGCTTGATCGGCTGGTTGCGGAGGGCAGTATTGAGAAAAAAGGACACACCTATCGCCTTAAGCGGGAGACAGACAAGTGAGTACGCGCGCGTTGTCCCCCGCGCTCCTTAAGTGGGCCGTGCACGCTACCGTGCCGGCCCTTTTTTATTGACTCCTCTTTTCTACTTGCTGACACACCGGACAGACGTGCGTTCCCCTGCCCGCAACCCGAATCTTTTCAATCACGACATCGGGATGGCGCGGACACGGCTGTCCGTCCCGACGAAACGCCCGGGCGAAATCAAGATAGCTCCCTCGATTACCCTTAGCGTCAACGTAATTTTTATCTGTACTACCACCCTTCTCGATAGCGAGTGCCATCACCTCGCGGATTTCTTGCCAGAGTACGGCAACTTGTTTCTTCGACACATCTTTTACTCTCGTCGAAGGATGAATCATCGCACCCCACAACCCCTCGTCGGCGTAGATATTTCCGACCCCAGCCAGCACTGTCTGGTCAAGAATCGCAGCCTTGATGGTTGTATTCTTTCGTCTCTGTAATCGTTCCCACAAGACCTCCGCTGTAAAATCATCCTCCAGCGGTTCCGGGCCGACTCGTTTCATGAAATCGATATTCGGCACCTCCACGCTTGGGAATAGTTTCATCCATCCGAACTTCCTCTGATCGTTGAAATAGAGATGCGATCCGTCGGTGAATTCGATAATCACACGCGTACTTCGGTCTGGTAGCTCGCCGATGAGACTTTTGTTCGGATGTCCCGCCCCGAAACGTTCCGGAACATCGTCTGTTGGTGCTGCGTCAGACCGTCCTTTTTCAGCATGATTCCGGTAATTTGGACCAACAAAGACTAATTGTCCCGTCATTTTCAGATGAACAACAAGTGTATACATTGTGCTCAGGTCAATAAGTAACACCTTCGCTCTTCGACGGACATCAGTAACGCTCGCTCCAACAATAAATTCTACGATGTCCGAACGGCTATTCGGAAAACTTTTCGGGCTGTCGATAGTCGTAGCCGAACGGATACGCTTACCGATAACTAGTTCGGACAGACCGCGCCTGACCGTTTCGACTTCAGGCAGTTCAGGCATGAAGCAATGCCTCCAAATCAGTGACAAACTGAGGGAAGTTTTGATACTGAATCCCCTGCATGCCAACAGATTTTGCTCCTTCGATGTATCGAGAAAGATCGTCAATAAATATTGCTTCGGATGGCAGTACAGCGAGCCTCGTCGCGATTGTCTCGTACATCAGCGGATCTGGCTTAACAACGCCGACCTCAAACGATAGAACAATCTCGTCAAATAGCTGCTTTTGCCACGGCTCGAATAATTCGTCGAGCCAATTACCTCCGGCGTTGCTCAGCATACCTATTTTGTACTTGGGTGAAAGTATGTCTCGTATGTATGTAAAAAGCGGTTCGTTGGGCACGTTTCCCTCGATTTGCCGACGAATATCTTGTTTAGTAGCTCCCGTTTTATCAGATAACCACCGAAGAAAATCGTCAGATGACATCAACCCGGTATCGACGCGAATTCTATTAGCTCTGGCCTCCTCGAGGAGATCAGGAGCATCACCGAAATAACGGTCACGAAACGGCAACCATCCGTCGGTCGTAAGGACTCCGAAACAATCGAAAATAATAGCTTGAATCACGCTATAAGTGTAGCATGACTACTGAAGATTAAGATCGCGTAGCATAGCGCTACTCTCTGGAATCTGTTTCAGGAAGAGGTCACGGGATTTAACAGCTTCCCCACCGAATGACCCCTTGACATTACGGCAGCTCGAAATCCAAAATTCCTTGATGACTGACTGCGCTTGTAGCACTTCAAAGGTGTAAAGTCGCCCCTCCGGACAAATACCTCTGACGTCATTCTGCTCTTCAGACAGTTCAATTTCTTTCGTGAAGTTCATTCGACTGAGTGCATGGACGAACTCGACATACGCGTTCGTATTGTTTCGAAGCCGAGTATCCTCGATAACCTCGTCCCGATAGCCCTTGTAAGTCGTCATGCGACGTCCAATCGGACTCACCTCTATCTGGTACGAATTGAAATTTTCATCAGCAATAATCGGGCCCCGTACCGTCATGCGAACACTGTGATCAGCATCGGAATTCACTAGTGCTCGACTAACGCGGTCATCCACAGGTTTAGAGGAGTTTCTATTCAAAAGCGCCCTACCGATGGCGACAACGGTAAATATCGCCACAATCATGACGATAACAATAAGTACAACCGGTAGAACCTTCGAATTACCTCTATACATGAGGTATATTTTATCATTTTATATAACTAAAGTCAATAACTTATTGAAACTCTACAGCTCTCCCCAGTTCTTACCAACTGACACATCAACTTTCAGTTTAATATTTAGTTCCGGATACACCGATTCCATAGTCTCTCGCATGATTTCGGCAACTTTCTCGGCATTTTCCTCTGGCGCCTCAACCAGAATGCTGTCATGTATCTGGAGTAGTTGATTGCCAAGACCCTTGATTCTCTCTTCTACCCTCAGCATTGCCATTTTCATAAGATCAGCTTCCGTCCCCTGAATCGGCATATTGGCCGCAGCGCGTTCCGCCCCCTGGCGAACAATAAAATTACTACTATGGATGTCAGGTGTCGGTCGGCGTCTGCCAAAATACGTCTCAACGTACCCTTCCGTTCGTGCCTGATTCAGAGTGGCATCGATATACTTTCGAATTGGTGCCCGTATCTCGAAATAGTGATCGATGAACTGTCTTGCCTGAGCGAAGCTCATTCCTGTTGCAGCACTAAGACCATGAGGGCTCATTCCATATAGAACGCCGAAATTAATGACCTTCGCGTCACGACGCTGCGCTTTCGTAACTTCATCGAGCGGGATACCATAAACATCACTGGCGGTCTTGGTATGAATGTCTACCCCGCTATTGAAATCATTAATCAGTTCCTCGTCTCCAGCCAGAACAGCCGCTAGACGTAATTCGAACTGTGAATAATCAGCGCTTACAAACACGTTCCCCTTGTCGGGTATGAAAGCCTGGCGAATCCTCCTACCTAGCTCGGTTCGTACTGGAATATTTTGTAGGTTGGGATTATTACTGCTTAGACGACCGGTCGACGCAACATCTTGGGCGAACGTAGTGTGTATTCGGTCGTTATCGTCTGATAACTGCGGCAAAGTATCGACATATGTGTTCTTCAGTTTCGCAAGTTCGCGCGTCCGTTCAATCAGCTCAATTATCGGGTGTTGTCCACGAAGCTTATCGAGTGTTTTCTGGTCAGTGCTATACCCGGTTTTTCCTCGCTTAACGCCTGTTGTGGGCAGTTGCAGCTTTGTAAATAGCACGTCGGAAAGCTGCGCAGGACTACCAATATTGAACTCACGACCTACCATCGAGAACATTTCTTGCTCAAGCTTGGCGTGTTCGACTGCGAGCTCTTCGCTCATTACTGCCAGTTGCTGCCTATCGATACGGATACCGATATGTTCCATGCGAAACAGCGGATAGATTATCGGAAAATCAAGTTCGTACGCCACAGACGCAAGCTTCGGAGTGCGTGACAACGCTTCTTTTTGCCAGGCGTAGACTTTCCATAGCCCAGCAGCCTCTTCAGCCGGGGTCAATAACTCCTCGCCAACAAGCGCTCCCAGACTGCGGTCACGTTTTAACGGATCTATTAAAAATGCTCCCTGGCGGATATCGTGTACGCCCGCGAACTTGATCATCACACCCTCGGCGGCCAGATCGTGATACAACTGCTTGGCGTCGTACGCAATTATCGTGCTGAGCTCGAGTGCCTTCCACACCACCGCATCAATCTCAG
>CAZKUV010000033.1:0-7916 GCA_964556075.1 uncultured Candidatus Saccharibacteria bacterium | reverse complement strand
TGTGAGTGCAAGTTTTTGCACATCGATTAGTAGAGAGAATTACTAATTGAAGGGATAGAAATGATTGAATAAAACTGCAAAAGCACAAGGTCTAAAGGTTTGGAGTTCCTTTAGACTTTGTAAATTAAATTCAAGCTGAATGGTTAAGCTTAGCAACCTGCACCAGCAGTGAGCCGAACCGCGCTACCGGCACTGTAATCCCAGTAATGAACAAACGCTCCGTTTGTGCATGCGTATGCGGAAACAACGGTACCGTTAGCTGCAGTGGACGCGTTTAAATTGGACGTAGTTCCAGCGCCTGCAGCTATAACAGATGTTGGGCTATCAATACGACCCTCGGCAGCAGCAGGTGCGGCATTCGCGTAAGTATTTATATTTGCGCCTGTAACCCCAGCGCCGTTTGTGGAATAGTAACTCCCCTTAATGCTGCCAATTGCTTCAAGTTTTTTCACAACTTGTGAAGCAAGCTGCTGCCCCGCGCTAGTTCGAGCGCGATTTTGGATTCCGGTATACGCCACGATGCTAATAGCTGCGAGAATCGCAATTACAACAATTACTATCAAGAGTTCCACGATGGTGAAACCAGCATTGGTATTGTTTTTTACTTGCATGTTTTAATCTCCTTAGGTGATGCCCTTCTGGTTCAATTATAGGCTAATAGTTAGGTAACCTCAACCATTTTGAATTTAGTTTGCTGAAAAAATATAACCAATAAAGACTCACCTGTAATTAAACAGGTGAGTCTATAAACACTAACTATACCCGGGAAGGCTGAGATTAGTCTATGAACCTGCGCCGTAGCGAACTCCAGCGTGTTCGTTACCGTTAACGTAGTCAAAATATCGAACCATGCCGCCAGTAGCCGAACCGACTACACGAACAGAGGAGCCGTTATTTCCGGTACTTGATGTAAGTGCAGTACCACTGAAAAGGGTGTCAGTATTTGGAACTACGATTGGAGTAGTGCCAGCAGTGGCAGCTGCCGGTAAGCCATCAATCTTTGACTCATCGGTACTTTGGATTGCAGTTTTTGTAGTTGGGTAGGTACCGTTGACTGCATAATAAGCTTCAAATTTCTTTGCAATTTGTGAGGCAAGCTGCATTCCAGCGTTTGTCCTGGCTCTGTTTTGGATACCAGTGTAGGCCACAATACTTATCGCTGCTAAGATTGCGATAACCACGATTACGATCAGAAGCTCTACAATCGTGAAGCCTTTTTGGTTTGTATTTCTGAGATTCATTCTTCGAATGCCCCCTAGTTAAAATTTTGATTCTGTACTAATGCTACTATTATTTTGCAAAAGCACAAGAGGTTTTTTGTAGCATTTTTTAAATCAATTTATGGTCAAAAAATATATGTTATTTTCAGTAATAATATAATGAATCGAACTCACATGATTTTACCGGATTTCGATTGGTTCTTGCTCGATTGAAATCCGAAATGTATCACGTACTGCACCCATAATTTCACTTCTCGCGGCATCCAAATCAGCGTATCCGGTCGCCGATTCGTTAATCAGGACGAGTGCGTTTTTATCGTGAATCCGGATACCATGAAGCAATTGCCCTTTAAGGCCGGTTTGTTCAATCAGCCAACCGGTTGGAATCTTATAACTTCCATTAGGTAATTCGTACGTCGGAATATCAGGATATTCTTCCTTTAATCCATTCAACTGCCAGTCCTCGACAATCGCATTCTTAAAAAAAGATCCTACGTTTGGTCGTTCGGCTGGATCGGGAAGCTTCTCTTTGCGGATATCTATAACAGCCTTTCTGATGACATCGGGTGTGAAAAATGTAATTCCAGCATTGTCGAGATAATTTTGGAGAGCGTCATAAAATGGGGGCTGGGGAGAGCTTTTGTAAAGTCGGATAGTGATGGAAGTGATAAAGTAGCGTCCTTTGGCAGTATCTCTGAAAATACTGTTGCGATATGAGAAATTACAATCTTCATTCTGTAACGTAATGTATTGATTTGCAGTAATATCGTACGCTTCTAGAGATACAAGTGTTTCGGAAATTTCCTGTCCGTATGCCCCAATATTTTGTACCGGAGCGGCTCCAGCTGTTCCCGGTATTGCAGATAACGCTTCGATACCAGTAAGCCCCATTTCAACCGTCCGTCGCACAACTTCGTCCCAGTTTTCGCCCCCTCCTATCTTGATTGTCGTTGAGCTTGGGTCGTCGGCAATGACTTCAAAACCTGGAATCCGGCACAAGAGAATAAGGCCGCTGTATCCTTCATCGCGCGCAAGAACATTACTCCCACCGCCCAGAATGAAAATAGGTAAATTCTGCCCGATCGCTTTCTGACATACTGAACTAATATCGTCAATATTTCTGATCTCGGTCATGAACCGAGCAGGTCCGCCGAGTCGCATTGTGGTGTAGTTTTTGAGAGGAATGTTTGTGTGTACGTCCATATGTAGCTGAGTATACGCTAATCCGCAAAATAATGGTATAATGCTATTAGTCGAGCACCCGTAGCTCAGCGGATAGAGCACTGGTCTTCGGAACCAGGTGTCGCACGTTCGAATCGTGCCGGGTGTACCAAATTGTATTAATGTAAACAGGTCTCCTTAACTTTAGATGCCCGTTTGCTGAAGCAAGACCCCTGAGTAGCTGTTCAGGGGTCTTAGATTACTTGGAGTTACTGTGGACCGCCGCAATTGTGGATCAAAAGTTATCCGACCAATGACACGATATTCTAGTGTATGACTTATCGGACGATTGCAGCCTTTCGACCTACTAGATGCTCACCTTTGCGTCGACCCAGAGTGGCATCGTCGCCACTCTGTCTATTGCCCATACCTACTGTATATCGTAAAATCGAAGGACAATGCATAAGCAGAATACTAAGCGTAGTGGCTTTACTATCGTTGAGCTCATTATCGTTATCGTCGTTATAGCAATTTTGGCCAGCATCTCGATTGTTTCTTATATGGGCATAGCCAACCGCGCGAAGACCGCTAAAGCTCAGATGCACGCGAAGGGAGTTGAAGATGTAGCTAATGCCTACTATGCCTTCAATGGCGCTTACCCTACATCTGTAAGTCAGTTTACTTCGGCAGTCATCGCGCTACCAACGGGTACTGACATACTTCTTAATGCAGGCAACCTCGGGCCAGATAATGGCGAGAATAGCGTGGTTTATAAATACGTTCTGACTGGCTCAGTCGCAACTGGAGCTTGCATATATTACTGGAGTTTTATTCCTATAGAAGGAACTCGTGATTGGGACGGCGCTCCTGCGGCTGGCGAACCTGGAAGATCGAAGCCGGTTTATCTTGGAACCGCAAACCACTCAAATTGCTCTGCGTCGGCTGCAAAGGGTAACGGTCCTTCGCCGTAGTAGATAACTTCTAGATTATCCGCCTCTCCTTCTAAGCAAGAAAACCAGAGGTTATTGGACAGAAGCTCTTTGGAGTACACATTATTATGCATGAAATAGCGGGTATCGGTTATGGATTGCTTTGCTTGATTCTGTGTGGCAGTTTAATCCAATACGCTAGTATTTAGGAGACAGCATCTCAGTATTTGAATTGTTCGAGAGTTGCCAGATAGGTGACTATGTACTGAACCTTTCCTCAAATGTAAGAATTTATTCTCTGTCATGTCTTTTTCAGTAATGTACTCTTTGATATAGATCATTCTTTTGTTTCTTGTGGAGCGTAAACATAAGAGGTATATTGACACCTTTTCACTAGTTGTTATGATGGCATGAGGAGGAAATAACTTTTTTATGAAGCTGAAAAGAAGGGGAATCGTTAATAATTCGATAACCGCGAAGTGTTTGTATGCATTTGCAGCATTGATACTTGCGCTAGGAGCCTTGCCTCTAGCTGACTTTCTTCTAAGTTCTAATAACAGCACCGCGTACGCCGAATCTTCTCCTTATCTCCGCTGGAAACCTCCTGTCCTAGAAGATCCTATTACGCTAACTCCTTCTACGCCGAACTCTTTCTTTCCAGGAGAATTGGAAGATGGACAAGACTACATTATTAATCTCAACAGCATCTCAGATGGCGAAAAAGTAAAAAGGACACGAGCAATTCAAATTCGAGGTGGAAGAAATATAGTCATCATTGGTGGCCACACGACACTCGGAAACTCCGCAGCCGAGACAGCAGCGATTTCGATAACTCGCGGTAATAACACGTCAACTGAAAAAAGAATTGTCCATATCGAGGGTGTGCTTATCGAAGGCGGAGTCTTGAATGCTGACGGTGAAACTCCGATTTATCATGATGGAATTGTAGTATCCGACCCATATGTGGACTTGCGAGTACAGAACTGCAGAATCGTAGGCATACGAGGCAAGCTTAATGATATTCATGCCGATATCATACAGGCGCAATCGACTGACATTCCTGGAGCCAGGGCAGCCGCGGCAATTCGCGTCGACAAATTAACCGGTACTACGAACTATCAAGGGATGTATCTAGTCCCCGATGATGAGCGAGGCGCCGGACCAGCACTCATAGATATGCACAGAGTTAACCTTTCGTACTGGGGACCGCCTGAAGAAGGGTTCGTAACCTATATGACATACTTCGGAGATTCGAATGGCGAAGGCCTAGACTATGCGCCAGGGTTTATTGACGAATACTATATTGACAACAACCGACCTGGGCAGACAGTCGAAAAGGATTCAGTTTGGCCATCGATACTTGGACCTACAGGTTTTGAGGCGAGCGTTATTGGTAATAAGATTACCTGGCCGCACCTTCCACTGCTTAAAGGATCTGTAACTATTGGACAGCCTGAAGACGGGGACTTTGTTCCGGAAGGTGTCGCTGGTATGGATTATGTATCTCCTGGATATAGAGAGGACCATTTGAATCCTGGTGGAATTGTAATTTCTGAATTAACACCGTCAGATAACAGCGAAGAAGTTGACCCTGAAACCGATAGACTCGAAATAGCGTTCGACAACTATCGAGACCACATTAGCAAGGGTACTGGCAAGATTACTATCTTCACAGCTTCCGATACGGTTCACGAAGAAATAGATGTAACGGATGACGATATCGTTTCAATCATTGATAGCTCGAAAGTATCCATTCAACTTCAGAACGAGTTATCCGAGGCTACGAATTATTATGTACAGATTGATCCGACTGCATTTTACGATGGTATCCTTGACGATATCGAGTACTTCGCTGGCATTGATGACAAGACAACGTGGAATTTTAGAACATCGGGAGAAGAGCCTAATGATAATGACGGTGTTGATAATGGAATCGAAGACGGAGCTCCGAATGACGGGGACGGAAATAACGATGGAATAAAAGACAGTCTCCAAGCCGGCGTCGCTTCATTCGTAAACGCAGTAACAGGTGAATACGTCACGATCGAAGTCAGCTGCGACCTTAACGAGGCTAAGTCAATCACCATTGATGAGAATATAGACGACGATGGATTCGTCTACGATTTAGGACTTATTGATTTTACCGCTACCTGCGCCTCCCCGGGTGCTGTAGCTTCGGTTACGCAATATTACTACAACCCGCCCGAAGATAAAGAATTCGTTTTCCGAAAGTTGGCCGGTGGAACGTTCTTTACTATAGATGACGCGGAGATCGGCTTTGAAGAGGTTAATGGCCAGAACGTACTAAAAGTTAGTTACATGATAGAAGACGGTGGCGAATTAGATGATGATGGTGATGCGAACGGTGTTATTGTTGACCCTGCTGGACCAGCGATATTAGCGGATGACGGGTCTAGTGAACAGGCGCCTGGAGTCCCAAACACGGGAATCTTCAAGCAAGCGAACAATCTCCTTCAAATAGTATCTTGTATAGGTCTTGTAATGATTGTGGGCGCAATTACAATTGTTCGCATGAAGAGTGTTTAAAAATAATCTGCTCATCAGACTGATAATGTTCAGACTATTTCTCATAAAGCGTAGCGATGGTGCCTCGGTCGCCAATAGTATTTAATCTTGATGAATGTCCTTTTAGAAATGTAGATATCGGTTAATAAGTGCAAAATCTTTACAGGGATATTTACGAGAAATTAAGGAAACGTTTCGATGAGCGAGTCATAGCAGTCATACTAGAGCTCAAAAATGATGTGAGGCTAATTCTTATCTGATATATGAATCCAATTTTCCGTCGTGAGGATAAGGTTTTCAAACTTTATTTCGCGAGGAAGGGTCGTTTGAGAAAGGAAATGCGCCCCGACTATGCAGTCGGGGCGGTCCTTTTTGTAGTCGGAATCCTACGAAATGGTAGATGTGCGAGGCTCGCTCTGACGAACCACAGTTCCGTTGGCTAACAGTACGTAATGTCCGTGCTTGCCGAACCACCTGTCGCCGAAGTAAATATCAACGCTATGGTCACGGCAAACCACCGAGACCGTCGACCTCCAGGTTCGTGGAACTCCGGCGAGAAGCATAACGACATCGACGAAGTTTTCCCAGGCGAATGAATACTTGCGCCTAGATTTCGAGAGTGCTTCCTTGGCCTCCTCGCGAATATCCTGAAGCTGTTCTAGTTCAGTGAGGGCTTCGGAGAGCATGACCTGGATGTGAATCAGGTTGCGCGGGTACGGAAGCGGTTCGCGACCAACCGTTGAAAGGTGCTCCTTTTGGAGCGCTAGCCTCATCTGTTGATGCTTCTGGGCAAGTAACGCGCAATATTTGCGCTGCCGATTGACTTTTTTGGCTGCGCCGTAAAGAGCGCGTTTGTCTGCCTTATATCTGTCAAAGGCTTTGTCGAGCTTGATTTTTGCTGCTCGGTAGACAGGGTGAACCGAATCCCTGTTGTTGGACCGCGGTTCAGCGACAATCGGATAAGGAACGCTAGTTGCACGAGCCATACCTATTCTCCCGACTGAAAGGAACAAAAAACGTACACCCGTGTGCACGTAACTCGATTATAAAATATTGAATCATATAACGCAAGTGACTTGAAGATTGCTTCACAATAAAATACCCGTCACGGTTTAACCGTGACGGGGAAATTGTTCCTGCTAGCGCAGTGCGACGACATGCGTTCGGGGTTTGGGACGACGAAAATGGACGAGCTCGCCGTTATAGAGGATTCTAGAGTGCCACTCGTATCCTTGGATGGTCCGGTGGAATTTGTCTCCTTTGTAGTGGCCGTATCCTATATCGACAAAGAAGTATTTTTCATCGACGACAACCAAGGAGTCTTCTCTCCACCTTTCGGGTATCTCAAGAAGCAATGGCACCGTAGCTTCGATGGTCTTTCGAGCGGTCGTAAAGGCGTTCCGTGCCTCAACAGACTTCTGATCTGCCTCGGCATACAACTGTGTGTATTCCGAGTGTTTCTCACTAACGCTCTGCATACCGACGGTAAGCCTTTCTTCCCCTTTGGGGGTGCCTGGTATTTTCAGGGTAACCTGACGCGGGTACTTCACTTCCTGGGCATCATCCCGATAACCCGATGTCCGGCGTATCATGATGAGAGCGAAGTTTTGCTCAGCTTCGATAATATCAAGACGGTGTTTCGTCTCGACATACTCGATGAGTAAAGGGAGCAGTACAAGCTGAATAGCTGTCGACTTGCCTCCTTCATGAACCGTAAACATTCTTTCTTTTGTCTGGATTTGGCTCATGTTATGCCTCGCTGCATTGGGAAAGAGCAGGTACGCAACGAATATGCGCAAGCACGCGTGTGCTGACTAATATAATACAATAAAAACTCTGTAATTCAATGTATCAGTAGTAAAATGTTGTGACGAAGGGTAGATATTTACAAAACCACCCCTATTTGATATAGTTTCTATGGTAAATTTATGGGCCAGTAGCTCAGCCGGTTAGAGCACCTGCCTCTTAAGCAGGGTGTCGAGAGTTCGAGTCTCTCCTGGCCCTCCAAAGAAAAAGTCTCATCTGAAAGGTGGGGCTTTTTCTTTGGCAAAGTTTAGTGAGGAGCTCGGACACTCGACAC
>CAZKUV010000032.1:0-7949 GCA_964556075.1 uncultured Candidatus Saccharibacteria bacterium | reverse complement strand
TGAGTGTCATCCTATCATGCATGTCTTCCCAAGTAACTCCTGGCCAGATAAGAACTCGATGTCTGTCGATGTAATAGTGTTTGATGTTTCTCGCTAACGGGGGAATTTTATCGAGATACTGTTGCCGACTGCTTTTGATGTCCAGAGAAAATGCTGGGGTGACTACTCGGCCGGAGCTACTCCTGACAGGCACCTTGACGTACATGTCGATACCTCGTAAGTCGTCCCAAATGTCGGCGTCTTCATGAGTAATTCCAGCCTCCTTAGCAGCCTGAGACGTTACAAGCTGCTCCATGACAAGTTCGGCCATCGCTCCGTTTGTGTATCTTTCTAGCATTCGTGTAGCTCCGTCCTGGAGCTCGGGTGGTAATCCACTCCAGAGTAGGACATTTCCGAGCTGACGAACTAAATACATTTGAGATATGTCTGGCTCTGCTTTGACGACGTCGCGAATTTTCGCTCCGAACTCGACAAGTTCGCGGCGAGCTTGGGCAAGCTCTATCCTTGTCTCGGAATTAAGATCACCGGTTATTCCAGTGTTTGAATATGTATCTATTATCCTTTGCGCATGAACGAAATGAGGTGCGCGTAAATACAAGTTTAATCGCTTCATCACGCGGTCATCGAGCGTCTCAGCAGGGTAGCCGATTTCGCTCAGTTTTTCAGGTATTTTGTCAGCGTGGTGTTTCGTCCATGCATAGAGCGTTAACGTGTCCGCTTTATGCTTCTCGACCATTGGATTGATGCGCGCGGCAGAATCGCCAACTTCGTCGGACACGAAGTCTACCCCTATAATGCCGGTGATATCATTTAACTGATGTCCCAGCAGTTCGTCGAGCCGTGTGCCTTCGTATTCGGGAGAAGGTGACGATGGGTAGTATTCTGACATGTGTGTTTATTGTTTAATTACAGGAGTATATTATCATGATAATAAGCTTATGTCAATTTAAGAGGCATCTCGAACAGGTTAGTTAGCACTCGGCTATTGCAAGTGCTAAAATTTTTATCTACAATAGAAATCACGAAAGCAATTAAACGGAGGAGACAGATGAGCACACCTATTAAACCTTTAGCTGATCGTGTCGTGGCAGTACGCGTAGAAGCCGCTGAAAAGACTGCGAGTGGTCTCTACCTGCCTGATAACGCGAAAGAAAAGCCGGTAGCCGCAGAAGTCAAAGCTGTCGGTCCTGATGTTAAAAGCGTGAAAGTCGGTGACAGAATTCTTTACAAAGAATACTCGACCACGGATATTAAAATCGACGGTATAGAGTATCTGATTGTAAAGGAAGAAGATATTCTCGCGACCGTATAGGAGTTTATAATTACTCCGGTGACGAATGGAGTTTTCCAGTTACGCGAGATTTCGTCAAAACAAGCAGTTGACACGAAACATAAGGAGGTATTACTAGGATGGCAAAGAAGATATTTTATGACGACGACGCCCGCGAGCGCGTGCTCAGTGGAGCGAAGACGTTATATGACGCAGTCAAGGTGACCTATGGCCCAAAGGGTCGTAATGTGGTTATTGGCAAGAGCTATGGCGGACCAACTGTTACCCATGACGGCGTAACAGTAGCTGAGAGCATCGATCTACCTGAGAACGATGACGAAACGTTAGGCTACAAGGTCGGCGCCGAACTTATAAAGCAAGCTGCAAGCAAGCTCAATAAAGCCGCAGGTGACGGTACGACTACGGTAACGGTTTTGACATATCAGATATTAAAAGAAGCGAACCGACTAATTGCAGCCGGTCATAACCCACAGGAGCTCAGGAAGGGTATCGAAGCTGCCGCGGCTGAAGTTATCGGAAAGCTTGACGGTTTGAGCGAAAGCATTGAAGGTAACAGCGAACGCGTTGCCGAAGTCGCTACGATTAGCGCTGGTGACGAATCAATCGGTAAGCTGATTGCTGGCGTTATTGAAAAGGTCGGTAAAGAAGGCGTGGTTACTGTTGAGGCTGGTCAGGGACTCGAACTTGAAGCCGAGGTTGTTGAAGGATATAACATGGATCGAGGCTGGGTCAGTCCGTTCTTTGTAACTGATGTTAACCGACAAGAGGCTGTTTATGAAAAGCCTTCCGTCCTTATTACCGATAAAAAGGTATCAAGCGTCCAGGAATTCCTACCGATGCTCGAGAAGCTTGCTCAGGCTGGCAAAAAGGATCTCGTTCTAATCGCCGACGAAGTTGAAGGAGAGGCGCTCTCAATCTTAGTACTCAACAAGCTAAAGGGTGTCTTTAATACGGTTGCCGTCAAAGCCCCAGCTTTTGGTGATCGACGAAAAGAAATCCTTCAGGACATCGCGACACTGACTGGCGCAACCGTCGTCAGCGAAGATCAGGGTTTGACATTTGAAAACGTTGGCCTTGAAGTCCTCGGCTCCGCTCGCAAGGTTATTGTCGGTAAGGATGATACGACAATTATCGAGGGCGCTGGAAAGCCTGCTGCTGTTAAGGAGCGCATCGAGCTCATTTACGCTCAGGCAGAGAACGCATCGAGTGAGTACGACAAGGAACAATATGAAAAGCGAGCGGCAGCTCTTAGCGGTAAGGTCGCTGTAATTAAGGTCGGTGGCGCTACCGAGACTGAAATCGACGAGAAGAAATTCCGTGTCGATGATGCCGTTGCCGCAACAAAGGCTGCCCTGGCAGAAGGTATTGTTGCTGGTGGTGGTGTCACCCTTGTAAATCTTGCTCAAGGTATTGAAGCTGAGGGTGGCGATTCAATTAGCGCTGGACGTCAGATTCTTAAGAACGCGCTTAAAGCTCCGTTCCTTCAGATTACTGCGAACGCTGGACTTAATAGCGAGGCGCTTCTCGCTCAGGTTGAGTCAGGTCAGCCGGGTCAGGGAGTAAACGTTATGGCGCCTGAAAAGGGTCTGATTGACGTCAAGAAAGAAGGCGTGATTGATCCTGCTCGCGTTACTAAAGAAGCGATTCAGAACGCCGTATCGATCGCGTCGACAGCAGCGACTATGGGCGCACTAGTCGTCGAAGTGCCAGAACCTGAAACTCCTGCAGCTGGAGGAGGTGGCATGCCAGGAGGAATGGGCTTCTAGCTCATCCCTCCGAAACTACAAAAGCACCCCGCGATAAGCGGGGTGCTTTGATTACATCTTATGAGTAAATTACACTTGCTTTTGAGGATTTGAGAGGTAGTCAATCTCTTTGACGATGTCGAGAAGTGCTTGAGCTTTTTCAGCTTCATCGGTAATCGCACGTGCTGCCTCGAATGCCGGAGCGACTAATGTCGAGTCATCGGTTGAACGAAGCAGAAGAAGGTATGTATCAAACTTCTCTTCAGGGGAGACGTTTAATTTGTCGACAAGCGGACGCAGTTCAAGAAGCGCGTCGTTCTTAATCGCTTCGAGACTGCTGTCTACTACTGGGGCTGCTGGCTCGGGCGCAGGAGTGCTTGGCGTGCTCTGAGGAGGTGTTGGCACCTCGGGAGCCGGAATCTGCATCTCTTCGACGACTTGAGTAGCGTTATCGCTGGCTTCTGATGTCGATTCTTGTGCAAGGTCTTCTGTTACATCGCTAGCTGACTGATCGCCGTCAGCGCCTGCTGTAATACCGGCAAGTACTTTCGCTAGTTCCTGATCGTCGCTGATTGGCTGTTTTGACTGTATGTCCATTCCCACCTCTATTTGATTTGCTGCTTATGCTTTGTTACTAAATACTGTATCATAAGAAGAGGAAACGAGTAAAGAAGTTATATCGATTCACTTCTTAAGATACTGCGCGCCAGCCATCTTTATGCGAGACAGAATGGTAGGCGGGCATTGAAACAGGGGGGAACATGCTAGACGACGATAATGTAATCAAACAGCGCGATCCAAGCGACGCGTTAGGCGTGGCATCGCGTCAATACGAGCAGACACGGTTTGATCCCGTCGTCGAGATGCCCGACAATGATAACCGAGAGATCAGTAATATCGTCATTGCCGGAATGGGCGGGTCGACACTAGCCGCACTCTTGCTAAAGACGCTACTTAGGGATGTCTCACCATTACCAATAGAGGTGGTTCGAGGATATAATCTCCCGGCGTATGCGAAAGAAGATACGCTCGTAATCGTATCGAGCTACTCAGGTAACACCGAAGAAGCTCTCTCCTGTTTGTCTGACGCCATCTATGATGGAGCGCAGGTTGGTATCGTGACATCTGGAGGCAAATTAGCCGAGCTTGCTCGGGAGAATGATATTTGCCATGTCATGTTGCCAGGTGGATTTCAGCCACGTATGACCGTAATTCACGGACTACTGGCGCTTATTGCGCTTATCGAACACTTCGGCGCGCTGAAAACAACCGTGGTCGACGACATTAAAAAGACTGGCGATTTTCTCCGCGACGCGTCTGGCGAATGGGGACGAGAAATCACTATTGACAGGAATTACGCAAAACAGCTTGCACTGCAGGCGGTTGGGAAGACCCCGGTATTTTATGGCGGTGAACTAACTGCCCCAGTCGCATACAAATGGAAGATAAGCTGGAATGAGAACGCAAAAAACGTTGCATTTTGGAATGAGTATCCCGAATTCAATCACAACGAGTTTATGGGATGGACCTCGCATCCAATCGAGAAGCCGTTCGCGGTCTTTGACCTTATAAGCACCCTGGAGCATTCTCGGATACTCAAACGGTTCGAAGTAAGCGACAAGCTTCTTAGCGGTAAGCGACCGAAAGCGGTGCCTGTTCATCTTAACGGCGATACGTTAGTTGCCCAGATGCTATGGGGCTGCATATTGGCGGATTTCGTCAGTATATACGTGGCTATCCTAAATAACGTTGACCCAACCCCTGTCGCGCTGATTGAGAAATTAAAGACCGAACTTGCGTAGATATACTGGCAACGAGCAATGTATCGGTTAGAGGTTTCTCGGATCTGGGAGTATGACGCGGCATGCCGTGCCGACGTCCGATCCGGAATTTTTAGCGGTCGTCATCGTAAAATTCCCACCTCCGTATTGGGTTGCCAAAGGACGGAGGACACAGTCCTGATCGGGACCTTCGAGGAAAAAGATGAGCGTAGGATAATTCGGGATGTTTTCCCCACTCGGATCATAAGTGTCATACGCTCGAAATAACATCCCTGATCCCTGTACTGTAGAGGTCATCTGAACGGGTTTTCCAGGGAAATCTGGGAGTGAACTCCGAAGGGTAAGAATGGCATTATTGAACGCTGGTGTGTATGTGGACGAGTTGTGCTTGACATTGTTTGACATTCCACAGTCAACGTTTGGGTCGGCATCAAGGTCTGTGATATTGCTTTCTCCGATACAGAAAAGTGTGGGGGACGCAAGTGATGTAGGGTACGACTGATTCGCGGCGATGTATTGCTTGATCGCCTCTACCCATTCTCTCGCCGCCGCGATTCGTTGAGCGTTTCCTGCCCTTTGTTGTATGCCGGTGTAGGCGACAACGCTAATAGCCGCGAGTATCGCGATGACTACGATAACAATTAGGAGTTCGACGATAGTAAAACCGCTTTTGCTTTTCGTCATTGTCCCCAGTGTAGTAAAACCATCGTGTCAAGGCAAGCAGGGAAATTAGAGCTGGTGGCCAAACAGAGGGGCGAAAGGCGTTAGTTTTCAAAACCTCCGGTCACCCAGTCAAATTCGTTGGTCCAGTTTCGGCCACTACATGAAAAGCCTGGACTGTCAGGATGAGGTCCGCTACTACTCTCTATGTTGTAAATACCGAAAACGAAGTATCGACCGCGTGTCGTGTCGCAACCGTTAGTTCCTGCTGAATAACGATAGTATCGGTAGTGATAAGTACTGTTATTGACAGGGTCAACAGGTGCGCTTCCGGATATGCCGTATCCATCAAGGTATTCCATAAACTGCCCGGCAGGCTCAGTATAGCTTTGTTCCCACGATCCTCCGACAGAGGTAAAAGGGGGCAACGTCCCGTTTTCGGCGAGATATGCGTGGATCGCTTTTACGATAGCGTTCGCGTCACTGATTCGGCGTGCATCATTCGCTCGGCTGCGAATTCCTGAGTAAGTCACTACAGTTATAGCCGCGAGTATCGCGATTACCACGATAACGATCAAGAGCTCTACAATAGTAAAACCGCTTTTGGTTGTTCGCATGCCTCAAGTATACACCATAGTCCGTGCTGCGATGAGATTGTTCGGGTGCGTATCAACTGTTATCCGCCCGCCCATGGACGCCATGTGCCCTCAGCATAGCCCCGGAGGTTATTGTTGTAGCTGGTTGACACCTCTTGGCAGGTTGTCATAGCGTTATCTGTCCATATGCCGGTAAATTCGGTTATTGGATCGGATTCCGTAATATAGTACTTATTTCCTGACTTACTGAGCGCAACAATCGCATAATAACTTCTGTTGCCGTCTGTAAAGCAAAAAGTTAAGTTGTGGGTGGCTGTAGGGAGTACTGCATAACTCGCGTGAGATGCCTTATAAACGATGTCGTTATAGTGATATCGATTATTATCTATGTACGAGAGTTCAAGCATCTTTTTAAGATTACTTAAGTCATTTTTCACTGCGGAGTCGTGTGTTCTGTTCTGAATTCCCGTATAGGCAACCACGGAAACCATAGCGAGAATCGCAATCACTACAATAACAACAAGAAGCTCGACGATAGTAAATCCGCTTCTGGTTACTTGCATACATCAAGTATAGTTGTCGATAGAAATAGTGACAACTAGTGATACTGACGCAATGATTCTATAGGATCTTTCCGTGCGGCTCTAATCGCAGGATAGAGTCCGAAGATCGCTCCAACTATAACCGATACACCAAGCGCCGTTAGTGCAATTTCCCAGGTGAATGCCGGAGTGAATAACAGGAATCGACTGATGGCGATCGCTATGACATAGCCCGCGCCGTATCCAATCACGCCTCCGATGATGCTCATGAGCAGCGACTCAATGAGGAATTGTTCGAGAATATTTCGATTGCTCGCTCCGGTTGCCTTTCTTAAACCAATCTCGCGAGTACGCTCAGCGACCCCGACTAGCATGATGTTCATAATCCCTATGCCGCCAACTACAAGAGAGATCGCTGCGATAGCTGTCATGACACCAGCGACAGCGATGAACAGTTGGTTGGTTGGCTCGGCAATCTCGCTACCGGAGATGATAGTGAAATCTTTTTCGCCGTCATGATTGTCCTTGAGCTGGGCTTCTATGCGCGTGACGACATCTGAAACTATCTCAGGATTTTCAGTACGAATATTAATTTGTTGAATCTGGCTTTTTCCGTTATGAAAGTTTTTGCCAGCTTCCATATTGACGATAGCAACATTGTCGAAATCGATGGCGTTGAAGTTAATCGGATCGTTCATCCGGGCAAGAATGCCGATGACGGTGAATATTTTTCCTCTGAGAGTGAAAGTCTGACCGATTGGAAGCTCGTTGCCAAACAAGTTGATAGCAGTCTGCTGACCGATCACCGCGGTGTTGGGGTTAGTGACTGAATCAATGAACTGACCATCTCTGACTGTAAGATTGGAAATACTAGCAAGCTCAGGGGTGGTCGCGACTATGAGAGAGTCTTCTTGAACTGTGTCGCCAGCCTTTATGCTACCAACCATCGTCATTATTGGGGCGACTTCGGTTACCCCTTCAGTTTCCGCGATAGTGCGGACATCTTGCTCGGTAAGCGTACTGGTGCTGTAGGTATACTGATTGAGCGGGGACCTAAAATCCAGAGCCAAATTGGAGGCGGGGGAACCCGGTCTGACCAAGATTATATTTCCTTCCAGCGAGTCCACTTGGCGCGAAATAACCCCCATGATGCCGCCACTGAGAGAAAGGATAGCGGTAATGCTGGCTACCCCAATGGTAACTCCTAGAATCGTCAGAAGTGTGCGGGTTCGGGTGCTACGGAGCGAGAGGCTCGCTTCGCTGAGATGTTCGAAAAATAACGGCATTACTTTTTCGCCCTCGCTGTTTTTTTCGCCTGGCGTTTACTACTACGG
>CAZKUV010000031.1:0-8119 GCA_964556075.1 uncultured Candidatus Saccharibacteria bacterium | reverse complement strand
CTCTTTCGACCGCCTTCAGCCTCAATGCTGTGTCTGCCGAGATGAGATACCATCAGTATCTGATTAACCGTATCGTAGATAACCGCGCCGGCGCAGTCTGCGAGCGGGAGAAAGATCGCGTGGTCCGGTCGTGTCACCACTAGAGCGTCCGCGACAGTTCGTGATTCAGGCTCAAGGATACCCTCGCCGAGATGCTCGTCTTCGGCCACCTTGTAGCGAACGAATCCAGTTTCATCTTCGAACGTAACCTGAAGCAGGGTTGCCTGAAATGGGTCGATGTCAGCCTGTTCGAGAAAAGCCAGTCGATTCGCTCGCACATCCTCGATGAGATTGCCTCGAAAGTTCATCGGACCATCGTCGGCCGATGAGACCGCCGCGATGACAGCATCTCCGAAAATTGTTGGTTGGTCCCGTTTAATCATGTAGTACCTCCGTAAGTCGTTTCCAGTCGTTAATTGCCACGTCTTCCGCTCGTTTATCTGGATCAATTCCTGCGCGCTCGAGTAGCTGCTCCGCCTCAGGTTTCCCCATATGTAAACCGCCCGCCAGGCTACTGCGGAGCTTTTTTCGCCGTTCCGAGAATCCCGCCTTTACGACTCTGAAGAAGTCTTGTTCCATAGCATCTGGGATGAGCGGTTCAGGTCTGGTCTTAAGCACCACCACGGCAGAGTCTACTTTCGGTGGCGGCGTAAACAGCTCGGCAGGGACTGTCATACCCTGCCGAACGTCGGCGAACACCTGCGCGCTGATTGCCAGGATACTCATAGACCCTGGTCTTGCTGACACTCGTTCGGCGACTTCTTTTTGGACCAGGAGCACGGCGATTGACGGTTTATTGTTCGCTGTCATGAGTAATTCGATGATTTTACTGGTGATGTAATACGGGACGTTCGCGACTACCTTGTATCCGGCTGGAAGAGCCGACAGGTTATATTTCAGTATGTCTTCGTTGATTACCGTTAGCGCGGTTCCAGGGAACTGGCCAGGCAACTTACGCGCCAGTTCTCTGTCAAATTCTACCGCTACGACCTGACCGGCTTGACGCAACAGTTCGCTGGTGAGCGTTCCAAGACCAGGACCGATTTCTAGAACCGTATCGTCCTTTGTAAGCTCCGCTTCGTCAGCGATTGCTTTTAGAACGTCACGGTCGTGCAGCCAGTGCTGACCGAGCGATGTATTCGGCGCCGTCATGGTTAGATCCCGTCTGCTTTAGTCCAGTCGGTAGCGAGATCGAACCCGTGCGGGTGACGAGCGACAAATCCACCCGTATCGTACACCTTTCCGAGGCCCATGCTGGTTTCCACGATAGAGCATCGAGGATAGTTTCCAAGATGCGCCGCAACGATAACATAGCCGTCTCTGTCTATCTTAGCGCCGTCAGCGCGGACGATGTAGTACCCACCCATTCCGCAGTTATTCATCACGACTCCCATTGGAAGGTCGTAGTACGTCTCTCTGTGAAGTATCCCTTTACTATCCGTAAAGAAGTTAACTCCCTTCGCTTTTGTCAGTGGATTGCCTGAGGTCTTCATTCCGATTATTTCGACTTGGTTTTTCGGTTCGGTAATGAGAACTTTTTGGATTTCTTTTCGGCTAACCTCGACACCGTTTCGGATTTCGATTTCATAGGTGACTGATTGTTTGCCAGGAACGCCAGGAACCGTAATTTCGCGATACCCTACCTCCCGGTCAACATCCTGAATCTGTTCGATATCAAACTCGACGTCCTCTTCGACGGTAATGGTCTGCCTGCCTTCGCGCCAGAGCTCAATAACCATGTCGGTTGTGATTCTCTCATCCGACGAGACTGATATTTTATCGTTGTCGCCAAGCACAATGCTCTTTTCTTTTAGGAAATCCGCCACGGTCTCGGCCTGCGTGTATACGGTCGTGCGCGTGCCGTAAAGGACGAGCGTAAGCGGCGTGGCGCGGTCGATGGTCAACTGCGCGACGACCCCGTCGAACGGATTGACTGACCATCCCATCGTCGTGTTGTCTTCCTGGCGAAGCTCCATGCCGGCATGCTCGACAATCTGGGAAGGGGTCCGATACGCTGACATTATTTTCTTTCGAACGGCGCCATCGACAATAATCACTGGTCGGGCGCGGTAAATATTGACGTCGTAATTACTTGCGATCAACTCTTCATCCAGTCTTGGCTCAACGAGATCGTTAGCGTCAACGGGAATATCCGCGTCCTCAAGCGCTTCACGAATTGTTTCTGCCTTGGTAAGAAAGCCGCGTTTGCTCGTCCCGTCATGGATGACAAGCAGTTTTTCTCCGTGCGCAGGCTCCTTGGAGCCAGCGTTTGCGGTACGGACAATGCTCACGGCAAACAGCGCTACGAGTAGTAGCAACGAGACGCCTGGCAACACTAGAGATTTATTAGTCAAATACTTCATGAATTAGCACCGACTTCCACCGCGTGCGTTAAGGTGATAGTATAGCAAATTTAGCTATGAATTTCCAGTTTCTTCAGGAGTATTGCCGCTAGCTTATCAAGCGGCGGCAGCGTGTCAGGCGCATACCATGCCGCCTCCATAATCTCGTACGTTCCTGGCAAGGTTGCTGGCAAGCTAGCTGATGGAAGGAAAAGAGAGAAGACTTCCTCGTCATGTCCGGCGTGTCGTAAGGTCATAACATGCACGAGTAGTTCTTCTTTGGCGCTAATACCGGTTTCTTCCTGCAATTCGCGCATCGCGGCTTGCTGAGGCGCTTCACCCCGCATGACGCCCCCGCCAGGGAGTCCCCATCTGCCTTGTCCAAGCCATGTTCTTACCAGCAGAACCTCCCCTTTCTCATTTCTAATGACGAGGCGCGACCGCTTCGTGCGCGTCAGGACACTATACGCGTAGAATCCGACGGTCGCGAAGGGACCGAGCACTCGGCCGAGAAGATACAGTCCTTTCATAGTTTTTGAAGACGGGCGTATTCCACGTTAAGTTTCTTCGTCTGGCCGGAGTTGAACGCGACCGTCACCGCTAGACCATCGACATCGATAATTTCGCCTTCGCCGAACTGAGCCGATCGCACTCTGTCGCCAATGTCGAAATCTGGCACGTCGCTCCACTCGTCACTGAATACGCTTGTCTGCTGGACCGCGCCAGGAGAGAGCATAACCTCATGCCCCATATCCGCGAGGAAGCGCGAGGGCATGTTGTAACCGCGTTGACCGTACTGCGCACGGGACGCGGCGTGACTGAGGTGCAGCTCTTCCCTCGCTCTGGTCATCCCGACGTAACAGAGTCGTCGCTCTTCTTCGAGTTCGGCATTCCCGCTCTCGAGCGCCCGGCTACTCGGCAGCAGCCCTTCTTCCATGCCCACCATAAATACGACTGGAAATTCCAAACCTTTGGCGGCATGAATGGTCATCAAGGTGACTTTTTCTTTGTTTTCTGGGGTATCGACGCTGGACATCAACGCGGCTTCTTCTAAAAAGTCCGGCAGCGTCGTAAAGTTCTTCGCGTCCGAGATGAGCACGCTAAGATTGGCTTCGCGCTCTTCCGCCTGCGGAGTGCCGTCGAGGATGTAGTCACGGTATCCGGTGTTTTCTACCAACTGCTCGATAATGTCATGCGGTGGGGTATCTGCGAGCACCTTAGCCTGCAGCCCGCGTAGCACACTGCCAAGC
This sequence comes from uncultured Candidatus Saccharibacteria bacterium, assembly GCA_964556075.1. Lineage (GTDB taxonomy): Bacteria > Patescibacteriota > Saccharimonadia > Saccharimonadales > Saccharimonadaceae > JAUIHN01. The sequence goes on along the minus strand of CAZKUV010000031.1, from coordinate 4,488 downwards.
TGAGAAAGCGCTGTCCTGGCTCTTGGCGTCAGACCGTTCACGAGCTCGACATTCATGAGAGCGGTAATAATATCTTGATTGCTTGTGGACTGCCAGGTAAGGAATCTTTCTAGGCTTTTTTCGCCAATACCTCTGGTAGGGACGTTGACGATGCGACTGAAGCTCATCCTGTCGCTCGGTTGATAGACAAGACGGAGGTAGGCGATGATATCCTTGATTTCCTTTCGGTCATAGAACCTCACTCCCCCGATAATCTGGTACGGGACGCGGTGACGCAAGAATGCGCGTTCGAGCGGAAAGCTCTGGGCATTCGTTCGGTACAATATGGCGATATCTCCATACTGGCGCGCGCCCATCGCTACTTGGGTGCTGATCCGCCCGGCGACGAGCTGCGCTTCCTCATCCTCGTCATAGACCTGATGAACCTGAACCGGCATACCCCCTGGCTCACTCGTCCAGAGCTTCTTGTCGGTTCGAGCGGTATTCTTGCTGATAACGTTTTGGGCGGCTTCAAGAATGGCGGCGGTACTGCGGTAATTCTGCTCCAACTTGATAACGGTCGCGCCAGGAAAGTCGCGTTCGAAATTCAAGATATTCGTGAAGTCCGCGCCGCGCCAGCTGTAGATAGATTGCCAGTCATCGCCAACCACGCAGATGTTCCGCTCCGCGCCGACGAGACTTTTGACGATGGCGTACTGCGCAGCATTGGTATCCTGGTACTCGTCGATAAGGATGTGTTTAAACGTCGAGCGCCATGTCTCTCGGATTGTAGGCTGATCACGGAGCAATCTAACGGCTTCGAGGAGCAGGTCGTCAAAGTCGAGCGCCCCAGCCTCTTTGCGCAAGATTTCGTAGCGCGAGTAGATTGCTGCGACTTGCTGCTGGAACGGATAGTGCGTGGTCGAGGCGAACTCCTCGGGTGAGATCAACTGATTCTTCGCCGAAGAGATAGCGCTTGAGACAGAAGACGCCTTCACCTGCCTGTCGGTGACATGGAGTTGCTTCATTGCCTGCTTGATAAGACCTTGCCGATCCGACTCGTCGAACACGACGAAGTTACGCGGTATCCCGATAGACTCGCCATCGATTCTCAGTAGCCGGACGCAGATGCTATGAAACGTCCCCATCCATGGCATAAAGGTACGCGATGTGCCATCTTGACCGAGCAGGACGCCAAGCCGTTCGCGCATCTCTTTTGCCGCCTTATTCGTGAACGTCACCGCCAAAATTTCGTTCGGCCAGACGCCCTCGTGCCGTATAAGGTGGGCGATTCGGTGAGTGAGCGTTTTCGTCTTACCGCTCCCTGCTCCGGCGAGTATCAGCAAGGGTCCTGACGTCGTCAGTACAGCCTGCTTCTGAGCAGGATTCAGCGATTCATGCATATCCATTACTTCTATTGTACTACGGATAGGCGGCCTGGTCTTAGATAAGACCGAAGTAGTAGACGGCTACGCCGAAGGCGACGCCGAGTAAGATAATGCCGATAATACCGATAATTGTCATCCACGCAGGCATTTTCTCAGGAACGTGAACGAGTGGCTCTGCGTCGTAAATTGTGCCGGACGGAGCATCGTCGACTTTGGTTTGCTTCACTTTATACTGCTGAGGAATTGATGTGACGGTCGGGGTTCGGACCGGCTCTATCGCTGGTTCCTCGCTCGACGTCTGAGAAGGCGCGTCTTCTGGGGCGGGCGTCGGTTCGGGAGCAGGTTCCTTCTTCGCTTCTGTCCCCGGAAGAGGATACTCGTTACCCGTTTCGATACTCAGAAGTTCGCTGTCGAGTTCGGCGGGGAGAGGCTGCTCAGGGAGCTGCGCGTCAACATCTTCTGAAAAACCTACAAGACCTTCCTTCGCTGGCTCTTCAATCGGCTCCTCCGCCTGCTCCTCTGTATCTGGCGCCTCTTCTGATGAAGATGGCGCGGAGGCAGGACGACCGAGCGGTCGTTTTTCCACTTTGGCGTCAGGCAGGAACGGTGACGTCAGTGGTCGGATATCCTCGTCATTTGATGTAGCTGGCGGAGCTGGCTCTGGGGGAGCAGTGTTGGAAGATGACGACCGCATGAGAGCGACACTACGGCGTGGCTGTTCAGGCGTATCCTCCTTTGGACTGCTAACGGCGGTCGGTTCGAGCGACGGGGCTTGTCTGGATACGCGGGATGGACGAACGGTTTTATGAATACTTTTCGCAGACGGACGAACCATATCCATATAGCGTCCTCGTTTCGACGCGGCAGGGGCGTCGCTTTGAGGGTTCGAAGCCGCAGGTTCCGGCGAGTCAGATGAAACTGCGGTATCGGCAGGAGGGATATCACTACTGGTCGCGTCGTCCGTTTTCGGCTCGTCTTTTGGTACTGCCCCCATGAGGGAGCTGACTGCTCTGTCTAGTTCGTCGAAATCTATGTCCTTCATCCTTTCGTCCCTATGCCTTCTTTGCCAATTCACTGTTATATGCTCGGGCGGCTATTTCCGAGAATTCATGGGCGTCGAGGCTCGCGCCTCCGACCAGTAACCCGTCAACCCCTTTGATACTAAGGTAATCCGCCGCGCTCGCTGCCGTTACGCTACCGCCGTAGAGTACCCGAACCTGACTGGCGGCTTTGGCGCCGTAGAGCTGCTTGATTTGGTTACGGATAATCTTGACTGCCGCCGCGACATCGCTCGGCATCGCGTTATCTCCGGTACCGATCGCCCAGACCGGTTCGTACGCCACCACGAGCATGTCGAGGTCTTCGCTGGTTAGGTTCGTCAGCCCGCTGATGAGCTGGTCTCGTATGACATCGTTGGTTTCTCCAAGTGAGCGTTCGCTGGACGTTTCGCCGATACAGAGAATCGGTCGGATACGGTTTCGCACCGCCGCCTGGACCTTGTTTCGTATGTCTCTTTCGGTCTCATGGAACTTGTACCGTCGTTCTGAGTGACCGACGATGGCATACTCCACAATGCTTTGTAGCTGCGTAGCCGATACTTCGCCGGTAAAAGCGCCGTGATCCCGCCAGTAGAAATTCTGCACCGCCAACTTGAACTGACGGCGATTCACCTGAAGGCTCAGCGGTTGAAGCGCCAAGAGCGTTGGCGCCAGCACGACCTCGACGCTGCGTCGTACCGCGATGAGAGCCGATAACTTATGGAGATACAAGCTCGCCTCGTGGACCGTGAAGTTCATTTTCCAGTTGCCGACGATTAGTTTCTTTCGGGGAGTCATCCTTAAATCACCTATTCCTACTGGGGTAACTCTTATGCTTATTTTATTCTTAAGTGTACTCTACTTTTTCTCAAGCGTCTAGCAAACTTTCCACGCCTGGCAGCTTTTCACCGGCCATGAGTTCGAGTGACGCGCCGCCCCCCGTCGAGACGTGAGTGAAACTGCCGCCTTCCTTTTCGTCCCAGTGCTGCGCGAAGTCCGCGGTGTCACCCCCACCGATGACCGAGGTTATCTCAGGGTTGCCAGCAAGCGCCGCGGCCAGCGCGGCCGAACCTTCAGAGAAATGTTGGAGCTCTGCGCAGCCGAGCGTGCCGTTCCACACCACGGTTTTGGCGTTCTCAAGCGCGCGTCGAATCGCGTCAATGCTGTTCGCGCCGATATCTAGCACCATGTCGTCTTCGCCAACGTGATCGACCGCCACCACTCGACGTGGCTCGCTCGCGTCCATCTCGCGAGCGACGGCAACGTCAGTCGGCAAGAGAATAAAGTCGTGAACATTGGCCGCACCGACCTTTTCTGCCGCGGCAGCATAGATACTGTCGAGCACCTCCTGCTGATCGGACTCGACTTTGCTTTTCCCCATCGCAAACCCTTTGTAAGCCAAAAACGTGTTGGCCATCGCGCCGCCGATAATGATGCGGTCGCTCGTCTCGATAAAGCGACGCACCAGCGCGATTTTGTCGCTGACTTTAGCTCCTCCCATAACCGCGACGAATGGTCGCTCCGGGCGTTCCATAACGCGGGTGATGGTCGAGACTTCGCGTTCGAGCAAAAACCCGGCTACGCCTGGCAAAAAGTCTGTTATTGCCTCGGTGCTCGCGTGCGCCCGGTGGACGACGCCGAAGCCGTCCTGCACGAAATACCGAGCACCGGACGATTCGGCGAGTTGTCGTGCGAAGGCTTCGTCATTCGCTTCCTCTCTTGGATCGAATCGTAGATTCTCGAGCACGACCACGCTTGCCATCGGCGCGCGTTTAATCGCCATTCGCACCCTGTCGCCAACCGTTTCATCGACGAATCTGACCGGCTGACCGAGCAGTTCAGCCAGACGCTGAGCAATTGGTTCGAGACTCAGCGATTCGTCTCTCCCCTCTGGTCGACCAAGGTGACTGATAACGACGACTTTGCAGCCGCGTTGGAGTAGATAGGTTATCGTCGGAAGGCTTGCCCGGATACGGAAGTCGTCGGCGATGCTGCCGTCTTGGGCAAGTGGTACGTTATAGTCGGCGCGGAGCAGTACCGTGCTCGCGTCAAGCGGAATCGTTCTGATTGTCTGTTTTCTAAAT
>CAZKUV010000030.1:0-8300 GCA_964556075.1 uncultured Candidatus Saccharibacteria bacterium | reverse complement strand
AAATCACCGGAACTTTGCTTTCAGGGCCGTCAATATCATAGCGCGTGGCAAGATTATTACCGGCAGTACTACGAACGGTACTACCTTGGTCAAATGTACCGCATGCGTCAAGAGATGGCTACCCAACAAGCTCAAACTCAGCCGCAGCCTCAAACGCAACCTACCGGAACCGACGGGTCTGAGGATGCGAACGCAGAGCAAGAGTCAGAGGCTCACCTCGACACCGAAACCGCTTTTCATGACTTGCGAGCGGATTTGCTCAAAAACGTGCATGCATCAGCAACGAAGGTGCGCCGTAGTCGACATTTTATGCCGCTGATGGCCGCCACCATTGTCATTGGGTTTCTCATGTTCGTTCAGTATAACCGGGTCTTATTCGCAAACATTGAGGCATACGTCAGTCCTGGAAGTAAAAATCCAGCAAATATTATCGTCAACCCGAATCTAGACATACCCGTCAGTCAGGACCCCTTACTGATTATTCCGAAAATAAATATTGAAGTACCGGTCATTTACGACACCACACCAGATCAAGATTCGCAGCAGAAGGCAATGGAGCGCGGTGTGGCGTGGTTTGGTATTCCCGGGGCCAATAGTCGCCCAGGTCAAATAGGCAATACAGTTCTTTCGGGTCATTCAAGCAACGACCTCTTTGACCCTGGAGATTATAAATTTATTTTCGCGCGACTCGACCAGATGGTCGAAGGCGACACCTTCTATCTTCACTACGAAGGAACCCGTTATACGTACAGCATCACGAAAAAAGAAGTTGTAAAACCAACGGATGTCCATAAACTCATCTATGACACCGACAAGCCCATTGTCACATTGATTACCTGCGTCCCGCTAGGTACGTCGCTCAACCGCCTACTCGTCACCGCGGAGCAGGTAAGTCCCGACCCAGCGACAGCGGCACCGGCGCCATCATCAAGCTCTTCAGATCAAAGCAACGACTCGGCAATGCCGGGTAACTCCCCGACACTACTAGGAAGATTGTTTGGAAACTAAGGCAGAATTAGTCGGACGCGCGAGAGGTGATAACCGCCATCCTCGTTGATAGTTGGAGCGTATAAGTACCTGTTATTACTGGTAAGCGTCGGATTCTGTCCAGGGATAATGGGCATGATGTCATGTTGGTTAGCACCATCAAATTCGTACGTTCTTAACATTCCATCAAGACTACTCCAGACGATATATCCGTCGAGCCATCGAAGCTCCCCCTCGAGTGGCGCGTCCCCTCTCACGGTCGTCGTCGTTAATTTCTCGAGCTCGAGATCGTAAACGCTGAAGCTCTTATTATGCTGAGCTACAATAAACCGACCGTTGGTCCGTGTCGATAGATAACTGATATCCTCTGGCGTTGCCACGGTCGTGACTGTCTTTAGAGATAGTGAATCATCCGAATCGCTTCGTACGAGCTGACCCTTCAGAATTTCCACCGAGTTACCATGGGCGATGGAGACGTAGGTCTGATTAAAATACTCGCCAACACTAATATGTAGCGGTATCGAACCGTCATCAGTAAACGTACGGATAGTCCGAGGTTTACTGGCATCATCCTGGATATACCCGACACTTCGGGAGTTAGTCTTTTCGTTAATTCTTGTGGTATACACTATTGTCGAGCGGTCAAACAGCGAGAATTCTACCACATCGCGAACGAGTGGCGCGGAGATGGTCGAAGCGCCGATATCTACCTTCCTGAGATCTCCTCCCATAAGCGCGTAGAGGACTTTACCATTAGTATGACTGAATTTCGCTCCGGCGATTGGAACGTCAAATATCTCGGTGATATTTCGAGATTTTTCGACGTCCTCGATATCCACGACAATCCATTCTGCTCGCTCATCGAATACATGTTCGAGGAGGAGATACCGGTTTGACAAATCCCATTCGACTAGTCGGTAAACTTCGTTCTGCGTTTCGTTTTCTGGAACGGTGTAAACGGATTCCGGAAGGCGCAATGAAGTTTTCTGGGGAGTCGTTTCGTTGATGTCAAACAAGGTCACGACCGGGCTCGATGCTTCATTTGTCATCGCAATCCAGCGTCGGTTCGGAGAGGCGATGGTCGATGTAACCCCCGGAAGTTCAGCTACGTCTTCGACTGTTAGCTCGGTTGGAATAAGTCGTGCGTAATTAAGCCACAGGACGGTGCCACGTTCGACTACGACGGTTTTTTGCCACGTGTGATATCCTTCACGTGACATCGTGATTCTATGCTCACCGGACGACAGAGTCGTTCGCGTGTTAGTTGTTGCGCTTAAGCGATTACCATCGATGGTCAACGTCGCCCCGGAAGGCGTCGAAAGTAATTGTACAAGTCCTCCTTGCTCAAGCGTGCCTTCCGCACGGTTAAACCTGTACCCTAACACATACAACATAAGAAGAAATACAAGCGAGACTACGGCCAGAACCATGACAGCATATATAGCCGCCTGCTTGATAGCCTGCTTCTTATGGGAGGTGGGTGGACTATACATTCTATACGTTATTATATACTAAAAGCTTGCATTAACGCAGATGCGGCTCTACTATTAAAGTACTAATGCTTGAGGGTAATACACAGGGAGCCGCTATGAGCCAATCGACCATTTCCGTTAACGGGAAGCTGTACGATGTCCTCACTGGACTACCCGTTGAGGGTCAGCCAGAGAATCAGACAGTCCAGTCTCCTGCCAATCGGACCGCTGTACCGTCGCGAAATATCCATAAAAAAGCTACCATTTCACAAACGTCAGGCAGAAGAGCGAAAGCTCCGACAATGCATACTATCCAGCGGCGCGCTGACATGCGCCGTCCCGTCGTCATTGATTCGGTCGTGAAAAAGAGTCCTGCCATAAGCAAGTTCACGCCCCCTCACAGCTCGCTGAGCCAGAAGCCTCGAGTTGTCAATGATATCCAGCCAGCCACGCCGCATCCACTCGCAGAACGTGCCCATGCGCGCATGCAGGAGAAGGCGAAGGCCAACCAGTCAAGCGTCATGGTCAAGCCATCCGAGGTTATCAAAAAAGAAGCTATCAATGACGCTCTCAATAAGTCTCCGCAGCACAATCCAGCCGCGCGGATGAAGAAGAGGCGAATGTCTAGACTATTCAGCTTTGCTTCTGTCGGACTCTCGGTCCTGCTCCTAGCAGGGTATCTTACCTATATTAATCTTCCGAATATATCTGTACGCGTTGCCGCCGCCCAAGCTGGAATTGACGCCAGCTACCCAAGCTACAAACCTGATGGCTACCGCCTGGCCGGCGTTAATTACGACAAGGGAACTGTTAGTCTTGAGTTCGCCGCCAACGCGGGACCGCATACCTACACGGTGACCCAGCAACAGACATCTTGGGATTCGACAGCCGTCAAAGAAAATTACGTAAAAACCAAGTGGGGTGATAACGTTGTTCCGTACTCCGAACGCGGACTCACAATCTACGCGCATAACGGCAATGCCGCATGGGTGAATGGCGGTATCCTCTATACGATTACCGGTGACGCGCCACTCTCAACCAGCCAAGTCCGCAATATCGCAACATCGCTTTAGATAGCATCGCTCGTTTCCTACTCCAATTACGTACAGGCGCGATATAGCTGAATTTCCGGCACATCCCTCGTTCTCACCCCGGTGCATCTGATATACTTAAGTCTATGACTCACTCTGTACGTACACGTTTCGCACCCAGTCCGACCGGCTTTTTACATGTCGGAGGTATCCGAACCGCTCTTTTCGCGTATCTAGTCGCCAAGCAAGCAGGCGGACAGTTCATCCTTCGGATTGAAGATACCGATCAAAAAAGGGAAGTAGAGGGTTCCGCAGACCATCTCATACGGAGCTTGCAAGCACTTGGACTTCAGTACGACGAAGGACCAGATATCGGCGGTCCCTATGGTCCGTACCGTCAATCGGAGCGTCTTGATGTGTACCGAAAGTGGGCTCAGAAGCTCATCAACGAAGGTCGAGCATACGCTGACCCATACACCCCTGAGGAGTTACAGGCGTTCCGCGAACAGGCTCAGGCAGAAAAACGACCATTTCTATACCGCAATCACCGCCCAGACAGTCCTCCAGTGTGGGACGGAACCCAGCCACTTCGTTTCAAAAGTGATCCGAAGGCGTATTCGTGGTACGACGAGGTTATGGGAGACCTTAGCGCCGGACCAGAGGTTATCGATGACTTTATTCTTATAAAATCCGACGGATATCCGACATATAATTTCGCACACATCGTAGACGACACTGAGATGAAAGTGTCCCACGTAATCCGCGGACAAGAATTTATTTCTTCTCAGCCGAATTACTTGAATCTCTACGAAGCGCTCGGGCTTAATCGTCCAATCTTCGCCACAATGCCGCACATCCTCGCTCCAACCGGAGGAAAGAAATTGAGCAAACGCGACGGAGCAAAGGATGTTCTCGACTACATAAGCGAAGGCTATTTAAGAGAAACACTCGTTAGCTTTATTGCTACGCTCGGTTGGAATGACGGTACTGAACAGGAAATCTTAACTATGGATGAGCTGATTGAGAAGTTCAGTCTCGATAGAGTGCAACGATCGGGTGCGCGCTTCGATGAAAAGCGACTCCTTTGGATGAACGGTCAGTTTATCCGAGACCTAACACTTGACGAACTTTATGAACGCGTCAGCGATTTCTGGCCTGAAAGTGCGAAAGCGGCGGACGAGGAGCACCGCAGAAAAGTGCTTGATCTCGTTCAGGACCGACTTAAGACACTGAGCGACCTTCCGATCATCAGCGATTATTTCTTTTCCGAACCTCAGCCAGCGTGGGATATGCTACAAGATAACAAGCAGCTCAGGAAGCTTGCGAAAGACGATATTAGAAATCTTCTCGAGCAAACTATTGCCTCGCTCCAAGCGAGCAGTTTCGACAGCGAATCACTCCAGACCACTCTCAACGACCTTCTTGAGCGCACCGGTCAAAAACCGGGGATTCTATTCAGCCTTATCCGCCTGACTGTATCGTGGGCACCTTTTAGCCCAGCGTTGCCTGATACACTCTCGGTACTTGGCAAAGAAACAGTCATTCGAAGAATCGAGGCTGCGCTGGCCGTGCTCTGATATCTCTAACCCCACGCTTACTTTCGTTTGGCGGTCGAATTTCGTCTGTAAAAACGTCACGAACACAGAACTCAGCCGACACCCCGTGCTATAATAACCATTAGCATGAACAACGGATTAGCACGCCCCAGTCTAGTAATTCGAATACGTGCGTGGATTCGAACACACAAGAAAGCGACTTACCTCATCGGTGGGATATTGCTGCTTGTGCTCACTTCCACCATCACGTATATACTTCTTAATCAACAACCAATAGAAGAACCCGACGTCTCGAATGTTACCGAGCCCGAACCAGAGCCCGAACCCATCAAATACTACTCGCTCATGACCGGAGAAGAAGTTGAAAACGAAGACGCGCTCACTGCGCCGGTGACTGCTATTATTCTTGAAAACAGTCCTGACGCTCGCCCGCAATCAGGATTAAAGGATGCCGAAGTCGTCTACGAAGCCATTGCCGAAGGTGGCATTACCAGATTTTTAGCACTCTATCAGAACAAGAAACCGCAACTCATAGGACCGGTGCGCAGCCTGCGAATGTATTATGTCGATTGGATAGCTCCGTATGACGCCTCGGTAGCGCATGTCGGCGGGAGCATGAACGCCCTAAATGAAATCAGAAATGGTTCATACCGCGATATCGATCAATTCTTCAATCCTGGGACGTACTGGCGCGCAGCTGATCGCTACGCACCGCATAATGTCTACACGAGTTTCAAAAATATCGATGAACTGAACGCGGCGAAAGGCTATACCGAGTCGAATTTCTCAAGCTTCCCTCGAACCGACGGAGCTCCTGCCGAGCAACTGACTGCAAGCACTATCGCTATTAATTTTAGTGGTCCGACCTATAACACGACGTACACCTACGACAAAGCCACTAACACATATCTCCGTTTCCTCGCTGGTGCACCGCACAACGACAGGGAAGCTGGACAGATAGCGCCGTCCGTCGTTATCGCGCTGCGCGTCGATATGCAGCATGTAATGGAAGATGGCTATAGAGAGCAGATTACCACGACAGGAAGTGGCAGCGCAGTGTTGTTTCAGAATGGGACTGCCGAGGAAGTAACGTGGCAAAAAAGTGATCGTCATTCACCGCTAAGAATTGTTGACGGTGAAGGCAAGGACATTCCGTTGGTACGCGGCCAAACCTGGATTGCTGCGGTTCCTATTAACGGAGGAAGCATTGCATGGCAACCGTAAAAAAGAATGTACAGACACCTCCTGCGAAAGTAGGAGATTTCTGGCCTCGCTTTCGTAAGAAAGCGATTCTTTACACCGTTGCCACGCAAATTATAGCCTCCCTTATTATTGGAAGTGCTCTCATTTTTACTGGCGTAGTGTCATCTGAAATAACGCTAGTCGTCGTGCTTCTAGCTACGGTAGTCGCAATGATACTGTTGAACCTGAACCTGGTCAGCTATCTATTAACCCCCCTTGGAGACATTACTGCCGCGTTAACGCATATATCTGGCGAACCTACCATCGTCAAACCACCGAATCCAAACGATAAACATTTCGAACGCGATGGCTTTAAGCCGCTCCTCCAGCTCGTCTACACTATTTCGTCGAAACGCGGGGAGACTACAGACGCAGAAAAAGACGGGCATAAAACGCCCGTCACGCTGGAAGAAGTGCTTTCGACGCAGTCCGTTGGCTTCGTCGCCATGGACCAAAACCGCAAGATAATTTACGCCAACGAGGCGGCTCCCGTTCGTATAGATTCAGACGGCAATAGTAGTCTCGAACTATTATTCGACCAAAATGACACTCTCGATAAATGGCTCGACGAATGTCGAGACCGGGTACATGCCGAAAAAATTTGGCAACGTATTGCCAATAAGATTCCTGGCGAAGAAGGTCGAAAGATTTACGACATCAACGCGTCATACCAAAAAGGCAAGAACGCCGAAGTTATCATTACGATGCTTGACCGTAGCGAGATATATCAACCGGAAGATGACGGTCTGGATTTCATCGCTTTCGCAGCTCACGAGCTCCGTGGCCCGATCACAGTCATCCGTGGCTACCTCGATGTACTCGGCGATGAACTGCAATCTAGCATCAATCAGGAACAAGCCGAGCTACTTTCGCGTCTCGTCGTTTCCGCGAATCGTCTGAGCAGTTACATCAACAATATCTTGAACGCGTCTCGCTACGATCGTAGACACTTGAAGCTCAGGCTCAGAGAAGAGTCGCTATCTAATATTTACAGTACCATCAGTGACGACATGCATCTACGTGCCGTTTCGCAGCGACGACTTCTTATGGTCGACTTTCCAGAAACCCTGCCGACAGTCGCAGCAGACGCGACGGGTATTAGCGAAGTGCTGGGCAACTTAATAGATAACGCTATTAAGTATAGTCATGAAGGCGGAGCCGTAAATGTGACCGCCACGGCGGGGAGTGAGTTCGTTACCATTTCAGTCGAAGATCACGGCATCGGTATGCCGGATCATGTCGTAGGTAACCTATTTCATAAATTTTACCGATCGCACCGCTCGCGAGAAACGGTCGCTGGTACCGGAATAGGTTTATATATCTGCAAGACTATCGTCGAATCTCATGGAGGTACAATCGGCGTCAAGAGCGTAGAGGGGATGGGATCGACCTTTACGTTCACGCTCCCAATCTATGCCACGGTTGCGGAAAAACTGAAAGCCAATAATAATAGTAATGAAGGCTTCATCGGAAAAGGCGAAGGCTGGATTAAGAATCACGCGATGTACAGAGGATAATATGAATTCAGAAACTACAAAATCAATTCTATGCATCGAAGATGACCGGTTTATTGGGGAGATGTATGTACGCAGCATGAAAAAAGCCGGTTACGACGTCGATTGGATGGTAGATGGAAACGATGGACTAGTTGCTGCTCGCAACAAGAAGTATGACGTGATTCTTCTGGACATAATGCTCCCAGAAAGACGAGGCGGGGAAATTCTAGAAGCGCTGAGGGGGCAGGGACATGACCTGATTCCAAACACCAAGGTTATTGTGATGACCAATTTCGAGCAGGACGAAGAATCGCGCATCGCAATGGAACATAACGTCGACGCCTATCTGATTAAAGCTGAGATTACTCCGAAGACACTTCTCAAGGTGATTGAAGACCTCACTAGCACACCTCAGCAACCTGGACAATAGCGCCATTTTTTGATACAGTTATTCGGTAATTGGTCCCATCGTCTAGCGGTTAGGACACCAGGTTCTCATCCTGGCAACCGGGGTTC
>CAZKUV010000029.1:0-8919 GCA_964556075.1 uncultured Candidatus Saccharibacteria bacterium | reverse complement strand
TTGGAGGGTCCACCGGGACTTGAACCCGGGACACCCTGCTTAAAAGGCAGGTGCTCTAACCGGCTGAGCTATGGACCCATTCGGGGTTTAAAATGGTACTATAACAGCACTTTGTCACAGCACTGAACTATAAAAGAGTACCACTTTATAGAGGTAATTGTCAAACTTTGTTCTTTTTATGCGACGTGTTTGAACGAGAAGCAACCAAATCTAGGACACCGGCAATCACCCCGACGGTGATGATTGACTCTTTGTTCCGCATTAACATGTCGTGGACGGGTTCATTTCCAGAAGCATTCATCAGTGCCGGGTGCATTAAAGCGAGAGCAAATACTGACGCAATGAGCGCTCCGATTGCACGGGGAATCAGTCCTTGTTGTTTCGGACCAAATAGAAGGACTGCTATCCCTGGTATGAGTACGACACCAGCGTAAACCATAATCTCTGGTTGGAGAGGAGTCTGAACAGTTGGCGTGCCGAGATACGACGTAATTTTTTCAGCCCAAATTGTAGCTAACAAATATCCGGCTCCGAATGCAAGAATTGCGGAACCACTTCTGCCGGGTCGGACGTACGCAACCACGAAAACCGTGACCGCTACACTAACTACTGCTATCATATCCTAATACTTCTTACTCGTTCCACTAATAACAGCTTCTTGCCCGACTCGAATACCCTGTTCTTGAATTGTGCCAGCCTTAAACTCAACGACATACCGCGCTTCTTCTTTAGGGGTGAAAGTTCTAGTCGGATAGCTGTCCGGTGGTACATTCATATAGAAATCCACTACCTCTTTCGAATCGTTCAACCACACTATATCGATTGGGTAATTCATGTCCTTCATCCAGATTGGCCAATGATTATCATAATCGAAGACGAAGAATAGCGCTTTATTCGCAGGAAGACTCTTTGTGCCGGAGAGTCCCTTTTGTCGTTTTCGGTCCGTATCGGCAATCTCGATTTCAAAGCGACCACTCCCGAGATGCAGGACAGCCCTAGCAGGAATAAAATACGCGCTTACCGCGTGCGACAGCATTGCTGACACGGTAAACAACAGTATGGCAACGATGATGCGATTTCCTAAGCGAGACTGCCCACTACTCATTTGTTCAATTGTACCACCAGGCAGGTAACTCGACCACTCTAGGCGCCAACTCGGTCTTTTCGGACACGCCGTTTAGAATTCAGCTCGACATATTCGATGATTGGCGTTGCGACGTCGCGGTTCGTCACTTTTTCAATTCCAAACCCTGGACTAGCGTTTACTTCCAAGACAAGTGGTCCGCGGTCTGATCGCATCATGTCGACACCAGCGATAGTTAGACCCATGGTCTTCGCTGCCTTGACGGCTGTTTTCCTTTCCTCGTCTGTCAACTTTATAGCAACACCGGATCCACCTTGGTGGAGATTGGACCGGAAATCGTCGTCCAAACTCTGGCGTTTCATGCTCGCTATAACGCGAGATCCAACCACAAAAGCACGGATATCGGTGCCAGCAGATTCCTCGATATATTCCTGAAGCAGGATATTTGTACCTTCTTCGTTCGTCAAATAGAAAGCTTGGAGAGTTGATTTCGCAGCCTTCTTCGTCTCGGCAAGAACGACACCATTCCCATGCGTTCCAGTTGCCAACTTAATAATGACTGGCATGCCTCCTAGACTCTCAAGTAAGTCGTCTATATCTGTAGTGTTTCGAGAGACGACGGTCTTCGGTATACCGACTCCCGCTTTCGCAAGTAACTGGAGACTACGCAGCTTGTCACGAGAGCGAGTTATTGCGATTGAGCTACTCAAAGTGTAAATTCCCTGCATCTCGAACTGCCGTACGATAGCCGTACCATACCGGGTCATGTTTGAGGCAATACGCGGAATAATAGCGTCAAAATCTTTTAGGTTTTCACCTCGATAACTCACCGTCGGGTTGTTTTGTTCAATTGACGCATAGCAGTCCCGGTATTTAATGACTCTTACTTCGTGCCCACGCTGTTCGGCAACCTCTTTGAGCCTCTTCGTTGAGTAGTTGCCTGGACCGTTTGAAAGAATTGCGATTTTCATAATTTATTCCTTATCTTTTTCTACATACTTCTGATGAAATTGGTATGGGTTTTTTTGTGCCTCTTCGGTTAAGCGTCTTAACTGTCGTTTCGGTGGTAATTTGTCTTTTCCTTTCGAGACATCGACAAGGAATTTTCCGCTTACCGTCCTCCTCCCGATCAGAATCTTGAAGGTATTTCTCGATCTGTCGGATAAATTGAATAGCGCTTTTATACGTCTTCCTCGAATAGTAACCACGAATTCCGTCCGATAGCGAATCTCCGACTCTCCATTTGAACTTCGGACTTTCGCGACAGAAAAATCAGTTCGTTCAAGTTCTTCCCCCGTAAAGTACGGGGAGCCTTCGTCGAACAGCCTGAAGCGCAAAACGCCGTCTGGATCAATCCTTATATTACTTGCCCATATTGAAGAGCTATCTGCACCAGTATCAATTTTGGCTGGCACGTTCGACGCCAGATTATCAATCGAGACCTGTTCGATTATTCCTATAATCGGCTTAGATAAAGTCGGCATAAAATTTCTCCTTTATGAAACCAATCGATCGTTCAAGATTATCGTTTACTATTGCTACAACTACGTCTCCTGGTCGAGCAATTGTAGAAGCATACGCGATTGCTTCATCTTCTCTGACAACTCTCGTCACTTTATCGGTCTTTTCCGCGAGTGCATTCGAGAAGATCTCCGATGTCCTACCGACTACCTCAGGGAAACGACGATTCTTTTCCGAAGGTTGTCGCCAGTACCCGTCGATT
This sequence comes from uncultured Candidatus Saccharibacteria bacterium, assembly GCA_964556075.1. Classification (GTDB taxonomy): domain Bacteria; phylum Patescibacteriota; class Saccharimonadia; order Saccharimonadales; family Saccharimonadaceae; genus JAUIHN01. The sequence goes on along the minus strand of CAZKUV010000029.1, from coordinate 6,112 downwards.
TTATCAAATATAACGAATTCGTCGTAGTGCTGGGCGATGTCATGGGCTGTTTCTCGCATCATTTCGTCGGTTCGATCATGTGCAATCCTAACTACACCGATGACTCTGCCCTCGTTCGAGGTCAATGTGTGCGCGAGCTCGCCAATGAGACTGAGGGACACCTTCTCGTGTGCCGAGTCAGCTAGAATTGTGACGTTATTCCCGTTTCGTAGCAGCGTGAGTTTGCCTCCATAAGGATCAAGGCGGGTGCTTTCCAGTGCAGTCCTCAGACCCTTAGGTACATCCCCATCATTCTCGGCGATTACCGCAGCCGCTGCAGCCATCAGATTTTGTATTGAGGGTACATACCTGCCATGGAAGCTCCAGGGTATTGCATCGATATCAGCTAAGATTATCTGTTTTCCAGCCCGATTCAACACGATGTTCTTTCCATCTAGAGACACGCACGCGCCGCCCGCATCGAGATGTGCATCAATATCGTAGTACGTAAAGTCGATTCCAACAGGGAGTAGCGTGCACGTTTTTGGAACCTTATACAATTTACTTACGACCAGTTCGTCGTCGGCGTTGAATACCGCCCATCCTCCGTCCCTATTGAGTCGCGAGAAGATGAACTGCTTAGCTTCGGCAATAGCCTCTTTACTTGGCAATCGACTCGATGTCCCCATATGATCTTCATATACATTCAGGAAGACGCCTACCTTGTGTCTACGGTATCCTAGCCCGAAGGGAGAGCTTGAACCTAGCGCGCACTCAAGTACAGCCAAGCCGAATTCGCTTGATAGATTACCCCCATGGAATTCGTAAAGGTATCGTCCAGGACCAATGGTAGGTACAACTCCCCAAACGGTTCTCGAATTATCTACCGTACTCTTTCGCTGACCGTTTACGAAATGCCCAGTTGTATCTACCTTCAGAACATCACGGCCTAGTTTCAAAAGCACATCAGCAATAAGCGCCACCGTAGTCGTCTTGCCCTTTGTGCCTGTAACGGATATGATTGGTATCTTCATGCTTATGCCTACAATACAATGTGCGTAGTAGAATTGACAGTGCCAAGGGCAAAGCTCGCCATGTGGATACATGGCATTCCATCTGTTAATTATAACAGATTAATAATGGTATGTCAAAGAGGGATTTACAGTCCGAAAAGACTTCCTTTAGCTTCTTTCAGTTGCTTCAGGAGGTCTTTCTGTTTCTTCGAAAGTTTTGTTGGAGTCACTACGATGAGACGTACTATATGGGCGCCACGGGAACTGCTTCGAAGATGAGGTACGCCGTGTCCGCTCAGTTTAAACTCTGTCCCGGACTGAGTGCCGGCAGGAACTTTCATTCGAATCGGTCCGTCAACCGTTTCTACATCAATTTCAGTGCCCAAGGCTGCGTCAACCATATCTACTTTTTCTTCTGATAAGATATCGTTTCCCCTTCGCGTGAATTGCTTATGAGGCTTTACTTGAACGTGGACATAGAGATCTCCTCGCGGACCGCCAGCTATCGCCTCACCACGCTCCGTTAGACGAATTGTCGCTCCGTCATTGATACCTGCTGGAATTTTGACTGTAACCTTGTTTTCGCTTTGTACGGTACCCCGACCACGACAGACAGTACACGCTTTTTCGGGTACGCGTCCAGCCCCTTCGCAAGTCGAACAGACAACTGTCTGTTGAATCTGACCAAATACGGTATTCATTACCTTGGCTTGCTGGCCAGCGCCCTTACAGTCCGGACACGTTTTCATGCTGTGACCGGGTTCAACAGTTGTCCCCTTGCAATGCGAGCACTCCTCTTCCATTCGGATGCCAAGGGTTTTTTCGGTACCGAAGATAGCCTCCTCGAACTCTAGGTTGACCGCAACTTCAATGTCTCGACCGCGTCTTTGGCGTCGCTGTCTAGAGCTGCTAGACCCACCGAAGAACTGACTGAAGATATCACCCAGACCTCCATCTCCGAAATCGAAGTGGATATTTTGACCATCAAATCCAGCAAATCCTTCGAAAGGATTCGGACCACCAGCATGTCCGGCAGGTCCGCCACCTACCCCCGCATGACCAAACTGATCGTAGCGTTGACGTTTAGACGGGTCTTTAAGCACTTCATAGGCTTCGTTTATCTCTTTAAATTTCGATTCGTCACCCCCGTCTTTATCTGGATGATACTTAACCGCAAGTCGCCTATACGCCTTTTTTATCTCGTCGGCGCTTGCTGTTTTCGGAACACCCAGTACTTCGTAGTAATCACGTTTCGACATCTGTTACCAGTATAGAAAACTAGCACTCAAATGTAAAGAGTGCTAGTTTGATGCTTTGACTTGTCGAGAGAACAAACGGAATCATTGCACCCGTACAGCATAATTCATTCCATACGTAGAATCCCAATCTGGGATGCATTTATCATCTGTGAGTGTAGTATCCTGGGGCAAAGTTTCCAGATGGGCGAGATACCAGGTACCAGATGGACAACTCACCTTCATATACGCGAAGCATGTCACTCCGATACATTCATCAACGCCTGAAGGGTCTCGCAGCACTTTCGTAAGATATCCAGAGTTCATCAGGCAGTCATTAATGGAGACTCCTGGGCCGGCTCCGTCGTAGTCTTGGTGTAACCATCCATTGCCCCAATAGCCTGTCATTTCCATACCGCATCTGTATTCCGCCTTATCCCCACCGTTATCAACGGCGTAGAGCTGCGTTGCCTTAGCTAAGGCTGCTAAGTCCTGTTTTCGAATGGTATCGCGAGCTCTAGCCTGTATGCCTGAATATGCGACAACCGAGATTGCAGCCAGGATTGCGATGACCACTATTACGATTAACAGCTCAACGATTGTAAAACCGTGCCGCGAGCCCCTGAAGTTCTTTAGCTTAAGCATTATAGAATTAATTCTATAGCAGCTACCCAGCCTTAACAATAAAGTACAGCCGGCTAGAAACTATGCCTGATATGACCAAAGCTAAAATCCCAATCCGCGTCGGTCTTTTTGTTCGGATTGAAAATATTTTGAGGGTCATATAGCTGTTTAATTTCCCGCATATAGCCAAGAATAGTTGGACCGTACATCCGTTCGAGCCATGGACCACGTACCATTCCATCGTTATGCTCTCCAGAGAGTGATCCGCCAAGCTTTAGCACTATGTCATATACTTCCTTCATAGACGGCTCGATCTTCGCTCGTTCTTCTGGATCTTCAATCTTCATGAGCGGAATCACATGGAAATTTCCATCTCCGAGATGTCCGGCAATCGTACCCATCAAATCGTACTTCTTTATAACCCCCTCAACTGCTGGCAAGAGTTCCTCCATTTTATCGAGTGGAACAACGAAATCATCGATATAAGGAGCGGTGTGACGATCTTTAACATTCTGACGGAGCAAATTAAAGCTTTCCTGACGCATTTTCCAGAACTTGTCAGCCTTCGCGAAGGTGTTAGCTTCTTCCATATAATTAATGTTCTTAAATTCACTAAGCCCAACCCTTGCTTCGTGAACACGCCTATTAACTTCTTCTTGGTCCTTACCATCAAATTCGATTAACAGGACAAGTTTCGGTATCCCTCGAAGCATGGCGATGCCATTCGGTATTAGTCTGATACACATCATGAGCCATTGGCTGAAGGACATGCGTGTTAAGAATTTGAAAATAAACCTCATGCCAAGCATCAGAGTCTTGTCGTCAAAGACTTCGACTGCGAACGGTTCGTAGCTCATAATTTTCTCTGTGATTCGACCGAGGTTTTCCGTATTCTTAACATACACGGCGAGGGTACCGACATGGTTCATCGGGTCTGGGACCAGCTTAAACTGTATATCCGTAATAATTCCGAGTGTTCCCTGAGCACCAATGAATAACTGTGTCAGGTCAAATATGCCAGTCTCACGGTCCCAAACATCCCATAGTCTGTATCCGGTTGAATCCTTGGCGACTTTTGGTTTGGCAGCTTTAATCTCATCATAATGAGCTTCTATGAGCTCATAGGTTTTCCGGTAAAGCTCACCTTCGTAGTCGCCCTGCGACATTTTAACGGTAAGCTCTTCCCTGTTGAGCGGTCGCACTGTGTACTCGTTACCGTCACCGAGAACCACGGAAAGTTCACTGACATACTTTTCAGTCTTTCCGTACCGAATTCCCAACTCACCGCCAGAATTATTACTTACCATGCCACCGACTGCGGCGAGGTTACGACTCGCCGGATAACTCGGTAGGATACTCCCTATTTTTTTCGTTTCGACGTCAAGCTCGCGGTACAGCCTGCCTGGCTGAACCTTGACTGATTCAGAGGTTAATTCACGAATTTCTGTCATGTATCGAGATGTGTCAAGAATAATCGACTCATTGATAGCTCCGCCGGACATGTCAGTGCCAGCCGCTCGCGGAGTAATACTAAGACTCGAATCCGAAGCCTTATTGTCTAGTACGAACTTGACGGCAGCTTTGATATCATCAGCATCTTTCGGAAATGCTACGAGCTTCGGGCGAAGCTCAAAAAGACTGGCGTCATGTGAATAAAACTCGAGTGTTTCCGGGGAGGTGTCGAGGTCACCCTTAAAAATCCCCTCAAGATGTGTTTTTATATCCATAAGCTTTACTATAGCACCTTTTTCAAAAAGAAATAACATAAGCATCTTTACAAATTAGGTATTTTGTGATATAAAAATGGAATGAAAGCAATGCCCAATGAATTTCGTCGTATCGTTATAACCGGACTAGATGGGACTGGCAAGTCCACAACTGCTTATGAAGCGGCCATGCGTCTTAGTGACGCCCATAAAGATTCCGATATTCGTATCGCTGATAGTAATGGCATTACACTTTTCAAGGGAGGCGAACCCGTCGGACATCGTGCCGAATGGCTACTAGACATGGAGCCTACAGAAGGACAATCAAAGCTCCGCGCGCTTGGGCAACTCGGTCTGTTTACAGCCATGCGTCAACTTACCGAACTAGCCAGCTACCGAAGAGATAACCTCGTGATAGGTGTCCGCGACCCATACCGAATCGACCCTGCTACGTATGCAAGCATCTATGGACCACACAAACTGCAGTCTCTGAGTCCTGAGCAAAAATTAAAAGTATTCGATGCTACCGCTTTGGCCCCTCATCCGACGGCAATCATGCACCTAAAAGGCGATACGGACAGCGCTCTTGAAAAAGCATCCGAAAGAGAAACACTTAGTCCTCATGAGACTAAGGAAGCAATGGGTAAACTCGCTCTTGAACTGAGTGGCGTCCTTACCGCTTACGAGTCACTTTATGATCGACCGGTAGTTGAAGTACCCGCACTGACTCCCCATACGACTGACAATATGGCCGCGCAAATAGAATCCTACCTACCCTCAACCAAATACATCTACGTCTCAGCTCCATCCGTAAATGGTGGAGCAGCTACAAAACTTTAGCTGATTATTGTCTTTATACTCTATTCAGTCCAGGATTGCCATCCACCGGCGTTATATGAGTATCCGTACGATAATGAACGCGGAAAATCTATTCCTCTACACACCACGTTTGGGTATGTCAGCGATGTGCTGGCTATCGACTCTGCCCCGTTCATCGAACTGTATTGGTAAATTTTAAGCGACTTTGTTTGACCTGTAACAATAAACTCAGGCTGTCCAGAATCCACCCCTGGACCTGTGCAGTAGGTAAAATTAACAGAACCCGAGCTTGTCGGCTCTCTATAGGCAGATCTAGTAACTTTAAAGTCTAGCGAGGGTTCAGGCGATGCGGCATGTACCCCTACCGCACTAGCCCCATCAGTCGCGATTGACGCTCCGCCAACCGGATACTCACCTGTTTCTGCGCGTAACAAATGTATTTTCTTCGCAACGTTTGCTAAGTCGTTTTGAATGACTGACGCGTTCGCTCGTTCTTGAATCCCGGTATAAGCGACTACCGAGATTGCTGCGAGTATAGCAATAACGACAATAACGATTAATAGCTCGACGATTGTAAAGCCGTGTTGAAGATTTTCCTTCTCTACCGGACAAGTAAGAGACAACTCTTCGTTTACTTTCTTAACCACCTACCCATGACCTCCACGACCCCGGATTATACCAACCCGAGCCACTTCCTATTACTGATGACCCCGAAAGCGTCGATGAGCACATAGCA
>CAZKUV010000028.1:0-8978 GCA_964556075.1 uncultured Candidatus Saccharibacteria bacterium | reverse complement strand
AAACCGAAACTTGAAATTAGTGATATACATATGCCTAAGAGTACGTCAGCCGGAATCTTCATTTCTCTCTTTACTTTCCTCATTGGATTCGGATTTGTATGGAACATTATATGGATGATTGGAGTAGGTACCATAGGGGTAATCGCGGTTCTGATTCGACGAGGTTTTGATGAACATACCGAGTATTCAATTCCCGCATCCGAGGTAATGAAGATTGAGAATGAAAAAGCACAAGAAGATGCTGCTGTTAAAAAGTTTCTCAGTGATAGCGCGGAGGAAATGGGATTAATTGAATTTTTCCGAACCGCCCCAGGATGGTTTATAAAGTTAGTGAGGAGCAAGTAATGTCTCAGGTTGTGACACACGAAATGGCAAATCCGACCAGCGACGCTGACGACCGGGCGATGTTTGGCTTCTGGCTCTACATCATGACCGACCTTCTAATGTTTGGTGTATTGTTTGCTGTCTTCTCAGTACTTAGAAACAGTACGGATGGCGGTCCCGGAGCTGTAGATTTGCTTAGCATGGAATTAGCACTCCTGAACACTTTTATCCTCCTAACGAGTAGTTTTACGATAGGACTTGGGTTACTGGCTGCTTGGCAGAAGCGGAAGAGGCAAGCCTTGACATGGCTTGGAGTTACTTTTGCCTTAGGTCTCGCTTTCTTGAGCATTGAAATTTTTGAATTCTATGAATTGGTTCACGCTGGTCACACTATGCAATCCAATGCATTCATGTCTTCGTTCTTCACACTCCTTGGATCGCACGGATTACATATACTTTCAGGGCTAGTTTGGATAGCTGCCATTTATATTTTTGTGGTGAAACGTGGTCTTACGCGTAGCAATGTGAGAAAGATAGCCCTCCTCAGTTTGTTTTGGCACTTCTTAGATATTGTCTGGATTTTCATATTCAGTGTCGTTTACTTAATGCCTTTTATCGGAGAATAAATATGTCAGATTCTTCAAGCACCCCCACATCTCACGAAAATACACACCACGGATCGGTCAAATCCTACGTAGTTGGATTTGTCCTTTCGTTACTATTAACGATTATTCCGTATTACCTCGTTAAGAATCAGGTATTTCCAGGAAATCCTCTGCTCGTTGCGATCCTCGTTTTGGCGGTGTTGCAGATGTTTGTACAGATGTTCTTTTTCCTACACCTTGGTCGCGGTCCAAAGCCCTTTTATAACATCGTGTTCTTTGGAGCCACCGCTGGCCTCATAGTGGTGGTCGTAGGCGCGTCATTATTCATTATGAATAGTCTCTACGATCACATGTCCCCTGAAGAAGCGACTCTTCGCATAGCACAAGATGAGAATATAGCTCGTGTAGGCGAGAGAGACACTGGCGCCTGTCAAGGAAATCGCGACAACCACGAGATAATAGTTGGTAGTGGTGTTGCCGTCGAGCACATCCATGCAAAACGATGCGATACACTCACAATAAGAAGCGGTGATGGTGCTCCACACTTACTCCTTATTGGCACCCCTAGTAATCCAGTAAGCTATGGCGGGCATTATGAACTTTCGCTCCGCGCCGATCGACCAAAGATCATTACATTAAATGAAGTAGGAAACTTCAGTTTCCATGATTCTGAATTACCGATGATTGTCGGTCACTTCTCAGTTGTTGATACAGAAGAATCAATAGAGCAAGACGACGCAGAACACGATCACACTGGACACGCGAATCACACGGAACACTAAATACCCCTACTCTGTTATGGGGATTTACCTGCAAACCATTCTATCACCCGAGTTACACAATTTCTGCACTTATCGAGTGAGATAGCTTGGAAGAAACTTCATCAATGATTTTGTTTATTTCTTGACTCGTCAATGTCTTGTCGTAAGAAGTCAGCGAAACGTTGAATGTAAAAGTTTTACTGGTACCGTTATCTGGTTTATATATGCTTTGCGGCCTCACGGTAGTGACAAGGCTGCTACTCGAAAGAGCATCATCGAGCGCTGTCGCTACAGTAGCGTAGTCCGCGTGAGGGTGGACCCGAATACTTATGTCGCGATCGACACTTGGAAAGCGACTCAGTGGGCGATATACCTTATTAGCAGCACGCACAAGCTGAGCTAGTGGGTTCATGAGAAGTTCGAATCCCGCAGCATAGTCTGGGAGCTTGAAGTTTCGTCTAGTCTGAGCGTTATATTCTCCGATTACTCCGATATACCGACCAGTTTCACTTTCTGAAACTATTGCAGAGCGCTTTGGTTCAAAGACAGTTGCAATATGCGCAGTTGAGATAATGTCCAACGGCTCAAATTTAAGTTTGAGTCCTAATTGAGACGCCATAAACTCAAGCACAGATTTCGCCCTATAAAATGCCGCGCCGTCTCTAGATTTTTTCTTCGCATACACAAGCGCAACTTCCTGTTCCTCTAGTGGAAGACCGTCTTCATCAAGTCCTAGAGTTTTACTATGGCTTTTTCCGATTTCAAATAAAGCAAACTCATCGTGCCCTGCCTTAATATTTCCGTGCACCTTATCTAATAGACTTGGCGTCAGACTCAGCCGATAATACTGAAGATCGGGACTGAGAGCATTTGAAAGCTTGTATGCTTCGTCTGGGTTTTGACCAGCAGATGTGAGTATCCGTTCGTGCACAAAGCTATATGAAAGTACCTCGTTTCCACCCGCGCGCGAAAGGGCTCGACGGATAGCCTTACCGGTCTCAATCGAATGGTTAAGATCAGTAGGCTTTGAACTCCGAAGAGGTAGCTCACGCGGTAGTTTATCATAACCGTAAAGGCGGCCGACTTCCTCAACAATATCTTCTGGAAGCTCTATATCTGTTCGCCAAAACGGCGGTGTAACAACTAAGGTTGGTGACTCTTTCGTCCGGCTACGATCATCAAGACTAACTTGCATTTCAACATTCTCGAGAAGGGACTTTATCTCATGAGCTGCTAGCGAAAGTCCAAGTCGTGAATTAATAAAGTCCACGGACTCTGTCACCGAATGGGGTTTCGGAGGGTTTTTACCTATATCGAATACTCTACTGCTCTGATTTCCATCAACTAAACTCATGAGCTTTGCCATTACTGTAGGAATTTGCAGTGGAGATTGACCTTTATTAAACCGGGTCAGCGCATCAGTAAATAATCCGTGGCGCATACTGCTCTTCCGCACAGAATACATATTGAAATTAGCAACTTCCAGAATTAAATTTTTTGTTTCAGGGGAAACTTCTGAGTTCGCTCCACCCATAATTCCGGCTAGTCCAATGGCTCCTTCTGCATCGGCAATAACGATGTCGTCTTCGGTTAGGCTATACATTTTCCCGTTCAATAGAGGTAACGTTTCACCGTGTCTTGCCATGCGGACACCAAGTTTATGGCCTCTTACTTTATCATAGTCGTATGCATGAACCGGCTGCGCAGTTATAAGCATTATGTAGTTTGTAGCGTCAACTATGTTATTTATGGGCTTTCCGCCCATCGCAACAAGAGCACATTTTAACCACAAAGGGCTTTGCTTAACTTCAGTTCCTCCCACTGCTACCGCCATGAATCGAGGTGCGCTTTCTGGAGCATCGTTAAAGATATCTAACTCGAGTGCATCAGAGACAGATTCAAACTTCGGCAACACCGCATACCAATCAGGACTAGAAAACTTCCTACCATAGATTCCTGCTATCTCGCGTGCAATACCGAGTTGACCGAATAGATCAGGTCTATGTGTAAACATCTTATTTTCGATATCTATAATCGTATCGTTGAGTTCGAATACTTCTGCGAAACTGTTTCCTGGCACTAAACTCTTACCTTCAGGCAAATCCCGTTCGGTAATGTCAACTATCCCATCGTGATCATCTCCTATTCCAAGTTCGCGAGCACTAGCAAGCATCCCATTGCTTTTTACGCCACGAATTTCACGGACACTCAACACGAAGGGGTCAATATCGTCAAATGTAGCCGGTACAGTGCTTTTCGGAGGTAGCCAAACTGCCCACATTCCAGATTTGACGTTATTTGCGCCACAAACTACTTGAATTAGTTCTCCTTCACCCGCATCGATTTTACAAACTGAAAGCTTGTCGGCATTTGAATGCTTTTCGCATTCAACGACTTTGACTATTTTTGCGCTCTCATACTTAGCCCCTAGATTAATAACCTCTTCAACTCCACCGAGCTGCGAATTTATTTTTGCAACAAGTTCATCAGTTGAAGGAAGTTCGAAATCGATAAACTGTTTTACTATGTTCAAGCTAACTTTCATGGTTATACCCCAATCTTTGATACGTCACCTATCGGTATGATAATCGTTCATCAAAACTGCCTCAGGAAATCTAACTTCCCACTTTGAAAATGGCGGATATCTTCTATTTGATACTTCATCATAACTAAACGTTCTATGCCGCAGCCAAACGCAAAACCTGTATACTCATTCGGATCAATATCTGCCGCTCTGAGGACGTTGGGGTGAATCATGCCACATCCGAGCAGCTCAATCCAGCCTTCGCCACTACATACTTTGCACGACGCATCCGTTCCTCCGCAAAATGGGCAGCTAAGAGCGAATTCGAAGCTCGGTTCAGTAAAAGGAAAATAGAACGGATTAACTCGAACTTTCAGTTTCTTGCCATAGTACTCTTCAAGGAATTCTTGAAGCGTGGCGATAAGCATTCCCGCATGAACTCCCCTGGCTACATAGACACCTTCGACTTGGTAAAATGTATGCTCATGACGTGCGTCAAGGTCTTCATTCCGAAAAACACGGTCGGGTACCACTGCAGCGATAGGCTCACCCTCTTGTAGGTTTTTTCGATACTTCACAAGCACCCGATTTTGCATCGTACTCGTATGCGCCGGAGCAATATATGGCTCACCTTCATTGTCCATCTCAACAGTCATAAACGTATCATAGTCGTCACGAGCAGGATGTCCTTTTGGGAAATTGAGACTTTCGAACATATGGTACTGGTCGTCAATCTCTCGCGATTCCTCAACCGTAAAGCCCATGCGTGTAAAAATATCGCTCAGTTTCTCAACTTCACTCATCAAAGGATGAATCGTACCTTGATCAGTAGGCAAGAGTTCAACTGGCTCTGCATTTACATCCCAGGGTGCCGTTACATCTATCGCTTCGACATCCGCGCTTTCGAGTTCCTTTTCTCTCTCTGTAATGGCTTTCTCTACGTCAGCTTTCAGTAAATTAACTCTTTGACCATATTCGCTCCGCTCTTCTGGAGGGAGCGCTCGTATAGCAGAATAGAGCTGCTTAAATTCAGGAGCCCTTAATATCTCACGCGGATTCTCAACGGTCGCTACTCGCTCGAGAAGTATTGAGCGAATGTGGTCTATATCTGTCATATGTTATCTATAGTATACCCGTAACACATACAAAAATCGATAAATTAGAAAATTATCAGATACGCGACTACTGCCACAACTATCGATATGCTAAGTAGTACTAAAAATAAAACTTTTCCGGAAACTTCCTCAGAGTCCTTGACGTAATTGGATTGCTTCGTCTGATCAATCGGCCCAGAACCAGTTGCTTGGGTTCTAGCTCGTTCTCGCAATTCAGCAGCTAGGCGTTCCTGTAGCTGAGAGCGATTCTCGTTTTGTTTAATAAAAAGTCCCATGTAATTTAGTATATCACTAGAATCTAAATGCACTATTGCGGATATATGGTATACTAACTGTATCATTTTCACCATAAAGGAGGGGAGAATATGGCAACCAAGAAGAACGCTTCTAGCGCCAAGAAAAAGACGAGCGCTAAAGCTAGTTCATCACCAAAAGTAACACGTGTAACGACCGTCAAGGCTGTTGAATCAGGAAGACCACGCGTAGTTAATTCTTTGCGCGGCAGCTTCCTACGCATGCCTGTTTTGAGCGCTGCGATGGCAGAGTTCCTGGGTGTGTTCCTGCTCGCGATAACTGTACTGATTGTGCGTAATGAGCCATTTTATATATTTATTACGCTCATTGGTATTTTTATGCTTATCGGGGGGCTTTCTGGAGCACATATTAACCCAGGTATTACCGTTGGTGCATGGGCAACGCGACGCATCAATTGGGTACGAGCCGTTAGTTACATCATTGCCCAGTTCCTTGGTGCTATGCTAGCTCTTGTCGTTATGAGTAGTTTTGTTAACCAGGCTCCAAGTGTCGACCCAGAAGCTGCAGCATTTGGGCAAACTGCGCCGCAATTGTTTGAGATGGTAAGTTTACCTGATGGAAAAGAATTGCCAGTTCTATTTGCTGAGCTCATTGGCCTAGCTGTCATTGGTTTCGCATACGCTAGCGTTCTTCGGCCACGCGTCGAAGAAAAAGCAAGCGGAGCTCTTACCATCGGCGGTGCCGGGTTCATCGCGATGGCGTTTGCTAGCACCGTAGCAGGATACGTTGGTGCACAAGCAACACTTAACCCAGCTACTGCAGTTACGCTAAAAGCCGTCGAGAATCTAACCGACCTATGGACAGTTGGGGTCTACTTCGTTGCCCCTCTACTTGGAGCGGTCATCGGATTCTTCCTGTACGACTTATTGAGAGACGTAGAATCAGCTCAGAAATAAATGTACAGGTAGACTAACTACCCGTTCACATACACCCCATCGAAGAGATGGGGTGTATCTATTTGTCTTTGTTTGGTCGATCAAGGAGCAGTGGCTGGACTGAGGGATCATTGCCAGCAATCTTGACTACATCCTTATCGATTTTTCCTAGCTCATGATGGGCGGTATTATAATGCCCGACAGTAACAGACAAAGAGGCGCCAAGTTTCTGCATATACTCTTCAAACTGTGCAATGTGCCTACCAAGTTTACCGACACGAACCTGAATCTCCTTCGCCTGCTCCTCTATCTGCAAACTTCGTAAACCTTGAAGGACCGTTTGTAAGTATGCCATAAAGCTCGTTGGGCTGACGATTATTACTCTCTTATCTCGGAAGGCGTATTCAATTAAATCGCGCGCGCTTCCACCAGTGCCGACATCACCAATTAGCAAATCATAGTAAAGCGCCTCGCTGGGAACAAACATAAATGCGAAGTCCATGGTGTTCTCGTTAGGCCGAACATATTTACTTGTTTCATCAATTCGCCCTTTTAAATCTAATCTGACTTTTGCCATGAGCCGTTCACGATCAGCTTTATTGGTAGCTTCAACCATCCGATTATAGTTTTCCAAACTAAATTTACTATCTATTGGTAACATTCTGCCTTTTTCAAGAAATATGACAGCATCAACCGTTTCACCGTCTTTGAATTTATACTGGATTTCGAACTGACCAGGAGCAAGCACATTTTCGAGCACTGTTTGAAGATAATACTCACCAAATACCCCTCGTTGTTTAGGGTTCTGCAATACATTCTGTAGCGTCTTAAGTTCTGCAGCAACATCTACAACCCGTTTATTAGTTTCATCGAGCTTTGCCAATCTTGATGAAACTTCAGACACCAATCGGGCACTCTCTCCAAGCTGCTTCTGCATGGACAGCTGGGTAACACGACTATTTTGCTCTAGCCGATCTCCTACGCTCTCTTGGAGGTGCATAATGGCACGAGACAGCTCAGTCACATCCGACTTGATAAGCTCGACAGCACTATTGTTTTTTAGCTCCTTAAGCCTGGCATTTAAGATAATTAGAATTACCCCAAAACCAATAACAATAGCTATGAATATAAATAGTACTAATGCTTGTTCCACCCTTTTAGTGTATCACTATCTATCCGTTAATTACGATTCTAGTAATGACGACTAGTACAATTATTATTGCAAGTGAAATCCAAAACTCACGTACTCGCGCCAACCAGGCAAACGTTCCAAATGCAAGTGCACTTAGGAGCGTCGAAACTAATGCACCTACTAACCACGCAAGTTCCCAGCTAAGCTGAACAACTCCCCAGGTACTCAGGATGCTCGCGATTAGTACCAGTAACGGTCGGTATACGCGAATACGAACTAGTGCAGCGAGTGCCGCAACGCTAGTCAGTAATGTCGCAGCAACTACAGCATAGTTCTTAGAATTTCCGCATTGACTGGTCACATCTCCTTCGCAGAAGTATCCTTCGAAAACAAACACATTTAACATGAGACCAAGCCCCCATAAAATCAGGCCAACTATACCACCAAGGATAAGAACAGTAATGAAATCACCTGTCGTCATTGTAACAATTGGATCCGGTTTTTCTGACTGACTCGTGCTAGGCATGATTCGACTCCTTCTTGACATAATCTTACATGTTTTTTGTTTTTTATGCGAGTGGTTGGTTTAGTAATTTTTACGATACCTTCAAATAATGTACACTAGTGGCATGTATAAAAGAATTTTACTCAAATTATCAGGCGAGCAGCTAGCGGGAAATCTGGATCATGGCATTGATCCAGATTTTGTTAGATGGCTAGCCGTTGAAATAAAGAAAGCTGTCAATACGGGAACTCAGGTTGCCATCGTGGTCGGTGGAGGTAACTGGCTCCGTGGTGCCGCTTACGCTGCCCATGGAATCGAGAGATCGACTGCAGACTATATGGGTATGCTAGCAACCATCACCAATGGTCTTGCTCTTATGGACATGCTTGAGAGCCAAGGAGTACCAGTTCGCCTGCAAAGTAATGTACGGATGGATCAAGTAGCTGAACCTTTTATACGCAGACGAGCCATTCGGCATATGGAAAAAGGCAGAGTAGTTATTATTACCGGAGGTACTGGCAAGCCATATATAACGACAGATACAGCAGCAATTAGTGCCGCTCTCGAGCTTAATTGCGATGCAGTACTTAAAGCCACTAAGGTAGATGGCATTTACGACAAAGACCCCATGAAACACAAGGACGCTATGAAGCGTGAAATGATGACTCATCAGGATGCGTTACAAAGTCCAGACATTCAAGTAATGGACCGTGCGGCTCTCGGCATGGCGGCAGATGGAAACATGCCCATTGTTATTTTCAAACTAGAAGAAGATTCCATATCCAAGGTTGTGAGCGGCAAGCCTATTGGAACTCAAGTTCG
>CAZKUV010000027.1:0-9894 GCA_964556075.1 uncultured Candidatus Saccharibacteria bacterium | reverse complement strand
TGTAACTATCGTAACGGTTGGAAATGCTGCTGACGAAGCGATTATCAGAAAAGCCTACGAGCAAGGCTTCGCGCTCTCTGCTCGGCGTGGCTTCATTCTCGCGTTTACTCCGTTAGAGACTAAGTAGAGTACGCTGACAGCGTGACGGTAATCGTTCGTTCATTTCCGCCGCGAAGAATCGTAAGCTCAACCGTATCCCCTGGAGCGTACTCCCCGATGAGCGTTGTTAGCGCCCCATTGGTGCCGACAGACACGTCGTTTACTTTCGTAATGATATCCTTATCCTTGATACCGGCTTTGTCTGCTGGACTGCCGCTCGCGACTGGGGATCCTCGTTCCGCGAACACGTACGCGCCGTTTTGAACTGGTAAATCGTATTCTTTCGCGGACTCAGGAGTTACCGGTATGAAGTTAACCCCGAGGAACGCTCGTTCGACCTCTCCGGTTTTGAGCAGGTGTTTTAGCATACCCTTGATACTATTGATTGGAATCGCGAACCCGATACCCTGAGCGTCGGCCGCGACGGCGGTATTCATACCGATGACCTGTCCGGCCATATTGAGCAGCGGACCGCCGGAATTGCCTGGGTTGATGGCTGCGTCGGTCTGAAGTAAATCGGTGAGCGTTTCGACGCTCGTCCTGGACTGCGCCGTCACCGGACGACCGGTTCCCGAGATAATACCGCTCGTCACCGTATTCTGGTACTGTCCCAGCGAGTTGCCGATTGCCACGACCTGTTGTCCGACTCGAATCGTGCTAGAGTTGCCAAGTTGGGCAGGCGTCAAATCGTCGACGTCAGCAATCTTTAAAAACGCCACGTCGTTGAGCGGGTCGACGCCGACTACTTTGACGTCATCGTACCGCGTACCGTCTGAGAGCACGACGCCGACCGTCCGGGCGTCGTCGACGACATGCTTGTTCGTTAAGATGTAGCCGTCCTTACTCACAACGATACCGGTACCAGCGCCTTCTTGTTGCGCGACACCGAAATACGTTCTCGCTTGAGTCTGGGTGGTGATTGATACGACGCTCGGTGAAACCTCGGACACGATACTGGCTATATCCGCTTCGGTCTTCGTCGTCTTCGTATTACCGTCATCCTCTACGGTCGGACGCTCAGTAATCTCCGAGTCGCCCCCAAACAGCCTATTGAAGTAGTCACGATTCTCGTAGTAGGCTCCGCCAAGAACGACGAAGAGAAATAGAATGCCGGCTATAATCAACAGCCCTTTGTTTCGAGCCTGCTGAGTAGTATTCGTCCGCCCATCAACTTCTGGAGGACGCGGTACGTCCGGTGCTCGGTCCGTCATGGCTGTCTTGTCTGTATGTTCTGGTGTTGTGGTTTCGTGTTGGTCGTTTTTATTCATGTCAGTAGCCTACTCCTCCTTCCTGAAACAAACCTTAAAAAAGACCGGTTCCGAGCGTATTGAAGAACAACAATACAACCAGAATGACGCTGGCTGAGAATACCGCCGGCATCATGACATCGCTCCAGCGAATCACACCGTCGTTATGATGATAGCTATCGTACACTCTACCGGCAAGGAAGCTCAGAATTAACACGACCAGCGCGGTCTGCGACAGATCGAGCCCTCCAAAGCCCGGTAGACTGTACGCGAACGCCCAGTGGTAGTTTAGCCACCCCAGCTCGGCCACAATTAAACCCCAAATCATCGCGAGGAAGGTTCTGTCTTTTTCTCGGTAATGACTGAGGACGTGCCGGGCAGTGCTGTATCCGATGAGCCACATCAAAAGCACGACGATTGAAGCCGGCCATTCATAGGACACCATGAAGAGCGCTGTCACACCCAGAAATACGGCCGTACCAGCCTGCGCGACCACAAAGCTTCGCTTCGAACGCGGCTTGATGTACAGCAGCCAAACGGCGAAGAGTATAGTCAGAATAATCTGCACCGGAAGCGATCCGCTCGCGCCATACAGCAGCACGACGGCACTCATGCCGACGATAATATCAACGAGATTCGATTGGATGTTCTTAAACCAGAAATGCGGCCGGACCGCGAGGATGCGCCATTTACTAAGCAATACTAGCAAAAACGCGGGTAGCGGCGACTGTATCGCCAGCACCAGAATCAGCAGCATAACCGCAAGACCGGCATTGAGCACCATATACGCAAGGTCACTTATGACCGATTTGTGCTTCGGCAGCTTAAATAGGTTCGTCATCTCTTTCATCGTAACTGTGTCTTAGTATACCATTAGTACGCGAAAGACGAGCTATCTGGGAGAGGCATTTTCGCCGATGATGATGAGGAAGTCTATTTCCCCGTTAATCGGTACCGGAGGCGGACCGTCGATCGTCGTCGAGTAGAGATCTTCGAGTTTTTTCTTCGTCGCGGGCATACCATCGCCTCGCTGGTAAATCTTGGTGCTGACGTACTCGCCCTCAGGCGCGTTATCTATCTGACCGATATCAAAGCCTTGCTCTTCGAGCCAGTCGGCTTCCCTTTGGGCTGCGCCCGTCACCCCAGAACCGTTTAGCACCGCGATAACCGCGCCTTCTTTAGCAGCAGCGTCCATCGTGCTCGCTTTAGCTATAAACGACCGAATCTTACTGTAGTCGAACATACCAGCGACCGGGATAACCGCGCTCGCTCCATTGACCGGTCCGGTCTTCACGAGCGGATTCTCCTCGTCGTAAAGATCAAGCGAGACGATTGATTCGGACGGTATTTCAGTCGCGAGCGAAATAATGGTCTGTATTTCGGATTTTTCGACGTTCGTCTTGAGGTTGTCCCCCATGGCATCGAGCAGCTCGGTTACAGCACCTATGTTAGTCAGCGTGCCGAGGCTGAGCGCCTTTTCTCGAAGCGCTCGAAGAATTTTTTGCTGGTTCTTTTCCCTGTCGAAGTTACCGGCCGCCAATCCGTACCCGCCCTGAGCGTTACGAGCTCTCGCCAGCGCCAGCGCGTGCTCCCCGTCAAGGTGAACCGTTTCGCCGTCTTCATACTTCACGTAGTAACACTGGTAATTACACTTCCAGTCGAAGTTTCTATCAAGAATGCCCATACCTGGCGGATTCGATTCAATCGTCACGTCGACGCCGCCGACCGCGTCGACAGCCCTTGTGACGACCGAATAGTCGATCTGACCATAGTACTGAATATCTAGCCCTAGCACTTCGCCCACTTTTTTCATAAGCGCCTGCGCGCCGGCTTCCGGATTCTCTCCGAAATCCGAACCGCACTGATACACCGAATTAATTTTTTCTTGGAAGCCAACGCTGCACGGCTCGTCGAACTTAATCCAGAGGTCGCGCGGAATGCTGACCATGAACGCGTCTTTCTTCTCCTGGTTGACGCTCAGCACCATAATCGAGTCGGTCAGTAGCGGTCCGCCGGCGCCGTTTCCAGCGTTATGGTCGGGACTGTCTTCCGAAGTACCGAAAATCAGGACGTTACTACGACCATTGGCGTCTTGTTTGAGCGGCTGACGCTGCGTCAAACCGAAAATACCGCCCTTGAATACGCTATTGACGTTGACGAACGTCTTATACCCGAGCCAACCGCCAATCGCGACCCCGATAATAACAATCAGGATAGCGAGTCGTTTTAAGAGCTTACGGATGCTACGCGGACGAAACCGAGCGAGTCCTTTTGATCGCTTTTTTTCAACAGGAGGATTCTCGTCCAGTTCGCGCAGAGATTCGTCAATATCGGTCCTCGTGAGCCCTCCCAAGTCATGCGAACGCTCAAGCGTACCGACATCGGTCTTTGGTAGAACCGGCTCCGTAGTCCTTAGCGGAGTCCTTTCGAGCCCTGGGCGCGACGAATCTCTCAGCGTCTTCGTATGGGTACTGCTCAATTCCTGGTAGCGATTGAGCGGCGTGCCAGACCGGCGCGGAACGAATCCGTCCATGGATTTTTGTGGTTGTGTCATAATCTCCTACCTACTATATACGAAATACGGCCATTTTTGAACGTTTTATCATAAACCGTTTCGCATTCAGACGGCTATGTGGTGTATAGTAAATAGGATGGAAAGTTTACCCGTAAATCGCCGCAGCGCAGCGAAAGATTTCTGGAGCCTACTGCTCTTTTTGGTATTGGTACTAATCGGCACCCTCCTTATCAACACCTTCGTCTTCCGAAGTTACAACGTGCTCGGACCAAGCATGGAGCCGACACTCTACACCGGCGATCGACTTATCGTCAACCGTTTGCCAGTGACTTGGGCGATGCTTAAATCTGAGCAGTACGTCCCGAAACGCGGCGATATCGTCGTCTTCAAAAATCCCCGTTACACGAGCGGCGCGAGCGACGAATATCTCGTCAAGCGCGTCATCGCCTTCGAAGGCGAGCGCGTGACCGTCAAAGACGGCGTCCTCACCATATATAACGGGGCGAATCCAGGCGGCTTCACAATCGACGACAAACTAAAGGACAAGCCGGGCTATCCGACCAGCGGTAACTTCGACACGACGGTCAGCAAAGACACTATTTTCGTAGCAGGAGACCATCGTGAAGACGACTTCTCCTACGACTCGAGAAACGGGCTCGGACTTGTACCGCTCTACGATGTCATCGGGCCGGTTGCCATCCGCATATTTCCGTTTACCGGAATCAGGCTATTCTAGTTTTCGAGTAACTGCTGCAGTCGTCTGAAATCTTCTTCGCTCTTAAAGCGAATCACGATTTGTCCGGCGCCCTTGGCGTTGGTCTTCACGCTGATTTTGGCGTCGAGCACGCGAGCCAACCGCTTGGTTTCTTCTTCGTACGGAATACCAGCGATCTTTTTATCGGCCTTCTTTTGCGGTAGCCCCTCACCTTTCTTGAGCTGTACGACGAATTGTTCGACGCGCCGAGCGCTCCATTCCTCGTCGATGATCTGCGGCAAAATTTCCCTGACGACATCGGGGTCGACATTAATGAGCGGTCGCACCTGCCCTTCCTTAAGGAGTCCTTTAGCGAGAGCGTCTTTGACTTCGTCGGGCAACCGGAGCAGTCTCAGCGTATTGCTTATAGCGCTCACTGACTTGCCGCCAACACTCTTTCCAATCTGTTCGAGAGTGAGGTTAAACTGGTCGCGGAGCTTTAGGTAAGCGGTCGCTGTTTCTAAGATATTAAGATCACGCCTCTGCAAGTTTTCAATAAGCGAGAGCTCGAGGCGATGCTGGTCGGAAAGCGTTCTCACCAACGCCGGAATCTTGTCGAGTCCCGCCTGGGTTGCAGCGCGCCAGCGACGTTCGCCCGCCACTATCATGTAGCCGCCATTCTTCGGAGCGACAACGATTGGCTGCAGGACGCCGTGCTGCCTGATTGATTCGGCCAATTCTGCAAGCGCCACTTCATCGAAATGTCGACGCGGCTGGTCTGGATCGGGAGAGATTTCCTGTACCTTGATATGTCTCAGGTCGCTCACCTGGCTGTCCTGGTGGGCAGTCGGATCGAACGACTCGTCGAGCAGTTCGGTTGGTATTAGTGAATCAAATCCTCGTCCTAGGCCTTTTTTTGCGCTCATGTATTTCCTCGCCTGCTCATTATCATTATTACTGTCCTACGCGCTCTATGAGCTCCTTTGTTACCGATTTATACGCCCTGGCGCCCTTGCTCCACCGGTCGTACGCCCCGATGGGAAGACCGTGACTCGGCGCTTCGGCAAGACGTATATTCCGCGGAATCGACGTTTTAAACACTTTCCCTGGAAAGTGTCTGGTGATTTCCTCGCGCACCTGAGCGCTTAACGTGGTGCGGCCATCGACCATGGTAGTCAACACCCCGATTAAATCGAGTGTCGGGTTCATACTCTTTCGAATCAACTTCATGGTTTCAAGCAGCTGCCCAAGTCCTTCGAGCGCGTAGAATTCCGCCTGCACTGGCAATAGGACATACCGAGCGGCAATCAGTCCATTGACGGTCAACAGGCTGAGCGACGGCGGACTGTCGATGATGACATAGTCGTAATGAAGCGTGGTATCGATGGCGTTTTTTAGACGGGTAAATCGGCGATTCGCCTGCGCCAGCTCGACTTCGGCGTTCGCAAGATGCGGCGTGGTCGGAGCTAAGTATAAATTCTTGTGCTCGGTCGGTAAAATCGTGTCGGCGAGCGTCACCTTCTCCATGATGACGTCACTCATAGTATTGGTCAGTTCTTGCTTATCAACGCCAAGACCGCTAGTGGCGTTTCCCTGCGGATCAAAATCGATCAGCAGCGTTCGATAGCCGTTTTTGGCCAAGTAGTAAGCAACATTGACCGCAGTGGTCGTCTTGCCCACGCCACCTTTTTGATTGGTCACTGAAATTACTGTGGTCACGTGTTTATATTCCCTCTTCTACTATTCATTGTAGCATGAGCTATAAGAAAATCCCCCGTCTTTTCAGACAGGGGATAATTCTTATTTGATTGAAGTAATCTCGACTTTCGAGTACTTCTGGCGATGACCGCGCAGCTTGTGCACGCGCTTCTTTGACTTGTACCTGATGGCGGTTACCTTGTCACCCTTAACGAGCTCCTCGGTTACCTTCGCTACCACTTTCACACCCTTTACCGTTGGTGTGCCGACAGTGGTTTTATCACCATCAATAACCAACAGTGCATCAAGAGTGAGCTCTTTCGTTCCTTCCGGGAGGAGGTCCACCAGGAGGGTCTCTTTCTCGGCGACAAGATACTGCTTGCCACCGACCTTAACGACTGCTTTTGTCATGTGATTCCTTATGCTATTTGATTAATCCGATTACCAATTGTAACAGATGTAGCGGACGAATGCAACCAATGAATCCGGCGTACGCATCGTCCGATACATCAGGTTTTCGTATTTCCCACACCATCGGCGGCTAAGGCTGCCTTATGATAGCTAACAGCGTATCATAACAAATCAGACGCGCGCCTACTCTCCAATATCTGCGTCAATATCGTCATCGATATAAAATTCGGTACCGTCGCTGGTTACAAGCGTCGCTGTTTCCGCTGGAACCGGTGTCGCCATTATCGTGATCTCAGGTTCGTTCGTGAGCGGACGGTTCCAGTCAGCTTCACCATTATCCCTGTCGAGCCCGTCGATCCACATCGCAGCTACGGCGCTTCCGAAAGCCAGCCCGATAACGACGTACGCGGCTTTTGGACTGAACTTATTCTCCCCTTCGGTAATACT
This sequence comes from uncultured Candidatus Saccharibacteria bacterium, assembly GCA_964556075.1. Classification (GTDB taxonomy): domain Bacteria; phylum Patescibacteriota; class Saccharimonadia; order Saccharimonadales; family Saccharimonadaceae; genus JAUIHN01. The sequence continues at coordinate 2,783 of CAZKUV010000027.1, read as the reverse complement.
GTAGTGTTCGTACCGGCGCTGTCCCTGCATATGTGCTCCTCTCTAGACTGACCTGGTCTCAGTCCTTTTCTTTTCGCTTATGGACGTAATCTGCTAATTGAATTATCTTCGCCCCTGTCGACGTCACCCGCTTTGGAATAGGGGCGGGCGTGATTGAATCAATTCTTTTACGGTATTCGAAGGCCGTAGTGTCCGCGGCGTCTGACAACGGTCCAAATACTCCAGCCTCCCAATCGAGAATTTCGATTCTCCCACCACGCGAGCGCGGCTCCTCGTACGTCACCCATCGGCGAATCTCCCTGTCGCGCACATCATCATCCAAACCGTCCTTTGATCGAGCTTCGATTGAAACGTACACGCCGGACGTCATAATGTCGAGAAGGGCCGCGCTCAAGACCGTCGGATACAGCTTGTTTCGGCCGCCACCGCTACGCATCAAATCGCTCAGATTCTCAACGTACGATTCTTCCCCCGTTCTTCCCGCCGACCAATCCGACAGGCTGCCTTCTACCGTCTGACGAACCGCTCGGGTCAGATAGAGTCGGTTATCGTCGCTATACGACATGCGGGCGACTCGCTCCTTCACTTCATGAATATATGTCCGGTATATATCGGGGTTCTGACTTACATCGACCATGATAGCATGCGCGTCCCGCTCCGGCGGGACATATAGGCCGTCGGTAATCTTTGTCCCCGGCCCGATAAAATGCCAGTTCTCGCCTTTTCGTTTTAGCTCCTGATTCAGCTCGGTGTAATTCTCAGGATACGCGACAGGCCGGGTGTACTGCTTTTCCTCGCTCCAAAACGGTACTCCCTTCTCCCATACTTTCATATACTAATTATGACAGCTATGGGAAGGATTATCAATTACAGGGCCGCGACGCGGGTATTGGCGTGGAGCCACCCTTCCGGATTTCCGCAGTCAAGATACTCACCTTTCGCCTCCTCGACAAGAACCTCGCCGCCCAATTCGACGAATGCGTTAATCGCGTCGGTCAGCTCATACTCCCCGCGCACCGGATTCGGAGGAAGCTCGCTTGCAAGCTCGAATATCTTTTTCGGGAATAGATAAAAACTTGCGTTATTAAGGTTGCTCGGCGCCTCTTCAATGCTCGGTTTTTCGACGATTCTCACGAATCGGCTGTTTCCGTCTTTCTCGATGATGCCATACTTCGGGATGTCTTCTCTTGGTACCGGCACGCCAAGGAGTCCGGCCGCTACGCCTGCGGCTTCGACGCTCTGAATAAGATCCGCCGCGTTCGATCCGCCGTCCCGGCGAAGAAAGATATTGTCTCCCATGACGACGAGCGCCTGCTCGTCCTCGTCGATATACTCGCTGGCAAGTCCGACCGGTATGCTCGTGCCATACCCACCTGTGCTCGGCTGGGTAAGAAAGTGGATCGATACCCCGCGAAGCGGAGCGACGAGCTCGAGCAGTTCCGTCTTGCCTTTTCGTTTTAGATAATCATTGAGCTGGATATTGCTACGGTAATAGCTTTCGATTTGAGAACTCTGTTCGCCGACCACGAAGTAAATATCCTGAATACCAGCTTGGATTATGTCTTGAACGACATAGTCAATAACCGGTCGAGTACCGACTGGTAACATGCACTTTTCAATCGATTTGGTGATAGGTAGCATCCGCGTGCCCCATCCCGCCACAGGAATGACGGCTTTGGTAACCATCAAATCTGACCTCCGCCGTATAGCAGTATGATGCCAATCATGACGACGAATATCAGCCCGACCTTGATAACACCGTGGTTATGACGATGCCGAGGATGGTGCGGTGATGCCGGTATGTAATCCCGATAAAGGTGCGCCATGAACGCCACCATCATGAGGATAGTGAGCAGCACGATGGATCCAAGCGCAGCTGGCGTTATCGACTGCATGCCGATACCGATACGCGCCAGGATACTGAGCGATTCGCCCCGAGCTCCGGCTACGATCGTCTCCGGCATTATAGACGCCATCCCAACTTCTGCAGGACGACCATACAGTGCCACTACAACCGTGGTCTTTTTCCCTTCAAGCTCGCCCGTCGCCACCGCGAAGCCGGCTTCCGTATAGTCCGGTTCCAGAAGATTATCCCGATGCGACGGCGAATTCATCCAGGCGGCGACAGTCGCTTCGGCGGTATAAAAATTCTTCGCCAGATTCTCTCCCGCTTTGCTGAAGCTATAGCCAACATCAGCCAGCCATTTCCACGGTTTCGTCCCATCAGGCGCGTCGTGACTCCAATACTGTCGCGAGAACATATCAGCGGCCTTTCGTTGCGCGGCGTCATTGAGCTTCTGGTTGAGCATCAATTCCGGGGCGCCGAATTGAGCACGAGCTCGGTTGGTTTCATCAATGAGAGCGCTTCTCGACACGTCAGCATTCTCGCTCAGCACAGCGCCCATCGGACTGAGGTTATACAGCACTTGGATGCCGGCGACGATTAACAGCACGGCGAGTAGTCCGTAGCGTCGTACCAAGTGCGGTTGGTAATCATTATCCCTATGCGGTACCAGCGCTAATTTGATACGTCCGAGGACGCCTTTTTTAGCCGCGTATCGATGTTTGTTTTTTCTGTTTGAACGTTTCACGTCACCCCTAGTATACCACTGATATAAAAAAGCGTGAGCCTTATACTCACGCTTTTTCGTTCAACACCCTTACTACTAGAGGTCGGCTTCCGCCTTGCGTCGTCGCATTACAGCTGCGAATGCCAGCCATGCCCCGACGAGCGCTGTAACTAATAACATCTTTAGTTTTTAGAGAGTTTTTGTTTGAATTTA
>CAZKUV010000026.1:0-10216 GCA_964556075.1 uncultured Candidatus Saccharibacteria bacterium | reverse complement strand
TGCGCCCGTAGTGAAGCTGGCCTATCACGCCTCCCTGTCACGGAGGAGATCGCCGGTTCGAATCCGGTCGGGCGCGCCAAAATAGTCCGCTCACCTCTCATGGTGGGCGTATTATTTTCCTCGCAAACACGATTAGCCACTCAACAATAAACCAAACCAGCAGGGTGTAGTCCTACTGAGTCGATCAGTTGCAAGTCTATAGCCGACCGATATTAATTCCCGTATAGCTCCGCGACACGCGACCAGTTCACGACGTTCCACCATGCTGCGATGTAATCCGCGCGAACGTTCTTATAATCTAGATAGTAGGCGTGCTCCCAAACATCTAAACCGAGAATCGGAACGGGTTTACCCTCCATAATCGGATTATCCTGATTAGGTGTTGTCATAATTTCCATGTCTGGTAGCAGCCATACCCAGCCACTTCCAAATACACCTGTGGCTTTCGTTGTGAATTCGTCAACTAGACCTTGGAAACTGCCGTATTTCCCGTTAATAGCCTCCGCAAGTGCTCCAGTCGGTTCGCCACCTCCATCTGGCGACATCCACTGCCAGAACAGACTATGATTGTAGTGTCCACCCCCGTTGTTCCTAACGGCAGTTCGTATCGAATCTGGTACGTTACTAAGATCGGTCAATAGCTCTTCTATCGACCTTTCCTCAAGCTCTTGCGCCGTCTTAAGAGCGTCGTTCAATTTATCGACATATGTCTGATGGTGCTTGCTATGGTGCAGCTCCATAATCTCGCCGCTAATGACTGGCTCGAGTGCTTTGTACCCATATGGCAATTCTGGTAATGTGAACATTCTCATCACCTCCTTTCCTCCTCCATATTCGGATCATTAATAACAGGAACCTTGATATACTCCTTAATTTTTCCCTCTTTCCTCAACATCTCAAGCCTCCGATCGAATTCGGTCAGAGGAACCTGCAAGTACTCGTAATTAAGCTGATTGTCCGTCTTTTCAATCAGTTTCACGAAATAATATCCGTCACCGGTAGTGCTTCTAATAACAGCGGATACCTGTCCTTTGTCCAGTTCTAATGCCGCCTTCGTCAAACCACCATCGTTATTTACTAACGGCACCATTCCGGAAATATCCGCTATCACACCCTCTCCGAGAGTTTCGGCTACCTTCTTAAAGTCATTGTCCGTCTCAATTAAGAGTTCGGCGGCACGCTTTACCTTATCTTCCGCGTCTTTATCGATAGCGTAAGCCACCTTGTTTTTGAGTAACTGATTCTTGGTCGATCGTTGCTCCTCTTGCGGCGTCCACCCGAGGAGGCTCATCGTCGAGGCGTTGTATGTCTCCTGAGAAATCGGTCCGTTCGCCATCGTAAGCCGTTCCTTATTGACCCGCTCGAGCTCCTCGTCTTCGATGACGATACCCATCTCGTTGGCCAGTTTTTCAGCGTAAGCGTTTCTGATAGCGATATCAAGGTTTTGTCGCTTCTGGAATGCCACCTCTCGCTTACCGCGTTCGTCAGTAACGTTGAGTTGCTCGTTTCTCTGCAAGTAATGCATCGAGCTATTGAAATACATCAAGTAGTCGCTATAACGAACCGGTTGCCCATCTACCGATGCCACTGGTGCTGGAACCACCTGGGTAACCCGGTATAGCAGCTTATTGCTGCTCTGGACAATATATAGTTGCCACCATCCAAAGAGCAGGATGAGAATCAAAGTAGCAAATGTCAGGCCAACCGTTACAATAACTAAACGGTGCCGGGCGTACTGCATCGGATATTTGAAGCGACGCCCACCGGCGAGAATTCGTTCACGATGTTCCGCCACGGTCTCGTTGGTAATACGAGACGGCGGGTTTTGCTCTTTCGAGCGGCGTTTTTTAAGCAATTTCTTCATGCTGTTCCTGTCCACCCCAATCTATCGCATCAGCTACTGCGTCTTGCAGCATGTTATATGTCTTTTCAGGATGCTCCACATTCCGAATCACCAGGTCACCCACAATCGTTTGGATAACCAAGGTTCCGAAGTGAAATACTTCACCGAAGAATCCGGGTATATTATAGCTGATGTTCTGTATCTTTGACAGGCTGAGCTCCACGACATCCGTTCCAAAGAAACCAGTCTGAGTCACCTGTCTGATACGCTGGTTGGTCACGATGTAATAGGTAAATCGCCACATCAAGAAATGGTAGCTAAACAGAATCAACCCAAGAATGAGTCCCCCGATTGGTAGAAGAAACAGTTTCAGATTATCCTGCCATATAAGCGGTGGAATCGACGAAAGCGCAAAGGGTACAAGTAACATGTAAAAGCCCTTCCTCATCGCTATAATATGACGCCGAAATACGAATAATACCTCTTCGCCTTCACGTTGACCGTTGAACTGGACACTACGTCCTTCATTTCTGCTCATGATTACAGTATAGCACCCCGCTAGCGCTGTCCTGCTCGTCAGAAAACACTGCTCCTCACCCCCCCCACATATTCACATCGACGTTCTCTACGCCAATTCCCTCTGAACGACAGCTAGTGAGCTAAATAACGGTCAGCGCTGTGAATTACTGGGTATCGCAAAGACAAGTGCCTATCTTAGGATAGGTACTTGTCGGTACGTTCATTACATAACAACAAAATCCGAGATACCCTACTGGCAAAGGATTCAAAAACAGTTAACGTGGTACCCCGGGCAGGAGTCGAACCTGCAACCTTTTCCTTAGGACGGAACTGCTCTATCCAATTGAGCTACCGGGGCGTATACTCGATTCACTGCGCTTACTGTTAGAACCTCTACTTTCTCCGGAGCCGGCATTGGAATGCCGGCCACCAAGAGAAAACGTATATCAATTATACACTGAACTAGCGCACGAATCGTTCGTGAGCGATTTCGTAACTATAAATTTCGTCCGCGCTAAACCAAATACCGATTTCTTTTTCCGCTTCTTCAGGATCGCCCGAAGCGTGAATAAGATTAGGGATACCTTTCTTCTTGCCATCGGCATACTCAAAACTCATATGGCTAAAGTCCCCACGGATCGTTCCAGGGGCAGCAGACTTTGGCTCGGTTCCACCGACCATCTTGCGCACTAGTGAAACCGCCTCGACGCCCTCGAGCACCATAGCGACTACTGGACCAAGCTGCATCATCTCAAGGGTGACATCGAACGCTTGTTGGCCGCGTCGCGTTACCATTTGGCCGATGTCTTCGTAGTGACGATAGTAATGATCCCTATCAGGGAAAATCATCTTAGTGCCAACGATTTTAAGTCCAACTCGCTCAAAACGCGTTAGAATTTCACCGATAATACCGCGCTGAACGGCATCCGGCTTGAACAGTACGAGCGTTCGCTCAACTTCCATTTTAGCCATACGTTATTTCTCCTGTTTTTTGCTTTCCTTATTGTACCAGAAGCGCCAAAGCTACGGTAGCAGCCAGAGCGATGCGATACCACCCGAACACGGCAAGCGAATGGGAGCTAAGATACCCCATCAGAAATCTGATCGCGATTAGCCCGGACAAAAACGCGACGGTGTTGCTGATAAGAAGCGGAGTAAGATGTTCCATCAGATAGCCCCGATCAACGGCACTTGCAAAGAGCTTCAGCGCTACCCCGCACATTATAGGGATTGACGCCAGAAAGCTGTATTCGGCAGCTTTCTCCGGGGAGAGCCCCATGAGTCGACCGGCAACAATTGTCGAACCTGACCTCGAAATTCCTGGCACTAGCGCGAGCACTTGCAGCATACCGATTAGAAACGAACGCCGAACGGTTAACTCTTCACCATCGCCAACCGCCGATGCCTGCGGGAGATTGTCAATGCACACCATTGTCAGGCCAACCACCGCTAGCGCGATAAGAACGGTGCTGATATTGCTGAAAAAATCCTCACTCGCAATAAAATCGGCCGCAAGAAACCCGATGATTCCTGCAGGCAGCGACGTAACAACGATATTACGCGCCAAGCGGTATCGTTTCTGTCGGATAACATCCTCGAAAATTCGTATGATACGTCGTCGGTAATACACAAGCAGAGCGAGCAGCGTCCCGATGTTTAACCATTCGAGTAACAAATGGTCGGAAGTACCGTCAAATATGTACTGTCCTATCACCAAATGTCCGGAACTACTAATCGGGATAAACTCCGTCAGTCCTTGTATGAGTCCGAGGATTACTTCCTGAACAATATCCATCCTTTAAATTATACCTATCCTCTCCCATTTAGGATATGCTAGTACTATGTACGTTTCGGAACTGATTCTCGATTACATCGAACACCTCGAAGTCGAAGGCGGTCGGTCTGCCAAGACGGCCGAAAACTACAAGCTCTATCTCGAGCGGTTCGTACAATTCACTGATGATATTCATGTAGATAAGATAACATCGGAAGTGGTACGTAAGTACCGACTCTGGTTGAATCGCTTTACCAACGATACCGGCGAGTCTCTCTCGACCATTACTCAGAGCTACCACCTAATCGCGCTTCGCGGCTTCCTCGGCTATCTTTCAAAACGCGACATACCCAGTCTGAGTCCAGAAAAAATCGAGCTGCCAAAGATTACCCGCAAACAGGTAACCTTCCTTCATTATGACGAGATTACTAGAATGCTCGAAGTTATCCCGCTCGACAGCGAAGTCGGTCTTCGCGACCGAGCGATCGTGGAGTTGCTCTTCTCAAGCGGTCTACGGATTTCCGAATTGGTCGCCCTTAATCGGGACCACGTCAACACTAAACGCCGCGAGTTCATGGTGCGAGGTAAAGGTCAGAAAGACAGACCGGTATTCATTAGCGAATCGACCGCGAACCACATTCAAGAATACCTCAGCGCGCGCTTCGACAACCTCCCTCCACTCTTCCTGAGCTATAGCCGAAACAACACCCCGTCGACTACCGGGGATTATCGTAGACTGACACCTCGTAGCGTTCAGCGTCTCGTTTCTCGCTACGCTCGCTTGGCGGGTATTACGAAACACGTCAGCCCTCACACGATGCGGCACAGTTTCGCGACAGATTTACTAATGAACGGAGCCGATTTACGAAGTGTCCAGTCAATGCTTGGCCATAGCAATATAAGCACCACTCAGGTTTATACCCACGTCACCGATGAGCACCTACGCGAGGTGCACGAAAAATTCCACACCGATACCGATTCAGTCTAGCGATTACGGCGTACAATTACTCTGGTAGTCACTTGGCTCGGTCGTAACACTGAATGATTTACAGAGGTTACCTCTGGTCTCTAATGCCGCCAACGGGTACCTGAATGTATCCCCGATTTCGACACGGGAGACCACGCGACGGAAGAGGTCGTTAGCTCGTCCGGTCGAATCAACTTCTGGCTGAACTCCGTCGAACAGTACCGGGGTTGACCCATTCCTGAGCTCGATACGAAAATCTGTTGGGTTGTAAAACGCGCTCAGAGCCAAAAAGACGTTTCGACTATTCTGGGCGGACACCGGCGCGGTCATCATCAATTCAACCTGGCAAGCATACTGACCACTAGAAACCGTGGTCTGGCAACGCACCTGCTGAGGAGTGCTTCCGGACCGACGTCCGTCTACCGAGAAAGATAGAGCGCTGGAACCAACCCGCGAAGGATACAAAAAGAGTGTATTGCTATAAGTACTATTATCAAAGTCTGAGAGACGGAAGCTACCGTGACCGCTACCATTAATAAGCTGTGTACGAAGCAGCGACGGGCGTTCGCTGGGCCAGTTGGTCGCGCCGCTGCGAGGCAGTGTCGGCGTCGATCCGGCTGCCGGAAGGTTAACCGATCCACCGCTTTTGCTCAAGTACCAACTGAGGACAACTCTATCAAACTGCTCTTTCGCGCGTAGCGGAATCACTTCGACGGAGTCAAGCGCGCTTGCGCTGCCGAGAAAATCCGCGGTATCAGGAGTAATTTTCACGCAGGTGTACGCCTGCTCCAAGTCACGGTCCTGGGCGGATTGACGAATCTCCACCTCTCCGTCAACGCTGTTTTGCGGAAAAATCCGCGCGACAGTATCACAACTACCGGAATTTATTGCCGCCCGAATATCAAGACAGCGCTGCGACGTGCTACCTATACACTCCTGTTGCAGGAGTAACGCACGCTTGGCGTCCTCGACACCGGCGATCGCTGAGTCGTACGCGCTTTCCGACAAATCACTGTTCGTCGCTTGTTGCTGATCTCGCACCATTAGCTGCACGAAACTGATGGTTATCGTAGTAAATAATAGCGCCGTAAAAATGACGATAAAAAGCGATACCGCTCCTTTTTGCCTGTTATGACTCACGTCTTGCATCTGTGTCATTATAAACTCCCCGACCGGTTACCTGCCCGTGCGATAATACTAAATTGATTGATAGCGCAGAAATCATCCCCTGACTCCCCTTGATTCGGCGGCAAACACGCGGTACTACTCGCATTCAACTGCTTTCTGTCATTCGTCCCGATAACGAGATTGATTGCATACAGCGCTTGCCCTGAAGCGTCATCACGACCGTTCGCGTGACTGGTTACCGTCATCGACTGGACAGCTAGGTTTCTGTCGCCTGGTTGGAGTAGCTCGGTTGCGTTCTGGCGCGGGATTTGCGAGCCAACGTTAACACAGAGCAATCCGCCCACGTCGGTAACCTTCGCGAAACGAATCACGTCCCCGCCCCCCTGATACGTGTTATAGACCGAAGGCTTACTGGAGTCACCAGAAAGCTCTCTGGTACCACCATAATTCCACGCGTAGGTGACCGAACCCGTACAAAGTCGTCCGCCCCCTTGTCTGACGACGTATTTCGAGTCGATTGGACTTGACGAACCGGTGTTTGGTTGGACGCTGAATGGCGTCGACGATGCGATTGTCCGCTGAATGTCGTCGGTTATTGACCTGCCTACCTGGTTCACTTCGCGAATTGTTACACCTTTGTTGTACGTCGACATTATCTGCATACTTGTCATGGCGACAGCGATTATCAGAACACCGACGAATGCCATGGCGAGCATCAACTCGACCAGTGTAAACCCGTTTTGCTTATGCTGCTGGATCATAGAGCCTCACAATCGTTCCTATTGTCATTGGTCTAGCGGTTCCCGGAGCCGGCCAGCACGCCCTAATGTGGAAGTCAATAAACCGTTTTTCAAGCAACGTACTCGAAGGCACCGATTCTACCCAGATACCATAAGCAGCCGTAATACTTGAGTTACTCGGGTTGTAGATAACTTGCGAATACGGGGGACTTGAAGTTCCGGTGACACTGGCAGCCGGCCTACTTCCCCAAATCGTCGCGGTTCGGGCGTTTAGAATAAAGGGCCTGTAACTACTACCCGAAGGTATCTGGCAATCAACGCCGCTAGTTCCGAAGGTTGATGCGCTCCCTTGAGCGAATTCATTTTTGAACCGACCCCACGTAACAGCGTGAGGATTCGAGGGGTCGTTTGACGAGAGGCTCGCCTCGTGGATGAAGCGAAGCGCTTCTGCTTGCGCGCTGATCTGTTGACGTACAAGCGTCAGCTCCAATGCTCGTTCTCCGACGGCGATTCCTTGGTTCATTATCGTGAGACAGCTGATAGCGACAAATGAAAAAATCGCGACAGCGAAAATAACCTCGATTATAGTATCTCCCTGCTCCGCAGTGTGCCTATCGGTCAGTCGCATACTTTCTCCGACTCCAGCGGTATCTCGACCGCGCTTTGATTGGTAGCCCTCGCCTTCAATCTAACAGCCAAACGGTTGCGCATTCCGGAGAGCCCTCCGGAGTCAACGCAAAATTCCTTCTTCACCATATTTCCGTCACTAATCATCCCTTTAATATTCGATCGCCTGTCCCCATCCTGTACGTAGGTTAGTATAGTACCGCTTAAAGGCGAGCGCACGATGAGGACGCTCGATGTCAATCCATCTTCGGTCTTAGGCTTGACGACTTTCGCTCCCCAAGCCATAGAAAATTCGTCAGGCGTGCGAATTGATATGCTGTAACTGCCGAGAACTGCCGCATCGCTGCCGCTAGTGGTGCCCGACCCTGGCTGACCGACGACATCGTATGCCGTGGTCTTGGTTGGTTCTATTAAAACAAATCTCCCAAGCATAAGGCATTCGCTAGTGCCCCAAGTCCGAAGCGACCCTTCGTTAAACACCACCGAATCCCCTGAACGACTACAGACAGGTTTTTTCTTGTCGCTTCCGACGACATTCGACGCAAAGCCGTACTGTTCCTGCAATAAGCTCTTGAACGAGTGGACGCTGTCGCGATATCGCTGCTGTCCAATGGCCGCGCTTGAACCGATCAGAATACCGATGGTAAGCGCCCCGGACACCGCCAAAAACAGCATCACCTCGATGATCGTAAAGCCTTTGAGCGAATGCGTGTTCATGTGCGCTCATTATACCATAAGCGCCTTGGGGCATGGAATCAAAAAGTCAGGCTCAAATAGAAGTCAATAATCCTCTCGCCAACTACCATGGAGACGATAGTACCAGCGATTAGCAACGGTCCGAACGGAACCTGTGCTTTGCGGTGCAACTTACCCGTTATCATGCCCGGAAGTACCGCGATGGTACCGAACAGGTTGGCGGCAAATAGCGCTAGAAGCGCGAGACGCCAGTCCGCGAGCAGCAGCGCGAGTCCAAGGCCTAACTTCACGTCACCGAAACCTACCCATTGCCCCTTTGAAAAGTACCATAAGCCAAAATATAGTCCGCTCAGCACCGCACCTGCGATAACCACGCTGATAAGCGCCGTCCCGATACTCTCAGAAGTAACAACTCTTAGCATACTCATGACCGCTCCCACTCCTATGAGCGGCACCACTATGGAATCGGGTAGCAAGAACCATTTGAGATCGTAAGCAAACAGGATCGCAAGCATGACCACGGCGACTAACCATAGTAGAAATACCGCGACATTACTCGCACCCGAAAGCGGCAGCGGCCAGAGTACGTACGAGAGAACGAATGTCAGCCCGACGCCGATTTCCATCAGGGGCTCAAAATAACCAATCGGTTTTTTGCAGTATCGACATTTCCCAAGAGTGCTGAGCCAACTAACAAGCGGTAATAGGTCGTACCACGCGAGCACATGTCCGCATCGAAGACAGCGCGACCGATCGTTCAGTATCGAGTTCTCAGTGAGCGGCTTGAGTCGCTTGAGTTCTCTTTCGTCGATAGCCTCCCCTGCCCGTTTATCGCCAATAAGTTGACGACCGCGCAGGCGCCAAACCTGAGCCCCTGCGAAACTTCCGAACATACAACCAACCACAGCTAGTAAACAGCAAAGTATAAGCGATTCTTCCATTCCATTCATCATATCAGATAACCTGCTCTCCGGCACAAAAATACCGCCCTGGGGCGGTATTTTTTATGGAATAGTCTGCGCGTATTAGCTTGTCTGGCAGAAGAGCTGTCCGTTACCAGATTCAAGTTTGGTAACGACTGCAAACTGCCGTGAGGTTCCTCGTTGGAACGTCTGACGAGTGTTGCTGCTCTGATCGCACTTCATACCGACGACGATGACAACAGCAGAATCATCCACCGACTGGTGAGTAGCATTAATCTGTGTTGGTCGGCTGGTATTAATCGTAATCTTAGATTTGTCTGTATTGTCAGACAAATCGTCCAGATAACCGGACAAGTCGCTCGCTGATGGGAACGCGCCGCGGTTGTTACTGGTATAGGTTGTCACCGCTGATGCGATCGTTGAAACGTCGTTCTTGCGAGCTTGGTCGCGCTGACTGCGCTGCAATGCCGGCAACGCGATGAATACCATCAGGAAGATGAGGCCGGCGATAGCCAGAACCAACACGACTTCGATGATGGTGAAACCTTTCCTTGTTTTGTTTATTTGAGCGTTCATAAAATTTTCCACCTTTCTATGAACTTACTTTTTTACGCGCAATAACGCTTGCGCTTATACTACACCAATCGATTACGCTTGTCTAGAGATTTATATCACTAACAAGGCTGTAGATGGGCAGAAGGATTGCGGCGACCATGCTTCCTGCTACTACCGCGAGCACTACCATAAGAATCGGCTCGATCGAGGTCGATATAGCCTTGATCTGCTCGTCGAGCTCGTCCTCATACACCTGCGCTGTCTTGCCCATCATTTCATCGATTCTACCTGATTGCTCTCCAATTTTAATCATCTGAGGCACAAGCGGCAAAATATACTCTTCTGGCTGCAGCGCCGCCGAGAGCGCCTTGCCGCCCTTCACCTTGTCGGCAGCCCTATCGATACTTTTAGCGTTAATCTCGTTATTGATCGCGTCACTGGTGA
>CAZKUV010000025.1:0-10428 GCA_964556075.1 uncultured Candidatus Saccharibacteria bacterium | reverse complement strand
TCAAAGCTATCCAGCTTGATCGGTTCATCATGGGTTATTTGACCAAAATAAAACAACCACCTGCGAGTAGTGGTTGTTTTAGAAGTGGTTGTTTTTCGTACTGTTTGTTTTTGAGCTTCTGCATAATTTTTTTATTCAGAAGCTACCCCTATAATAAGCTGGCATAATGCTTGTGTCAACTACATTACGGGAAATTACGTACATAATATTTTCGCGATTGTGGATAATCCATATATAGTGTTTTTGGATGGTTTGGTGGGGCTATGCGAAGTGGGTAGGGAAAAATCCGGACCAGCAGGGCAATTGTAGTATATACAATGGCTGTGATTGTGATGTCCAACGACGCGTTGAAGCTGCGTGGGGGAATGTATAGCGAAATGAGACATGTCATGTATGGCTGAGTTTCGGAGCGTGATTGGCGTTATCGCTTCGGGCATGAATAGCGATCGCTTTTTGGCATATCATTGAAAAAAATCTGTCGTTGGTGTAGCACAAATTGTTTGTAATGTGTCTCGGTTTGGAAACGAGCCGCAAGCGTAGCTACACGGACGTGTGTACCTACATGCCCATATGACTGTTAACGTTCGCCGCCAACATATGACTCGTGTGGCTATCGGGACATGGAATGAGATTTTGAATCACGTGTAACGCTAACATGAATCAGCCGTTGTATGACTAGCTAGCCAACGTGAATCTGAAATGGCTCGTTGGCAGTAGCGGGCGTTCGAATCAATGAACATTACGGCAACTGGAAGGTGACATAAATGCCTCTGAGATGGAAACATAGATTCATCTACAACAATGTAACCCAAACAACATATATGTTATAACAGATGTAAAATCTCGACACATCTTAAATGTAGCGCTAATAACTACAAAAATTTGTATACAGACCGTTGACTAATGTAACTACTTATGCTAACGTGAAAGTACGCTTTGATTAAAACAAAAAAGCAAAAAACATTAACAATCCACTTTGCGATTAACCGCCAAAAAAGGACGGAAAATCGGTAACGACACTCGCATAGAGAAACTGCTACGTTCACATACAAGGCTGCTCTCTTGCCATACGTGGCGTTGCCGATGCTCCGCCCTTCGGATCGACAGCCGTTTTTGGTACGTTCGATTTTGGCGTAGAGCGACGCAGATGAGTACGCAGGATATTGATTCTGCAGGAAAGTTTTGCGGATGTCTCCGGGACTTCCCGGAGCGGTCAAGCCTGCAGCAGCAGGCGGGTCCTGGCACACGCGCCCAATAGTATTTCTAGGAGCGGCGCTTGCTGTTGCCAACCCATTATGCCTGCCGCTGCGGCTCTTTAATTAGGGTATGCAGCATCCCTTGGGAGGGGAAATGTTAAAAAGAGCGATTACAGCTACAATGGTGATTTCAGCCTTAATGCTGGGAATCTTGCTCAATACGACGACACCAGCTACTGCCGGTCCAGTCGGAATATTAGCGTTTTTTGTCTTTTTATATTTGTCAGCACTTGGAGTGCTGGCTTTTTTGTTTCGCGGTATAAGCGTTGTCTTGCCCAAAATACCTTTTTTTTGGACTAAGAAGCATCCAAATGAAGGATTGCCGCTTCGAAGATCGTACTACTATGCGAGCATTGTAGCAGCAGCACCTGTCATGCTGGTTGCTATGCATTCGGTAGGGGATGTGGGACCGTATCAAGTGCTGCTGGTAGTACTTTTTGTCTCTATCGGGTGGGTGTATATCGCAAACCGTACGGCGTAGGAAAAAAGCTTACGCATAACATAATGTGGTTATGATATAATTACAGATATGGAACAAACCCCTTCTTCATCTGGCCGCAGTCCTGAATTGCCGTCAGTTTCACCCAACTCTTCAGGTGAAACATTAGGGGCAATTTCGGATTCGGAACGCAAACCAGGGGATACCATCGAGAATCTCGAGCGTCAAGCGGAGGTGGTGTCAAGCGCAGAGCAGGCCGCAGCCGCACCTACCGCACCAGTTAGCCCGTTGTCTTTCCAGCCGTCCGACCAGGTAGTGAGTGATGTCGCGACACCACCGGCAGTGGACATGCCCGCCGTAGCGAACGATGATGATTTGATTGAGAAAGAATGGGTCGAGAAGGCAAAGAAAATATTGGCCGAAACAAAGGACGATCCCTATCGGCGCGAGCAAGAGGTAAACCGGCTACAAGCGGATTACCTACAGAAGCGGTACGGCAGAACATTGGGATCAGCACAGTGAGAGAAGAGAGCGTATAAGCAATGTTGTGGGTAATCATCACCGTCCTCATTGTCGGTATAGGGGCAGCCGTACTCGGCTACCTGATGTTCGCGCAGTACCAACGGACCGTTCGTGAAGCAAAAAACTACGAGCGCGGGCTTAAGATGATTCCTCTCCGTATCCATCTGCCGCCTTCCAGCACGGATATTGTGAGCGAGGGAAGGGATGAGAGAGATTTGACGGAAGAAATTCTCAGTCAGGCGCAGGTAATGTATAACATCATCTCAAGTACTGCTACCAAAGGCTTTAAGAGCAGGATTTACGGGCAGAGGCATATCTCTTTTGAGATTGTCGCCCATGAAGGCATTGTCCAGTACTACGTAGCGGTTCCTATTGTTCTCGAGGATGTCGTCCGGCAAGCCGTAGCGGCAGCCTATCCTTCTGCCCGTCTTGAAGAGGTTAAGGAAAGAAATATTTTTAGCCAGATGGGTAAGTTGAGCGGTACTATTGGCGGTGAGTTTACCTTGAAGAAGGACTATGTCTATCCGATTGCTACGTATCAGGAGTCGAAGAGAGATGCTTCGAGAGCACTTCTTAATGCGCTGTCGACTGCCAGTAGACACGATGGTGTGGCCGTCCAATTCTTGATGCGGCCGGCAAACGAAAACTGGACGAAACGCTCTATAGAGGCAGCCAGTCGAATCGTCAAAGATAAAGGCGAGGGCAAGAGTAGTTTCGGGGCGCATAACTCTAAAGCGTTACTTGAGGCTTTATGGAAACCTCCTGAGGTAAACGAGTCAAAACCAGAAGACAAACAACTGACGTCGCTTGAGCAGGCAGCTGTCGATGCGATTCAAGAGAAAACCCGCTACCCAGGATACGAAGTGCTCATCCGCGTCATCGTATCGTCAAACACGGCAGCCAGGTCACAGGTGCTCCTTAAGAATATTGTAGCCGCTTTCGCACTATTCGACTCTCCAAGCTTTAACGGATTCAAGTTTGCAGTCTCGAAAAATATAGAGCAGCTGGTAACCGCTTATATTTTCCGTTTCTTCCCTCAATCGGTTAACAGAAATGTGCTAAATAGTGTAGAACTTGCAACATTATTTCACCTTCCAACCCAGAATGCCATCCCAACATCGCAGGTTGTCAGACAGGCTTCTAAGCAGGTTGATGGTCCAACTGAAATCATGGATGAGGGGCTTCTTCTCGGGTATAACGAGTTCCGTGGTACCAAGAAACCGATTCGGTTGAGTACCAATGACCGCCGTCGTCATACTTACATCATTGGTCAGACCGGTACGGGTAAATCCGTGCTCCTGGAAAATTTGGCTTTTCAGGACATGATGGACGGACGCGGCTTCGCGTTCGTTGATCCGCACGGAGACTCAGTGGAGAGTTTGCTTGGAAAAGTGCCGAAGAACCGCGTTGAAGACGTTATCTATTTCAACCCGGGAGATATGGCGAATCCGATCGGCCTTAACATGTTCGAATTCGATCACCCGGATCAGAAGGACTTCTTGATTCAGGAAGCTATCAATATGCTATATGGTCTCTATGACCCGGGTCATACCGGTATCGTTGGTCCCCGACTTGAACATATCTTTCGAAACGCCGCGCTACTTCTGATGGCTGACCCCGCGGGTGGAACGTTTATTGATATCCCGAAAGTTCTGATTGATCCGGAATTCATGAAGAGTAAACTGAAGTATGTTACCGACCAGACGGTGTTGGACTTCTGGACGAAGGAATTCCCGGCGTCACAGCGCTCAAATGAGGCGGGAGAGGTTATTAGCTGGGTTGTGAGTAAATTCGGTCCATTTATTAGTAATGACGCGATGCGTAATATCATAGGTCAGACGAAGAGCGGGTTCAACCTGAGGGATATCATGGACAACAAGAAGATATTGCTCGTTAACCTCAGCAAAGGACAGATGGGTGAATTAAACTCCAAGCTGCTCGGTATCATATTCGTTATGAAATTCCAGGCGGCAGCGATGAGCCGAGCTAATATCCCGGAAAAAGACCGCGTTGACTTCTCCTTGTATGTGGACGAGTTCCAGAACTTCGCAACGGAGAGTTTCGAATCGATTCTCTCCGAGGCTCGAAAGTACAGACTTAACCTTATTCTCGGTAATCAATTCATGACTCAGTTAACTGAGAAAGTAAGAGAGGCAATCATAGGTAACGTCGGTACCGTTATCAGTGGACGTATTGGTATCACCGATGCTGAATTACTTGTCAAAAAGTTCTCCCCAACATTTGAGACGGAAGATTTGACGAAGATGCCGAATTACCAGTCAATTACCTCTGTCATGATAAACAATGTTCCGTCCGCACCTTTTAGTATGTCGTTCGTTCCACCGATGGGACAATCCAATCCTGAACTGAACGCTGCGCTCAAGCGGTTGTCGGCTGCTAAGTATGGTCGTCCGAGAGCACAGGTGGAAAGAGAAATTTTCGAACGTCTTGGCAGAGGCAAGTCCACTACGGTCGGTTCACCGCACATGCAGTCGGCTTCAACGCGAGTTGGCGGAGGTGCCCCATCGGCTACAGGGTCTTCGTTCCTTGACGAGTGGCTCGCGAAGCGTCAGCAGGCTGGACTCAAGCGTCCTGTTACTGCGCAACCTACCTCAAAGCCATCCGCCCCCCGTCCAGTGATAAGTAGTCCTCAACAGGTGGTCAAACCTACGCAGCCAGCTGCGCCTCCGGCTCCAGTTCCAGTTTCAGCTCCTACTTCAGAAGATCCGACACCATTATCTCCTCAGAACATTGGTCAAGAAGCAAACGAACCGCCACAGGTGGCTGAGCAGCCCACCTCGGCCGGCGCTCAACCTCAGTCCGAAGAACTCAACGGACTACGGCTTCGAGGCGATCAGGCGAACCACGATTCCGAGATATCAGTTAAGCTTCGAGAGTAACCCTCTACACGACACCGCAGTAGTGAATGGGGTTATTTCTTTTTTACGAACCGGGCGACGATATCGAAGAGAATGCCGATAGTCCACCCGACAATAAACCCGCCAACGGTTTCAAATCCTGAAAGGCTATAGCCGAAATTCTTGGCGAACAGATACGCGGCGATTGTGGCGAAAAACGCTACGACAGCCCCGCAAAGTATGGCGTTCGGACGCGCAATCGTACTTGCCAGAAACTCGCTTGCGTAATAGACGGCATCAAGATGAATAAACCGGCTGAATAGGCGGCGAGAGCGTGGCTGAGACTCGGTGGCGCGCTCAAGGATAGCGCTGAAATTCTTGCTCGCTCGCTTTTTTCTCGGTTGTGTTCTGGAAGCGGTGGTGTGAGTTCGGTGGTTCTTTGTCGCCATGATAATCCTTTATGGGGTTCCCAGGTGATTATGCCTGATTACATATAGCTCAGTCAGCATCTGTTTGGATCGTAACAGTAGATATAGAGATAGCAGTATGAGTGTGAGTATGAAGACGAGATTGGCGGTTGCCGAAAGGCGAGGCAGGGTATTTGACATCTTCTCTATACGTTTAGTCAGTGGACATTCGACTGGCACCGAGAGTGTATTGCCGAACGTGACACCTATAGCACAGTCGTATGAGCTCGAAACGAATTCACCTTGGGCGACCGCTGGAATCGTCGGCAGTAGGCGTACGATAAAGCTTCTGACAAGCGTTTCCTGGGGGGCAAGATCAGCTTGAGGCCAGCTTAGAATTTTGGTGTCCGGGTCGAAGAAACCTCCGCCACGATCGATGAGCTGGCTATATTCGAGAATATCCGAAAGATCAACGGTTGGGAGCGCCTGCGCGGGCGTGTCACCGGTATTACTAAGAGAGAGCGTATACATGATACGGTCAGAAGGCCGAGCAAGCTCGGGGGTTACCGAAGATCTAGATGAAACGGTGCGCATCGTGACCGAAGGCTCAAGGGTGCTGTTGCAATGTGGATTCTCAGCGAGCCCAAGCGCAGGCGTCCAAGGACTGCACGCGGCCAAAGCGGGAGTTCGAGACACAATATTGCCGTTGTCTTGTAATATTGCGAACCATCCAAGTGTGGGCGACGAGCTTACAAATGCATCGAGTGGCATCTCGTCTTCTGAAAGCGGTCGAAAGTAGGCGACCTTTGAGGCGCCATCTGATGTCGAGTAGTGGTAAAGTGAATTTCCCTCATCCCTTGTATTTTGAAGCAGCCACAACGAAGTATCCTCGGCGGACAATAATTGCGTCGGGATTGCCTTTTCGATATCGAGGCGGGTTACGCCAAGGGAGTTCAAAAAATCCTGGATGCCATCAGCATTATGGTCGTAAAAAGTGAGATATTCGGTAACGGTTTGAACACCGCCGTCTATAAACACTTCTGGATTGGACGCATTAGCTGACTCTGGAGGAAGGAATGTAGCAAAACATTGCATCGCTATGGCAAGTAAAACAAACACGAATCCAACTTGCCGTTTGATGGCGTCTTTACGAACTTTTTTGATGTACTCACCAAGAGAGGCCGCGAGTGCGGGGCTGAAAGTTGATTCTGTGACAATTTTTCTAAACATGTCTTTTTGTGTGTTTTAAGCTTCGCCACCCCTTTTATATCAGATTAGCATAAGAAATATGTTCAGACAATAGCTTGAGTGAACAGTAGCTTTTCGTTATAATAAGGATATTGTAAATAGCAAGCGAATGCTTAGTTAAGTGAGGGAACATGCCTAAACAAACAGCAGCGAGCGATTCTTATACAGGGTCGCAGATTCAGGTCCTCGAAGGGCTGGAACCTGTCCGCAAGCGTCCGGGAATGTATATCGGCAGCACTGGCTACGACGGCGTACACCATCTTATTAAAGAAATTGCAGATAACTCGATCGACGAAGCGATTGCAGGGTTTGCTACTAGAGTCGACGTGGTTATTCTTAAAGATGGCGGTATTACTATAACCGATGACGGACGCGGAATTCCTGTCGACAAGCACGAAAAGACTGGTCTCAGCACACTAGAGACCGTTTTGACGGTGTTGCACGCCGGAGGTAAATTCGGCGGCGGTGGCTATAAGGTATCGTCCGGTCTTCACGGTGTTGGATCAAGTGTCGTCAACGCGCTGTCCGAACATATGATCGCCGAAGTCGTCCAAAAGGGTGTTCTGTACCGAATCGAATTCGAGCGGGGCGGAGTAAAAGTGCCTTTCAAGAAGGTAGGCAAGGTAGATCGACCTGATGGTACCTCGATAACGTTTTATCCAGACCCAACCATTTTCAAGGAAACAGTCGAGTTCGATTACAAGTGGGTAGTCAACTACCTTCGTCATCAGGCGTACCTAACAAAAGGCATTTTTGTCTCGGTTCGGGACGAACGCACTGGCGAGAGAACCTCGTTCTACTTCGAAGGCGGTATTCAGAGTTATGTTAAGCACCTCAATATTGGTAAAGAGGTAATCGGAGATAAGATTTTTTACGTCGAGAAAGAAGTCGAAGATTCAGTTGTCGAGGTGGCTGTTCAGTATAACGATACTTACGTTGAGATGGTAAAACCGTTTGCCAATAACGTGCTTACTCCTGATGGAGGTACGCACCTAGTTGGCTTCCGCGCCGCCATGACGCGTGTCATTAACGATTACGCCCGGAAAAATAACCTCCTGAAGGAAAAAGAAGATAACCTTAGCGGTGATGATATTCGTGAAGGTCTTACTGCGGTCATCCTCGTTAAACTTCCGGATCCTCAATTCGAAGGTCAGACGAAGAACAAACTCGGTAACCCTGAAGTTCGTCGGTACGTCGAACAGGTTATGAACGAGTACTTCAGTTACTATCTTGAAGAAAACCCGGACGTTGCGAAGAAAATAGTCGGAAAAGCGATCCTTGCCGCTCGCGCTCGCAAGGCTGCCCGGGCGGCTCGAGATAACGTTCTACGGAAGGGTGCGCTCGATGGCATGGGATTGCCTGGAAAGCTGTGGGACTGCTCGAGCAAGAGTCCAAGCGAAAGCGAAATTTACATCGTTGAGGGTAATTCTGCGGCAGGGTCGGCTAAAGAGGGACGAGATAACCGGACACAAGCAATCTTGCCACTCCGTGGTAAAGTTCTCAACACCGAGCGAGCTCGTCTCGACAAGATGTTCGCCAACAAGGAAATCGTGGCGATGATCCAAGCGTTTGGTGTCGGTATAGGCGATACCTTTGATATCAACGGACTGCGCTACCACAAGATTATTATCATGACCGATGCAGATGTTGACGGTAGTCACATCGCGACATTGCTCCTGACATTCCTTTTCCGCTATATGCGCGAAGTTGTCGAAGGGGGCTACGTCTATCTTGCGAAACCACCGCTTTACAGTATCAACAGAGGGCAGAAGAAGATGTATGCCTATGACGATGCGGAGCGAGACAGGATTATCAATGAGATTATCGCTGAACGAAAAGAGCGCGGCGTTTCAATCGACGATACCGATGACATACTGAAACAGGCAGGTGTGACAGTCAGCCGCTTCAAGGGATTGGGTGAAATGGATGCCGAACAGTTATGGGAGACGACTATGAATCCTGAGAACCGAGTGCTGATTCAGGTCAAGGTAGAAGACGCCGAAGCCGCGGACGCCATCTTTACGAAGTTGATGGGTGACGAAGTGCCGCTTCGAAAAGCGTTTATTCAGACCCGTGCTAAGGATGTTGAACTAGAAGAATTGGATGTATAACCATGAATGATGACGAAAAGACAACGCCTAACGAAGTAAATTCTCAGGGAGATGTTGTAAATACAACAGGTGTTGAGTACAGAACACTTGAAAACGTCATGGAGGACAGTTTCCTTCGGTATTCGATGAGCGTAATCATCGACCGAGCGCTTCCTGACGTACGCGACGGCCTGAAGCCGGTGCATCGTCGCATTCTGTACTCCATGAACCAAAACGGTAACCGTTCGACCAGCAAGTTCGTTAAAAGCGCCCGTATCGTCGGAGACGTTATGGGTAAATATCACCCGCACGGTGACTCGGCCATCTATAACTCAATGGTGCGTCTCGCGCAGCCGTGGTCGCTGCGATACCCGCTCATCCAAGGACAGGGTAACTTCGGTTCGATGGACGGAGATGAAGCCGCGGCCATGCGCTATACGGAAGCACGAATGGCCAAGGCCGCTGACGAAATGCTTGCCGACATCGACAAAGAAACCATCGATTTTAGAGACAACTTTGATGGTTCTGAGAGGGAACCGGTCGTACTGCCGGCCAAACTGCCAAACCTGCTACTCAATGGTCAAATTGGTATCGCGGTTGGTATGGCGACCAACATCCCTCCGCATAATCTTGGCGAACTGGTCGACGCATCGGTTGAGCTAATCGATAACCCAGAGGCAACTATTGATGACCTACTAAAACATGTTAAAGGTCCCGACTTCCCAACTGGTGCTGTAGTATACGGCGGAACCCCGATGAAACAGGCCTACCAGACTGGACGCGGTAGCGTAATGATGCGTGCTGTCGCGAATATCGAGGAAACCAAAAAAGGTCGTCATCAGATTGTTGTGACTGAAGTGCCATACGGCGTCAATAAGGCGGTGCTCATCGAGAAAATCGCTGAACTGGTTAAGGACAAGAAGATTAACGGTATCAGTGACTTGCGTGACGAGAGCGCACGAGGCGCGGTTCGCGTAGTCATAGAGCTTAAAAAAGATGCCTATCCGAAGAAGCTGCTCAATCAGTTGTATAAACTGACCGCGCTTCAGGCGAGTTTCAATTTCAATATGCTCGCGCTGGTTGACGGTGTTCAGCCGAGGATTCTTGGACTCCAGGAAATGCTTGGCGAATTTATTAAACATCGCCAAGTGGTGGTGCGCCGACGTACAGAATTCGAACTCCGTAAAGCTAAAGAACGCGCTCATATTCTCGAAGGGTACAAGATAGCTCTTGATCACATCGACGAGGTAATCAAAACCATCCGTGCTAGCAAAACGCAGGACGAGGCCGAAAAGGCTTTGGTCGCGAAGTTTAAGCTAAGCGAGATTCAGGCCAAGGCTATCCTAGCAATGCAGCTTCGCCGATTGACCGGACTTGAGCGCGAAGCTATCGAGAATGAGTTGAATGAGCTTATCAAGCTGATTGCGAAACTAGAAGGCATTCTCGCCGACGAGAAGGAAATTCTCAAGGTTATCAAGACCGAGCTTCTCGAGATGAAGGAGAAATACGGTGATGAGCGCCGTTCGAAGATCATTGACCATGAGCTTGGTAAATTCTCGGATGAAGAACTGATCCCAGAAGAGGAAAGCGTGATCCTTTTGACGACCG
>CAZKUV010000024.1:0-10965 GCA_964556075.1 uncultured Candidatus Saccharibacteria bacterium | reverse complement strand
CACCTCCAACGTTTTTACCTCCCCTACTCTGTAAACGAGTTTACAGATAATATTGCTAATACAATTATACTACTGGTATATTCGTGTCATCCGCGAAGTCAGCGATTAACTTTATTTACAGGGGGGACAGAACATGTATCCTGAAGAAAACCGCACGCCTGTCTTCTTAGATATAACCGGCAGGAGATGGAGGATTACAGAAAACGTTATTGTCCTATTATTAACTATAGTCGGAATTACCCTGTATTGGCTAACTCCGCAAGTTCTCAGTGAGCGAAAACCGCCATCCCTGATCGATTATCAAGAGCCTAGTGTTCAGCCTCGTTACATCAACAGAACAGCTACGCTAAGCGTAGATCAGTTACTTGATACTTTGTCGACAAAGAATACTGCGGTTATTGGGGAAGGCCCGCTAGTAAGGCTCGTTGAAGTAGCTACTATCGAAAATACATCTGTCGGCATTGAACCGTTCACTGGAAGGGTAGTCGATGAAATACCTGAAGAAGACTTACATTATCTAGGTGAAGACAAGTTCGCAATCCAAAAGTACGGTGCGACCGACAAGAAGCAGGTATTCCTCACATTCGATGATGGACCTGACGAGATGTATACACCCCGACTACTAGATGTATTGTCTCGCGAATCCGTTCCTGCAACGTTCTTTGTCACTGGGAGCAACGTAGCGCAAAATCCAGAGATTACAAAAAGGATTATCAATGAAGGTCACAGTATTGGAAATCATACTTTTTCTCATATTGATTTCAATAACGTCGGAAAACTGAGAGCTCAACAAGAGATTAATCAGACCGAAAGAATTATTGTTGCCGCAACCGAGAGAAGTACTGCATTTTTTCGTCCCCCTTATGGTGGAAATACCGATCAAGCATTTCGAAACAGTTTAAAAAGCATTCTTACTGCTCAGCAGCTTGGGTATACAGTTGTATCATTCGATTTTGATAGTAATGATTGGAACTTTCCTCTGGGCGAATCCCCCCGGTTTCCAGATTTTAATGGAAAAAGCGTCGTCATTCTTCTACATGATGGCGGCGGAAATAGAGCCGATACAATTACATACGTTGAAGATATTATCGCAAAGGCAAAAGAGCGTGGGTACAGCTTTTCTGCGCTGCATACTGCCTATAACTATGAATCATCAAACCAAAGCATTCAGCCGTCTCTTGCAGACACCTCGTCTCTCTTAGCGGCTCAGGCAGTGTTGGTGTGGCCAAAACAACTAATATATTGGTTATTCCTGATTAGTATTGTTTCATTGTTTGCTATTTCGTTTGTTAATGTGATACTAGCTGTTTGCTATAAACTAACAACAAAACGTCGTTCACCATCAGGACACTACGAACCGTATGTCACTATTATCTTACCTGCGTATAACGAAGAGAAAATTATTGAAAAGAGCGTTCAGTCGTTAATGCAGTCCACATACAAAAAATTTACTATCATCATTGTTGATGATGGATCAGTAGATAATACTTGGGAGGTAGCTAAGGCTCTTGAAAATAAATACAAGCGTGTCACCGCACTGCGCCAGGAAAATGGCGGTAAATCATCCGCGCTCAATAATGCGATCGCACATACAGGATCTGAAGTCGTGATTTGCGTAGATGCCGACACAATGCTTCCACCTGAAACGGTTTCAAACCTGATACGACATTTCAAGGATGATTCCGTAGCGGCCGTGGCCGGTGTCGTAAAAGTAGGCAATGCTAATAGCCTGATTACCAAATGGCAAGCGCTCGAATATATCTCAGGCATTAGCATTGAACGGAATGCCCAAGCTTTCCTTGGAGCGATAATGATTGTACCTGGAGCCTGTAGCGCATGGCGGCGTAACGTTTTGCTTGAATTCGGAGGTTTTTCTAATGACACGCTCGCAGAAGATTGTGACTTAGCGCTTAAAATTCAAGAATCAAAAAAATACAAGATTATACAAGATAACGATGCTATCAGTTATACAGAAGCTCCGCAAACATTAATAGCGTTGACAAAGCAGCGTTTTAGATGGACATTTGGAACAATACAATCCCTTTGGAAACATCGCACTATGCTATGCAATGAACAATACACCTGGCTCGGGATGTATGTAATGCCGAGTATTATTGGAACACTTCTTGTTCCTATAATTTTTTGGCCGCTCGTCGTAGCATTATCTATCATTAACCTATTGACTGGCAACTTCTACGTTATTTTCTTGTTTTTCGTTTTATCACTTGCTGTTCAAACTATATTTACACTCATAGGGATACTTCTTGCAAAGGAAAAACTTTCTTACCTCGCTGCAATTCCATTCGCACGAATAATTTATGGTCCAATCCGAATGTACATACTCTACAAAGCAATCTTAACCATGCTCAAGGGTGTTGATGTAGGATGGAATAAGTTAGCACGAACCGGCACCGCCTATGACCCGCTAAGTGCTCAGTTGCGACTTGCCGTGGCTCAACCAATATCACCTCAAGCAGACACCGATCACTGAATGAGCTCGAGTTTTTCATTTAAGTCTTGAATTTCCTTGACTGCTCGTGACTGTTCAATTTCCTTAGCGTAGGTAGAGCTAAGCAAATCGTCTAACTTAGCTGTTTCTAGCTCAATTTTGTTAGCGGATGCATAGATTGGATCGTCCGCAGGAATTGATATTGCATTAGCCAGTAATTCAAATCCAATTGATAATTCGTTTATTATCTCAATCATCGCAGCATGCATACTTTCAAGGCTTTTTGGTTTTGTCATATTTTCCAGCACATCAATTTCTTTTCGAAATGAGTCAGCAATTTGCCTAAGAGTATCTGACCTGCCGCTGTATGTATTTAAATCGGTCACTTGGTTGAATTTTTCGAGCTCACTTCCGACAGTATCTTTCGATTCATTAAAAGCTTTAAGATAGTTTATTAGTAGCGAATAATTCTTAAGCGCATCTTTAGTTTGCATAACAAACCATCTAGACCGTTCATGTAGTAACTTCGCCTGATTATACTGCCCGAGAATATTTGCAAATGGAAGAATATAAAGTGCGTTACTTGAATTGTTGAGATAATCTAATTGACGATCGACTTCTTGGATAAGCTCACCAATATATTTAGCGTTCTCATTTTTCAATTCACTTGATGCGTATGGATTGTTGAGCAGGGGAAGTTCTGCGCTCTTTTGCAGAGCATGAAAGCTTTTTTGGAGAGAGTCTGCTGACGATTGGACATTTGCAATATATTTTTCACTTTCTATTTTAGGTAACATCGTTACGTACAGTATTGCGCTGGAAAAGATTACTAGTCCGATTGTTAGCAAGACTCTTTTAGGTATTCTCATAACATAGTTGTCACGTTACGCATATTTGAGACACATAACAGCAGACAGTCATCCATGTACAGTTGGCTTTCTATTCAAAAAGTTCTTAACAGCTTGTAGCAGCATTGCCGCTTCTGCAGAATCGGTTAAACTAGCCATGTGAGGAGTGACTATAATATTCTCGGTATCAACTAATTCTTGCCGTACCGATGGTTCGTTCTCAACGGTATCAGCGACATAAAATATCCTTCCTTCAGAAGCAGCTCTTACAACCGAAAGCTCATTTACGATACCACCTCGTGAAGCATTTAATAGAATCGTTCCAAATTGCATAGCGTTTAATTCCCGTTCACCGATCAAATACTTAGTCTCATTTGTAAGCGGTACGTGCACTGTAATGATACCTGAATTTCGAATAACATTCTCGAGCGTTCCTTGCATCATTACTTCGGGTAATGCATCGCTCTTGACATACGGATCATAGACATAAAAACGCGTACAGCCGAGACCTCTAGCATATTCATAAACGAGTCTTCCAATTGCACCGTAACCTACAATTCCAATCGACTGAGTTGTTAATGAGCTTCCTCTGAACTTATATCTGTTCCAATTATGCACATCTTCGGATTGCAATAAATGGTACTTCCTAAGTACGATAAGCATCATCATGATAACGTATTCAGCGACAGCATGGGCATTAGCGCCCGGAGCGCTATAGATTGATATACCGTTCGCTTTGCAGAAATCTACATCAATGGAATCGAGTCCGGTTCCTACACGAATTATGCTTCGTAAATTCGGGAAGGTTGTTATTATGTCTGCCGTTACACGTGTCTGGCTCCGGACAAGAAGCACTTCGCACTGCTCAGGAACATTCGCCGAAAAATCTGTCGACCCAAGAAAAATCTCATACCCCGCAGTCTCAAGCCTTTCCTTGATCTGAGAAATGTCTATAGCCTCCGGCTCGCTCACGTACACAACAGGCTTCATACTATTACTGTAACTTACTTGTCAGTTATAATAAACGGGGGATTACCCCTCTGAATGAAGCGACTCCATCAATACTCACAGCATTTTATTCGTAACCCTCGGCTTGTAAAAGAGTTGATTGGTCACACCTCTATCAAGCGAACAGATATAGTATATGATATCGGTGCAGGTAGTGGTGTAATTTCGTCTGTTCTTTCAAGTCGCTGCAAGCAAGTAATCGCTGTAGAAATTGAGCCTCGTACGGCAGCCACTTTACGTCGGAATATGAAGCGGTACCCAAATGTACAGGTTAAGCAAGGAGACTTCCTTCAATTAGCTCTCCCAGATGCTCCTTATAAGGTATTTTCAAATATACCATTTCACCTAAGTTCCGGAATCGTACGAAAACTTACACAAGCACCGCACCCTCCTCAAGCAGCATACCTGATTGTGCAAAAACAGTTCGCAAACAAGCTACTGCCAGAGCATAGTGGATTCAGTAGTCAATTAGGGATGTCAATCGGGCCATGGTTTTCGGTGCGAATTAGGAAACGATTGAAACGGACTGATTTTTGGCCATTCCCAAATGTCGATTCCGTATTAATCGAACTCAAGCCAAGAGCAGAGCCATTGCTTGAGACTAGGTTAGCTTCATCATACCGTAAATATATTGCTGAAAACTTTTCGAGTCCCCTACTCTTTTCAAAAGCACCGCTTGCAAAAATCAGCATACCTCCAGAAACGAGACCATCTCAGCTTACAGTTCACCAGTGGGTTGCGCTGTTCCAAGACCGCAATTCCCGCTAACTTGCTACTCGTACCGAAGTGCTTCAATTGGGTTCTTTTTGCTAGCTCTTCTAGCTGGAACCGTGCCTGCGATAAATGCGATGAGCATAATGACAAGCATAATGATTGCTACTGAACCGAGTGAAAAAGAAGTGAGAGTAAATCCAGGCAATTCTTTTAAGAAAGTATTAGATGCGTAACGATTAACGAGTTGACCGATACCAATACCAGCAAGTGAACCAAACAAGCTTCCCCAGAATCCGAGCAATATTGCTTCCAAGCTGAAAAGTACAAAAATCTTACCGCCACTCAATCCCATAGCCTTCATAAGACCGATTTCTTTCGTTCGCTCTTGAACGGCCATTAACAAAGTGTTCACTATACCAAAGCTAGCTGCAACTAGCGCAATAATTGCAAAGAAATTAAGTACCGTAATAATTGCTCCGACAACTTGCTTAAAGATGCCAATCTGATCCTGAAAAGTTTGGGCGTCATATCCCTTATCTTTAAGCTCTTGTTTAATACGGTTCATATCCTCTTCACTTGAGTTTTCGGTCATACGTGCGACAACAGCCACATACCCTTCCGGAGCTGCCGCGGGTTTACCCTCCGACTGAATCGCAACTAATGCCCGCAATAGACTATCATTTACGCTAGCACCACCGATACTCATTAATGACTTCTCTTGAACACCGACTATGGTTGCGGTCACCATTCGGCTTTCACCTGCAGCAGAGGTAATCGCAATCTTCACCTCTTTCTCCACTGCATCATCTGGATTCTTAAAACCTAACACTGAGACATAGTCAAACGGTAAAAT
This sequence comes from uncultured Candidatus Saccharibacteria bacterium, assembly GCA_964556075.1. Lineage (GTDB taxonomy): Bacteria > Patescibacteriota > Saccharimonadia > Saccharimonadales > Saccharimonadaceae > JAUIHN01. Next base: position 5,093 of record CAZKUV010000024.1, on the reverse strand, counting down.
TAGCTCCTTGTCGGCAGACCCGTTATCGGGTAACTTTCCGCCAATGAGTTCCAAATTTGTGCCTTCAATATAAGGTGAAACTGTAAGTTGGTATTTCTCACTATTAGGACCAATGACATAATCGGGGCTTGCCCCAAGATATGGTGATGCGCTCACTATGCCTTCAACGGAAGTTATTTCCTTTATATCTTTATCTTGAAGCAATTGCATAGTGGGACCTAAGCCTCCATACATACTACTTGCAACGCTACCTTCTTCATATTTCTTTGGTCCTGATTCAAACGGGTCTTCCATTTCTGGTTGTACGATAAGAACATCTTCAGCTCCTAGGTTTCCAAGTTGCTTATCGATGTACTCCGAAACTCCAGAACCAATCCCGTTCGTGATAGTAAGTGTCATTGCGCCGATAAATATTGCAACAATAGTAAGCAATGAACGGACTTTACTACGAAGCAAATTCCCATTGGCATCTCTGATAATATCGACGAATTTCATGATTTCTTACCTCGGTTTTTATTGACGATTTTTCCGTCTTCCATATAAAGCTGCCTGTCACAACGAGCGGCTAGATCTAAATCATGGGTCACAATTACAAGCGTGATTCCCCTCTTTTTATTTAAGAAAAAGAGCAGGTTCTCGATATTTTTCCCGGTCCGACTATCTAGATTGCCAGTTGGTTCGTCTGCAAAAATTATCTTCGGGCTATTCACTAATGCCCTAGCGATAACCACCCGCTGCTTTTGACCGCCACTTAAATCATTAGCTTTGTTAGCGGCTTTATCTTCCAATTCAACCGCACGGAGCATATCCATGCCCCTCTCATTACGACGTTTTCTTGAAACGCCAGCGATTTTCAAGGGAAGCGTTACGTTATTAAGAACTGTGTCATTACTATTTAGAAAGAATTGCTGGAAAACGAACCCGAAAGTTTTGTTCCGGATCGCGTCCAATTGTTTAGATGACAAATCTGAGACGTCCTTACCACCTATATAAATTTTTCCTGACGTAGGCTTGTCAAGAAGCGCCAAAACATGCATAAGCGTACTTTTGCCAGAACCGCTTTTTCCGACAATAGCGACCGATTCGCCAGCTTTAATGTCTAAATTAATTCCATGCAGCGCCTGAAAGGCAGTATGCTTCTTGCCGTATACTTTAGTAATGTTTTCCGTTTTAATTACCTGTTTAATGGGGGCTTTTTGCTTTGTAGGCATACTTTCTTTCCGCATGTAATATACTACCCGATCTAACTTAAGTTAGCCTGAGTACGAAGTTTATATTAATTTTCTAATTTAGATTCGATAGCCTCTTTCAGAGAATCGTAGTCAAATCGGTCTTGTCGTTCCCCATCGATAAAGAACGTTGGCGTTCCGGTAACACCGACAGCATATCCGTCTGATTGACCTTCGCTAATTCTTTTTTCGATTCTCTCATCTCTCATATCGCTTCTGAAGCGCTTGATATCTAGATCGAGATCCTCAGCGTATCCTACGAAGATGTCTGTTGGATCAGCCATCATTGACCACACATTCTGGTTTTCGAATAACTTATCGTACATCTCCCAGAATTTACCTTGCTCTGCTGCGGCCTCGGCTGCTTTTGCGGCTGGTATTGCATTCGGATGCCCAGGAAGTGGAAAGTGCCTATATACGAACGTAATCTTACCTTCGTACTCTTCTTTAAGCTTTTCTACAGATGGATAGGTTTGACCACAGGCTGGGCATTGAAAATCGCCGAACTCAACGACTTGTACGTCTCCTTCTCCTGTTTTATGACTATCATCTTTCACTATTCGCGCCATAACTGCAGCCGAATCCATCTTGTTTGAATTTACTAGCGCTACTAAACCTATGATTCCAACGAGGACTACGCCTGCTACAGCCAAAATAATTTTAGTTTCTTTGCTCATTCTGATTTCCTCTCCAATGAATTACCGTTAACGCAATTATGGCAGTAAACGCCCCAAGCGACATAAGTGGTATATCGATAAATCCAAGTATATTCAATTGTTGATCCAGGCAGGATACCGCACCTGCAGTACAGGTCGCCATCTCTTTTGGTAAGACTCCCCATTGCAGAAGCACATGATACAACGCAATGAGCCATCCTATTCCAGACAATATTAATGTTACTATTGGCCAACTTTTATCTTTTTTAACTATACCAACACCAATTACGATTGCTAGGGGATACATAAATATACGCTGATACCAGCAGAGTTCACATGGAATTAAATGAAATAATTCACTCATTATAAAGCTGCCCAGCATAGCCATTAGAGCTACGCCAAAGGCACCGTACCCCGCATAACTACCTATTTTTGACATAAGGATAGTGTATCACAAAAGCAGTTAACGCCGCCATATCATTGCAAAAATCATGAGCACTAACGCTGCCAATACGATTGCGCCTCCTGCAGCGATGCCGAGATAATATGCCGCGTAAATTCCTCCTAAGACAGCGATCACTGCAATCGGAACGGACAACATGAGCGTACCTTTGAAACTGTTAGTAAACCTGCTTGCTGTAATCACTGGAATGACCAATACTGCGCTTATAAGGAGACCTCCCACGATTCGCAGCGACAAAACGACAGTTGCAGCCGTCAGGGCAACTAAAAGATAGTTAAGGAGAGCTACTCTATATCCTGCAATTGCTGCACTATCTTCATCAAACGCAATATGCAGCAAAGGCCGGTAGCAAAAAACAGCAAAAAGCAGTACTACCATACCGATAACTGATAGAGTCACAACGTCCTCTAACGATGTAGTTGTAATACTTCCAAATAAATAGCTCATGAAGTTGGCATTGGCGCCTTTCGCTAGATTTGCAAATACCACCGCAAGAGCCAAGCCTCCGCTCATAACTATCGCTAAGCTTACATCCCCAGTCAGTCGTCTGCTCCTGCGTAACCATTCGAGCAATAGCGCTCCTGTTATAGCAACCGGAAATGCTATGTACATCGGTGCCACACCGAATAATAAACCGATCCCTACACCTGCTAAGCTGACATGGGCTAGGCTATCACTAATTAATGCATAGCGCCGAGCTACTAGAAAACCCCCTAGTACCGGTAAGATTAGAGAGACTAACAATCCGGCAATCAGAGCACGAACCATAAAGGAGTATTCAAGCATTTCAAACATTACCATCTCCAGTATGTAAGTGGTACTTATAATCGCTTCTGAGGTGTTTCTCTACTCTGAAATTTTCAGGAGGACCATCATACACAATTGAACGGTTTAAGCATACGACTCTCGAAACTAGTTTTATAACCGAATCAACATCATGAGATACCATAACAATAGTTCTATTCTCTTTATGAAGCTTCTTTAAAAGTGTGTAAAACTCTGACTGGCTAACTTCATCGACTCCTGTTGTTGGTTCATCTAGAATCAGTACGTTAGCACCACTTGCTAAGGCTTTTGCGATAATAACACGCTGTTGTTGACCTCCAGATAAGTCACAGAAATTTCGATTTTGAATTCCGCCCATCCCGACCTCTTGTAGCGCTTTTTGTGCTACATCGACATTACCTTTTGATCCGAGTTTGACCACTTCAATGGCGCTAATCGGCACAATACCGTTATAAAGTTGTCCTCGTTGAGGAACATACCCAATGATTGTACTCTGATGGCGCGTGGACGTCCCTTTTGTAGGTTTAAGTAGACCTAGCAGAACTCTAAGAAGCGTTGTCTTTCCCGAACCGTTCTGTCCAACTAGCCCTATAAATTCGCCTTGCTTAATTGCTAGCGTTACTTCACTAAGGGCAACATCGGACCCATATGAGACACTGACGGCATCAGCGCTGAGCTGTAATGCGTCACTTGCAGTCGAGTGCTTGTCTAAGGGTTGATAGGTTCTCGTACTGGACACTGATATAATCCTTTCCTTTCTCTCGTTCTGTTTCAGATAAACCTTCAATTGGATGTATTGTCAGTATTTCAGCACCCGTCTCATGCGCGATAGTTTCAGCCAATCGAGAATTGCCAAGGTTCTCGGTTAGTATGTAACGGATGTTCTTTTGTCTTACTACATTTGATATTTCTGCCATCTTTCCCGGAACGGGTTCGTCATTAGGCTCAATACCTGCAATCGAAAGAACCTTGAAATTATACCGGTGCGCTAGGTATCCAAGAGCAGCATGGGAACTAATTACAGTATCCAGTGTACATTCCCTAAGACCGTCCGCAAAGTCCTGGTCAAGACTTCTTAACTTACCGATATATATATCGGCATTGTCAATGTAATACTGCTTATTATCTGGATCTGTCTGTATAAAACTATCTCTAATACTGAGCACTATCTGCTGTGCATGCACAGGATCGAGCCAAAAATGCGGGTCATTTGCATTCGAGCGATGAGAATGCGTGTGGTCGTCATCAAATGCTTCCTCTTTAAGTGCCACAGAATTGCTAGCCTTGACCGGGAAATTGCGGTAATCTGTTAAAAAACTATCGACCCATGGCTCCATTAGTTCGCCGTTGTACACAAAAACATCAGCTTCATAGGCACGTACTAGCTCCTGTGGGCTAGGCTCGTAATCGTGCGGCTCTGCTCCAGTCGGAACCACACTAAATACGTTCACTTTTTCGCCCCCAATTTGACGAGAGAATTCATATAAGGGATAAAACGTTGCCGCGACGGATAGCTTCTCATTATCACTAACGCGATTATTTCCGGTAATGCGAAGTACCGCAGCACCTCCCGCGAGTAAGAGCAAAATCGCAACGAAGCTGATACCGCTCTTTTTTATAATGTTTGTTCTTTTCATAGTATCTTCATAGTAATGCAGAAAGACTGAGGATGCAATTTTGTTGCAATTAGCTATACTATTGTATATGAATGAAGAAGCGTTGTTGAGAAAAATATTAGACGAACATCATTTCAAACTAACAAAACCTCGTTTGATTGTGTTTCGCCAGTTATTGCATAAAGAACCTCTAACTATCACTCAAATAATTGATCAAACTAGTCATCTAATCAATAGGGTAAGCGTCTACAGAGTAGTCGAACTCTATGAGGCGCTGAATATTGTCCGCAGAGTCAACATTGGGTGGCGATACAAGGTAGAACTTAGTGAAATCTTTTCAGGT
>CAZKUV010000023.1:10126-11066 GCA_964556075.1 uncultured Candidatus Saccharibacteria bacterium | reverse complement strand
CGACGTCGCATCTAGGCCAGGCTGATGCGCTCGTGACTTCTGTGCAAGAATTGCCAACTCGCTTGGAGGGGGAGGTAACAGAGGCGATTTTCTTGAGTGCCGGTCTACTGGCTGTACCAATTTAGTTCCTTTTATGCCTCCACTTAGGAGGCATTTTTAAGTGCTATTATGAGCCAACGACTGACCAGTCCGTTCCGACTATTTCCACAGAAGCTACTGCAGTTTCGTTCTTTCTATACTGGCATGTCTCATAGACTACCCAACATGCCTATTCGGCATAGTATACGCCCCTTACTTTAGTGGAACTATGGTTCTGGAACAGCTACTACACAAAGCGTATATCCACCGCTACTAGAATAATACCCGGTCGTCGAATGAGTAAATGTATTCCAAGTCTCCCCAGTTACAGCATTGGAAACACCACAGTGCTGATTTGTACCGATGAGCGAGTATATAATGACGAGCTGCAACATTTCACCGTTCAGCGTTCTTGAACTGGTGCTGTTGGTATGGTCATACACTATTCCTGTATACCCTGGTCGTGCGTTCGGTACAGACGTTGGGAGGGTACCAATAGTTGCAAGGTTATTATTCAATGTAGCGTTAGAAGACCTGCTAACGTCACCCGATGTGCAGGTACTAGATCCAGGGACCACACAAACAACCGAACCTGTAAGTGGATAATTACCGTTTTCTGCGATGTAAGCCTGAATAAGTTTAACTGTTTGGTTGGCGCTTGCAATAATACTGCTATTCGTCGCTCTCTGCTGTATACCGGTATACGCAACGACACTAATAGCAGCAAGAATAGCGATGACGACTATAACTATCAGCAGTTCGACTATAGTGAATCCAGTAATGCTTTTTCTCATATCATCAATGTACCACCATTCGCTCTGATGACCAATTCTTTCAAAGCAGAAAAACTAACCAATCAAAA
>CAZKUV010000023.1:0-10116 GCA_964556075.1 uncultured Candidatus Saccharibacteria bacterium | reverse complement strand
TGCAACGACAGATATTGCAACAAGAATTGCGATAACTACAATTACAATTAGTAGCTCAACAATTGTGAAACCACTCATGCCTTTTCTCATGCCATTAGTATACAACCGCACAGCATGTACATATGTTGATAAATATCGAGGACAATACTTTTAGCTCATTTTCATTAAGACTTCTTCTGTAGGATCGGTTAATATGACATGTTTATATGTTTTTGAGTCCTGAACGCCATATCCATTAGTGCGGGTGATGACGACTTTCTTCTCGTTTGCTTCCTGTATTACACACGGGAACCATTCCTGCTCATCAGAGTCAAAGTACTGCCAGACACCTCGCAGCACAGAAGTTCCGTCTCGAAATAGAACACGCTCTGCGTTTTCGCGTGAGTCTGTTCTAGCAATTGTATACCCAAAAATTGTCTGAGCCAGCCAGCTCGTACTGTCTTTAGCGATGATGCCTAGAATTCTTCCGCTGTCTTCATCGTAGAAAAATTCTTTTGTCGATTTGGTCATACCTATCTATTGTACAACCCTATAACAAGCCCGGGTATCTATACATTACTTTAATAACTCTCATTTCAATAGGTAAATAAGATAGAAACCCTCTTCAAAACTCGAGTTAATCACTCTACTGCCTATCCTTATTCTTCCCGTTACAAATCAGAGGCGCTTATCTGACTACGTAGGTAAGGTCCTGTGACTCATTCGTGGCACTCAATCCGTTCACGCAAATCGGTGCGATTGATCTCTCAATGCTATTCGTTTCGACATGCTCACAAGACGGAACGCCGAGCATATCAAACTGATTAGTCGGCGAAAGCGTTTTCCATTCCCCGTTTTCGTTCACTGCGAACATCCGAGCATTTGGGAACGGACATCCATATTTGAGAAGCACCTGTTTTTCATCGCTACTTGCAAGCAATACATTGTAGTAAGAATCGCAGCCTTGTGCGACATCTTCTTCGGCAAGCGAAAGTAAAAAGTTCTTTAAGTTAAGGAAAGTTTCATCATTTCTCGTTTGAGCTGTTCCATCGACAAATTCATATCGCATAATGCCTAGATTAACTCGGTCCTCAGTCGATACTGTGCTCACCGAGTCGACTGTAATGAGGTGTCGATCAGCGATAGTAATAACCAACAGACAAAATAGGCCGATGACAATTCCAAATAATACTATGTGTAAGTTGTTCAATTGCTGGCGGCGTTTTTTTCGTGGCATCTTCATGCTCCTTTGTTGGGTAATATGACTCAATCATACCACCTATCACAGCCCTGGCACATCACGAGCTAATTACCGCATCGATAATCTTACGATATGCATTGATAGCACGAGCCTTATGTTCAGGCGAGTAACGAATGTAGTGTTCCATCATGAAGCCGCTGTTAATCTCTAATATCAAACTTTCCCCCTCGGTAGTCTCAATAACGTCGACTGCCGAAAGTCGTAGTCCCAAAGCAGCCTGCGCCTGAGCTGCAAGGTGGATAAGTTTCGTATCAGGCTCAATATCCTTAGGGGTAGCGCCGAGCCCAAGATTAAACATCTTCATACCGTCAATGAGTACGGGTTGCTTCTCATAGACAATAAGTGGCTTTTGATCGAGGAGAACAAAACGGATTTCACGCACGATATCCAAAAATGGGGACGCCGCCCACGCTGGATGGCCTGTTGATTCAATCCATTCAATGGCGTAATCGACTTGATTGAATGACCTAACTCCGTGTCCGCCTGATCCATCCAAAGGTTTCATGACGATTTTATCCCAGGAGAGTAAAGATTCTTTCTGCTTGTCTGTAATCTTCGGTCGCAGTAGTTCATGCTTGACACTTGGTATTCCGACACTTTCAAGCAGGATGTGCGTAGCTACCTTATCGCCTGCAATCGATGAAGATACGGCATCATTCAAGCTAAATTTATAGCCCAATACTCGCCATTTCTTATTAGCTTTTTTCAGTTCAAGCAGCCAATCATCAGAATAGCCTGCAAACTCAATGCCACGCTCTTTACAAATGTCCCTTATAATACCGACCATCTCCCGATGGACGATGAATTCACCTGTCTGCATGCTGATAGCATACCAGATTAAGAGGTAGTATTATAGGGAAATGACAGAGGATTTAATCCGCATCGCCGAATATACGCTAAAACAGGCGGACCCTTTGCTTGGAAAACTAATTGCATCTCAACAACTGGAACAACCTATGCCACGGGGAGATTACTTCGCATCTCTTTCCCGGTCAATTATTGGACAACAAGTCTCGGTTGCTGCAGCCAACGCAATCGCATCCCGTTTCACAGAAAAGACAGGCATGGATCCGGTCAGAGTTGTTGCTTTAAGCGACGAAGACATCAAGACGATAGGGTTGTCCAAACAAAAGGCAGGATATATTAGAGATCTTGCGAGCCACTTCGTTTCAAATCCAGAAGTATATAACCATCTTGAATCACTTAGTGACGAAGAAGTAATTCTCGAACTAACCGCTGTAAAAGGTATCGGGGTGTGGACGGCACAGATGTTTCTCATGTTTACGCTTCTTCGTCCTGATGTTTTTGCCCCTGACGACGCTGGTCTTCAGCGTGCTATGCTTAAACTTTACAAATGGGATTCACTCCCACCTAAAAATGAACTCGTCGCGGCTGCCGAGAACTGGCGTCCATACAGAACGATTGCCAGTCTTCATCTCTGGCAATCGCTCGATAATAATCCTATGTAACTTTCCCTATTCTTCTGTGGATTCAGGTAATCCCTCATCATTCATTGCATCCACCGAACCTTCGCTATTATTTTCAGCGTCGAACTCATCAGTACTACCGTTCGTACCTGGTGTCACCGTCGGCACCTCATTACTATTCTCAAGTTCGCTAGTAGTATCGGTACCGCTACCGCCTAACCATCCAGATCCGCTGCCAAACAGAAAATACCATGCGGCAAACAGGAGCACGAGTAATAAGATTATCCAGCCAAGCGGTGAGCTTCTGTCTTCAACTTCGCGGGTATCCCGGACTTCCCTGTCTACAATTACTGTTCGTTCGTCATCTATATCTGCCATGAGCTTGACTCTCCTTTTGTTACATTTAGGCTATGTAACACTGTACTGGCTTGCAGGTGGAAAAGCAGTAATATATGTTACTTTTAAAAACCTAACGATTAAGTAGCAGCGCCAGAGACAATGTCTTCTGCCGCACGATGCGTATCCAGAATCTGCTGGACTTGGTCAAGAGTTATAGTGATGACACTTCCAGGTCCAACGGCACCAGATAGCATCTGTTTAGCAACTGTATTCTCCACTGCCCGCTGCACTACTCTACGAAGAGGACGAGCTCCAAGCCTAGGGTCATAGCCTTGTTCTACTAGATGCGCCTTTGCGGCGTCTTCAACGAAAACGGTAATTTTTTGTAGAGCCAAAGTTTTATTAATTCCTGCGATTATTAAATCCACGACCTTCATTAATTCTGGTTTCTCGAGCGGTCTAAATAATACGATTTCATCAAACCTGTTTAAGAACTCTGGCCTAAATTGATTGCTATTAATTAGCTCGTCGATAAATGTTTTTTCAAACTGCTCTAATTGATATCCGCGCTCGATGTACTCTCTTATTCTGTCGGCGCCAGCGTTCGATGTCGCGATAATAATTGTGTCACGAAAACTTACTTCGCGGTTTTTAATATCTCGAAGAATACCTTCATCCAGCAGCTGGAGCAGCGTCGTCAGAACTGATGGGTGGGCTTTTTCGATCTCATCTAGCAGTACTACACTGAATGGTTGCTTCATAACTTGAGTTGTCAAACTCGTCGGGTCTTCAGCACCATCCGCTATCAGCCTGGCGACGTCATCCGTCCGAACAAATTCATTTAGATCGAGCCGAATAAGCCTATCTTCTCCTCCGAAATAAATATCTCCAAGAGCCTTAGAGAGCTCGGTTTTACCCACGCCGGTAGGACCGAGAAACAGAAAGGTACCAATTGGTCGATTCTCATTTCTTACACCAGCACGAGCCCGACGTAACGCATCGCTCACAACTTGTACGGCGCGGGTTTGGTTAACCATCCGTTCATGGATTCGTTCCTCTAGATTAAGCAGGGTTTCGCGCTCTGTCTCGCTACTCGCTACGCCAACTTTAACGCCGAGAGTCTTTTCAATTGCCTGGTGAACAGAGTTTATCGTTACCAAGCCGTTTTCTGCGTAGGTAGCAGACGATTCAAGCAGTTTCATAGCACGACCTGGTTGCGCTAAATCATATACGTACCTTTCACTTAATCGATAGGACTCCTGTAGCGCTTGGTATGTATACGTCACCTTGTAGAGGAATTCGATTCTAATCAGCTGGTCCTGCATAATCGCGAGTGTCTCTTCATATGAAGCCGGACCGATGCTGATGCGGTTTATCGCAGTAATTAAAGCAGCATTGCGACCACCAATCTTTAAGTACTTCTGCTCATCCATAGTTAAAATCATCCTCAAGCGTCCTGCTTCTAGGATTGGCAGAAGTACATTCGTAAGATCAATAGATCCGATGCCGTCTTCAAAAAAGAGTTCAGCATTCTCAAGGCAGACAATGATGTTCTTGGCAGCATAGGCTTCCCCGAGTACCTGCATAATCAATTTCTCTATTTCTCCCTTGCCTGGGGCTGCGGCCATCAGAGCTGCGGCGTCAAGAACGAAAACTTGTCGGAACTTGAGCGATTCAGGAAGCGGAGAGGACGCGTCGAGTAATTGCGCCGCGAATGCATGCACAATCGATGTTTTTCCTGACCCCTGACCCCCAATTAGAGCTACGTTCTGCCTCCCGTCGCTGCCGAATGTTTTAATCATTTGGGATACAGCATCCTTATGCGCTTCAAGTTCAACCGCCAGTAAGCCACCTCTTGAAATCTGTTCGCTGATATTCTGTCCGAAACGATCGAGCGTAGGGATATAACCGAACGACCAATCGCGTGCTATGCCACCCGTACGTTTCGGTTTCGTGTGTTGCTGTATCAAGCTGAGTATGCGCTGTTGCCACTTAACCCCTGCTATCAGGTCATCCTGGTGAAGGTGCAGTCGAGATAGCATCAGTTCATGGTCTGGCAGATCTTTAATTAGTGCGATCAATAGAATGCCTCCAGTAATAAATTGCTGACCGATTCTATCGCGCAAACGCCAAGCTTCGCGCCACAAACCTGGAGTCGACTGTGAGTCTTTTGGAGCAATATTCTGGAGCAGTGCGGGAGTTATGCCAAATCGAGCGGAAAAAAACAGGCCGCTTTCCGTCTGACCAATCGCGACGGCTATATCATGTGGTGTCGGCTCAGGCGGTAGTAGTGCCAGAATATCGCTGGCCAGAATATCATCAACCGTGGTTTCGACACGCTGTTTTGGTAGCCTCCTTAATTCCCCTTCGTACCAGCCAACCATCATGGCAGGAAGAGCCGCTAAAGTGAATACAAACCATCCAACAGGCTGCCCAATTGCCAACAGTCCGATGCCAAGAAGTACGAGGATGAAGAATACTGCCGTAAAAACTGCTTTCCACAAGCCCTTCATTCTGCGCGCGAATCTCGCTTTGGCTGCTCGACTACTTGAATAGTTGAACGTTATGTGATCCACGGTAGCCACCCGATTAGATATAATGTTAAGCCAACCAATGGAAGTATCGGTATTAAAGCCCAGAAGATCAGCATAACTCCACCGAACAGGAGATTTACCAGAATCACGACGCAACCGACACTTATCATAATCAGTCGTACTACTGCCCCAATACACCGAGATACCAGTCTGTCGAAGAATGCGCGTATTTGCACATCAAGCGGTCCCTTAACATTTCCTGCCGCTATCTGACGAAATGGGGAAAACAATGTTTTAAATAGTAAGCCGATTGAAAAAAAATCAAGCGCGCTTGCAATTCTATCTTTTACCCTTATAAGACATTGACGCCATCCGTCGGTATACCACCAAGTCATCATGCCCCATATAACCATAACCGTATTATACTACGACATTCCTCGGTTTAAGAATGTGATCAACTCCTACTTGACGACACGGTAGTTACTTGATGAGTACGGGCCAAGGGATGAATAATTTGCTGTGTCACAATTCCCAATGAAGGTGTTCTTTCGAGGTTGAGATTCAAGATTATATACAATGATGTACGTTTGTCTCGCCGGACCGCAATAAACTCCGGAATTATCACGAAAGTATCCGTAGTTATAGTTTCCGAGGGATTGAGGATTAGCTCCCGGCGTACTTATTGGGTCGCGAGGTAGCTCAGAAATATAATCTGGGACTAAATGACTAGCCAGGTTACCCCAGCTTGCGTCAGCCGTTGTGCTCCAGGATGAGTTGATAACGGTAGAACCGGAGCCAGGTGGAAACTGACCATGATCGATATAATACAGTTCAAGCGCTTTAACGATTGCCGCTATGTCACTCTCACGAGCACTATCCCTGGTACGTTGTTGAATGCCAGTATAAGCAACGACGGATATGGCAGCTAGAATGGCAATCACCACGATGACTACCAGTAGTTCAACGATTGTAAAACCATTATTTTTCTTCTTGCCCATACCCTTCATGCACTTATTAGCGTATACCCGTCGACAAAAAATGACAATGTTCCCGTAGTATAATAGAAACAATGTCAAAGCCATATGCAACCTGGCTCGGAAAAGCCGTCAAGTACGCCGCCTCACTGCGTGGTGGTGGGTCAGCACTGCCTGGTCTTGTTGTCGAAAAGATAGATCCAGACTTCGTCGGACGTACTCTGGCTCAACTACCCCATGGAGTTGTTGTAGTAAGCGGCAGTAATGGTAAGACGACCACAACGAAAATGGTAGTTGAGCTCCTCGAAGGGCAAGGACTAAAGGTATTTACCAACCGTACCGGTAGTAATTTTACCCGTGGCGTAGCGGCAGCACTGCTCGGTGAAATTGACAATAGGGGAAACCTTACTGCTGATATTGCCGTATTAGAGCTTGATGAGGCGCATGGTGTACGGTTTGTCGAGTCAATCCATCCAAACTATGTCCTTATCTTAAATGTTATGCGTGATCAGCTTGATCGATTCGGTGAAATCGACACCGTGGCTCGTCTCGTTGCGAAAATTGCCAGACAAGCTCAAAAAGGCGTCGTACTTAACCGGGACGATCCGAGGCTTGCGAATCTTTCTTTGTCAGTCCCTATTCACACCTTTGGTACACATCCAGACTTAAAAGGACTTTTTCCATCCGATGACGATCTTCATGGACGTGGAAGTGAATCCGTATTGGAATCTTCGAGGCGAACAAAGCATGACACCAGTCTTGAAAAACTTGAAGGACAGCGAGCCGTGTTCGCATACTCTGGGAAAAGAGTATCGGTTGATCTGAAAATTAACGGCATTTACAACGTGCTGAATGCCACCGCAGCAATCGCACTGTGCCGAATGATAATGGATAACAATTTCGATGAAGGTAAGATGATTGAAACGTTGAAGTTGATCACCCCCGCATTCGGACGAGGGGAATGCTTCGAGGTGAATGGTCACCCTTTGGAGATTGTGCTGGTAAAAAACCCCGCTGGATTCCGCTTATCGCTCGCATCTTTTCCTTCAGAAGGATACGCGACCATGATAGCAATCAACGACAATTATGCCGATGGGCGTGATATGTCGTGGCTGTGGGATGTGAACTTTTCAAGTCTCACAAAGAATGGTGTCGGAATGGTGAGCGGCATAAGAGCGTTTGATATGGCCTTGCGATTACAATACGATGAAGTCCCAGTTGCCGACGTTAACACTAATCTTAGCAAAGCGCTTCGTGAGTTTATTGACAATAACACCGATAGTCCAAAACGTATCTACTGCACCTACACCGCAATGCTCTCAGTCAGACGCGAAATTGGCAAGCTGACCGGCACGGAGGCATCGCTTACATGAATCAGTCCATTACCCTACTCCACCTTTATTCTCGCGATATGAATATCTATGGCGACTGGGGGAATGTGCTGACTGTCAAGCGACGCCTGGAGTGGCACGGTTATGACGTAAACCTATTAGCCTACAATCCGGGTGATTCATTTCCACGTAATGTTGATATTATCATCGGCGGTGGCGGACAGGACTCAGGTCAGGAAAAGATTCAGAGAGATTTACTCTCTATAGGTCCGACATTGATAAAATTAGCTGACAACGGGGTGCCAATGCTGATGGTCTGTGGGCTATATCAACTATTTGGAAAATTTTTCAAAACACAAGAAGGTCGCATTATTAAGGGAATCGGACTTTTGGACTGCCATACGTACGCAGGACACGAGCGCCTGATCGGTAATATAATCACGCAGAGTACTGAGTTTGGCGAGATCATAGGTTACGAAAACCATAGCGGTCAGACATTTCTCGGTCAACAGGCTATCCCGTTCGGAACAGTTTTACGCGGAGCAGGAAACAATGGTGAAGATGGCAGCGAAGGTGCTCGTTACAATAACGTCATAGGCACGTATCTTCACGGGTCAATATTGCCAAAGAATCCTGCGGTTGCCGATTTTCTTATCGAAAAAGCTGTCACGAGAAGATATGGCGAATTTACTCCTACTGTTATAGACGATCATTTTGCCGAAGCAGCGCGAAAAATAGCAGCAAAACGACCACGCTAGGAGTCGGTGATACGGGTTCTTGGCAGCGCCGTATTAGCTGCACCAAGCGGTATAGAAACGCAACGATTCTCTGTGGGTATCGAGATACGTAACATTCCCACGTTAGGGATGTCGCCCCCATCGATTCCCGGCAAATAACAGTCGAGTGCGCACCGATTCGCATGGATACGTGTTTTTCCAGCCGAATCAAAAGGATACGGAACACGCATTGTTTCGACTGCTTCAACGCCAAAACCCACAGAGTGCTCCGTTTCTCTGTCATAGAGATATAGTCCTTCAACTTCTTTCTTGCGGTCGAATATTCCACCGCTTCTTTTCGATGTTATGATTACACTAGTTTCTAGCATCGGGTGACTAAGCACTCCCCAAACGTCAATAGTCCCTGTCGAATTCTCAAGCGAGGTTTGTAAATCATGTGCATCCGATGTTTTGACCCATGACTCAAGCGAAGTAAAATCGGCAGAAAGCTCTCTATCGTGATTACGGACCGCTTCTTTGAAATACCAGATTTCATTGTCATTCAGTTGCCTCTGATACTGCCGTACTGCTTTGGCATGAACTAATTTGCGAGCGCCTATTATTGGATGGCGCTCCAGTTCAACTGTTCGTGCAATTTCAGGTATGTCCATAGCGAGCATCTCTACGATATCGCGGAACGGCTTTTTGTCACCCATTTGGAAATCATACCTTTCAAATACCGCGAGAAGCCCGTCTTCAATGGTGCTGCCTGAAGGAATTGTAAATTCGAACCCATCGAATCTATTGGCAACACCTTCTTGAGACAACTCATTTAGAGAGTGGAATGATGAATTTTCAAATCTGTTCAATGTTTTTCAGGAATAAATTACTCAGCACATTAAATACTATCAGTGCTATACTGTCAATATTATATCACTATATGTAATTGAAAGTATTACTGTTCCGATTGCAGCCTTGTAAGCTCGCGTACGACCTGATTACCATGCCCCTCGGGAATAACACGTCCAAACTCTTTCACGACCTGCCCTTCAGGATTGATAATAAATGTCTTTCGAAGTACCCCTTCCTTACCGAACTGCTTCTTACCCCAAGCGCCGTATGACCTGATGGCAAGCATCTCAGGGTCACTCAATAATGTAAAGTTTAGATTATACTTCGCTTTAAATCGCCCATGAGAATCCGCGTCATCACGACTTATGCCAACTACCTCAGCACCGAGGTCTGTTAAATCATCTCGAGCATCACGCATTGCACAAGCCTCTACAGTACATCCGGGAGTATCGTCTTGTGGATAAAAATAAAGTATTAGCCACTTTCCTTGATAATCTGAAAGCGAATGAACAACTCCTTCAGAGTCTTTGAGTCTGAAGTCCGGAGCGTTATACGGTGAATCTTTCATGCATCTATTATACTCGAACACATTCTTCTAAGAGATACTGGAAAAAGTTGCATAATTAGGCTATAATCTCTCCAGTAAATACCCTCGGGGTGTGGCGCAGTTGGCTAGCGCGCGCGGTTTGGGACCGTGAGGTCG
>CAZKUV010000022.1:0-11349 GCA_964556075.1 uncultured Candidatus Saccharibacteria bacterium | reverse complement strand
GCTGATGTCTTCTCTGGCGATGAACTTGCCCCCGATAGCTGCCTGAAGAGCAACCTGGAAATTCTGTCTCGGTATAACATCTTTAAGTTTCTTGACAGTTTCGCGCCCAAGACTCTGCGCCTCAGAGCGGTGACACATGACGCTTAGAGCATCAACCATATCTCCGGCTACATAGAAATCTACTCTGACTAGGTCCTCGGAGCGATAATCCGCCAAATCATAATTAAATGATCCATACCCGCTGGTTATACTTTTTAGTTGGTCATAAAAATCCGTAAGCAGGTTCGCAAGCGGGGCCTCAAAGCTGATGAGAGCGCGCTCATCTATATAACTAAGATTTTTCTGGCGACCGCGCTTGCTGACGATGAGTTGTATAACACCGCCGATATATTCGCTCGGCACGACGATTTCTCCGTTTATCCACGGTTCTTTGATTTCAGAAATTTTAGTAATCTCAGGCAGGTTCGACGCAGACATAATATTTATCTCTTCCCCACCTGTCAGTGTCACTAGATAGTCCGTACTCGGGTTGGTGACAACCAAATCAAGGTCGTATTCGCGTTCAAGCCGTTCGCGAATTATGTCCATATGAAGTAGTCCTAAAAAGCCAATCCGAATGCCGAACCCAAGTACTGGCGAATTCTCCGGCTCGAACTGAAGCGCGGAATCACTTAGGGATAGTTTTTCAACCGCTTCCTTTAAATCGTTATAGTCCTCGTTTGAGACTGGAAAGAAACCCGCGTAGACAAACGGCTTTACGTTCTGATATCCGGGAAGCGCTTCAGTAGCTTTATTTCTTTGCACCGTCACGGTATCACCGACCTTGGCGTCACGCGTAGTTTTAAGGTTAGTAACTATATACCCAATCTCTCCCGTTGATAGTTCCTGATCAGGGTTCATTGCCGGGCTGAGATGGCCAACCTCTAGCGCGATACCATGCGCTCCGGTCGCAATCATCTCAATAGAATCGCCTTTTTTAATTGTACCGTCAACGATTCTGGTGTATAGAATAACTCCGCGATAATCATCGTAATAACTGTCGAAAATAAGCGCACGAGTGGCGGTCTCATTCTTACCCCTTGGAGTTGGAATCCGTTCCACGACTGCATCAAGTACCTGGTCGACATTCTCTCCAGTTTTAGCGCTGATTTTAATGATTTCCTCTTCCTTGCAACCCAGCAAGTTGATAACTTCTTTGCTAACTCGCGGTACGTCCGCAGCGGGCAGATCCACTTTATTTAGCACAGGTATAATGGTTAGATCCTGTTCAATCGCTAGATAAACGTTAGCGAGCGTTTGCGCTTGGATGCCTTGACTCGCATCGACTACGAGAATTGCCCCTTCGCACGCCTGAAGGCTGCGGCTAACTTCATAGCTGAACTCCACGTGTCCAGGGGTATCAATCAGGTTCAGGCTCACCCCCTTGTGCTTCATCCTTACCGGTGTCAGTTTAATGGTAATCCCCTTTTCGCGCTCCAGTTCCATACTGTCGAGCAACTGACTCTTCATCTCACGCTTTTCGACTGTGCTCGTCATTTCCATCATGCGGTCGGCAAGCGTCGACTTGCCGTGGTCAATGTGCGCAATTATGCAAAAGTTTCGTATTGCTTCTTGATTCATTACTTTTTCGTCCTACTACGTCTCACTGAATAATATCTTTTTCGTCCTGTTCAGAATTGGATCGACTTCCCTCAGTCGTAATAGCCAACTGAAAAATACATACGCAACGAGACTAATCGCCGTGATTAATATGAAGCGCGGAGCGGTTGTTGCAATACCTCGCCCGTCAGCAAGCAGTGGCAATGTACGGACGGCTGCGTATGTTACAACCGCCATGAATCCGGTCGCACTGGCCATCCGAGCTATCGCATGTATAAAAACTTTATCGAATAGACCCGGAATACGACGCGACATTATAACGAACAGTACGATTACTTCGATAGCCGCGGCGATTGAAGCTGCCCAAGCAATACCGTGAGGGCCAAGGCCAAGCTTCATCGTAAACCAAATAGCAAGAAGAATATTTAAGACAATCATGAAAATTGATACATACAGTGGTGTTTTAGTATCCTGTTGGGCGTAAAAACTCCGTGCTGCGATGTGGTAAATAGCCCGTGCGACAATCGCTACGGCGAAGACACCAAGCAAGTCCGCCATAAGCGGTTCACCTCCGGGTTTTGCGAATTCGACTACATAACCTCGAGCGAAAAACGTAATCATTGCGACGGGAAGTATTAGCCAGATAATAACCCTCATCACAGACTGCAGTTCCTTCTTGAATAAATCAGGACGTCCTTGAGCGAGTCTAACGGTTAAACTTGGAAATGCCGCCGTACTTATCGATAAGGCAATAAGATTAACTGGCATCACGTGAAGCATGGATGCAGTCTGGACTGCGCGAACCGAGCCCGCCGCCATGCGCGAAGTGAGATTGATTTCTGCAATCATCGTAATGTAATCCGCCCCTTGGTCGAGAGCACGAAGCTGTAGCAATCGAAGCACTTGGCGGAAGCCTTGGTTTTTTCGATAAATTTTGAACTGATAATCAAATCCAAGTCCGAATAAACCAATCGAACTCACAACCAATTGCATAATAGCACCAAGGACGACTCCCAATGCGACCCCCATAATGCCACCGTCAAACACGCGCCAGCCGAAGATAGTTATGCCGTCGGTGAAGAACAAAATTCCTATAATGATTCCGATGTTGTAAATCATCGGTGCGAGCGCGAAAAATGTAAAACGACCGACAGCTTGTTGCATGCTCGCTATCACAGTAGATACCGCAAACAAGAACGGATTAACGGCGATAACTCGCATCATGCTTATCGCCAAGTTTCTACCAGATTCATCAAGTCCAGGTGCTACGACATATCGTACCAGCGGTTCGGCGAATATAATGATTAATATACTGGCAGTGAGTGTAAGTAGCGCCATGAAGTTTATAAGGCTAGTCGATAATCTCCAAGCAGATTTCTTGTTACCGCTCGCGAGCCGTTGGTTAAAGACGGGTATGAAAGTAACGCTCAGCGCTCCGGAAACCAAAATAATATACATGAAGTCTGGTATTGTAAACGCGACCTGATACGCGTCAATACCCACAGGATACGTGTCATAATACGTCCCGTTTAAAAGTCGTTCGCGCCCAAGACCAAGTAGTGCTGACAAAAATGTCGACCCGGCAAGCATACTTGCCGCAAGTTGCACCGATACCTTTGAATTAACCCTTGCGACAGCGTTTCGAAATCGACCCATTGAGCCACCTTCTAGGCGTTAGTACAGCCTAGCCTCCGCTGGAAGCTTTGCTCCTTTTAGAATTTCAGCAACCCGATCCTCTTCGATTGTTTCCTCTTTGAGAAGCTGTTCAGCCAACGTATCGAGGTAGCTTCGATTACTCTTCAAGACGGCTTCAGCGCGACGACCAGCCTCCTTAATCAGCGATTCGACTTCTTTGTCAATTTCTTGGGCGGTCGCCTCGCTGTATGGACGTTCTCTGGTCATTCTATCAAACACCATACCACCATTGTCCTCATGGAATACCTGGTCACGCAGCTTGGATCCCATGCCTTGCTCAATAATCATGTCGCGTGCAATTTCGGTAGCTTTGCGAAGGTCGCTACCAGCTCCAGTCGTAATGCCGTCTTCTCCGTAGATAATCTTCTCGGCGACGCGTCCACCCATGGCGCGAGCCAGTACGTCCTTGAATTCGTAGACGCTAGTGTAACTTTTGTCCTCTGGAGGAAGGAACCATGTCACGCCGCCAGTTGCCCCTCGAGGAATAATAGTAACCTTATGAACCGGGTCACTGTCCGGTAGCACATGACCGACGATGGCATGTCCGGCTTCGTGGTAGGCTGTTAACTCCTTATCCTTATCGCTCATGACCTTGGTCTTGCGCTCAGGACCAATCGCGACTTTCTCGAAGGCCTCAGTAATGTCCTTATTGCTAATCGTGCTCGAGTTACGCCTTGCCGCGATAATCGCTGCTTCGTTGGCAATATTCGCGAGATCCGCACCGCTACTGCCAGCAGTCTTAGCGGCTAGAGCGCTCAAATTGACCGTATCGTCAATTGGTTTGTTCTTGAAATGTACCTTCAGGATTTCCTCGCGGTCTTTCCTCTCAGGAAGCATAATATTAACTCGTCGGTCAAAGCGACCAGGACGAAGCAATGCAGGGTCAAGGACGTCCGCTCGGTTGGTTGCGGCGAGGATAATGACATTTGTACCGGTTTCAAATCCGTCCATCTCAACCAGAATCTGGTTCAAAGTTTGTTCACGCTCATCATGTCCACCACCCATGCCGGAACCGCGACGGCGACCGACGGCATCGATTTCGTCAATAAAAATGATGGCTGGAGCGTTCTTCTTTGCTTTGGCGAACAAATCCCGTACACGAGATGCACCGACACCTACGAACATCTCAACGAATTCCGAACCGGAAATGCTGAAAAACGGCACGTTCGCTTCCCCAGCGACAGCGCGCGCAAGCATTGTCTTACCTGTACCAGGACTGCCGACAAGCAGCACGCCTTTCGGAATCTTGGCGCCCAAGCTTTCATACTTCTTGGGATGCTTAAGAAAGTCAACAACTTCTTCAAGATCTTGTTTAGCAGAATCGTTACCTGCAATATCCGAAAACGATACCTTTTCTTTATCTATGCCGTATAGCTTTGCCTTAGATTTTCCGAAGCCGAGCGCTTGGTTATTCTGTCCTTGCGCTTGGCGCATCATGATCATAAAGAAAGCAACAATCAGTACGACCGGCCCGAGTACAAGCACAATATTCCAGATTGTCGAACCAAGTTCGGAAGGCGGTTGATCGACAATTGCAGCCTCTCCCTCGCTTGTAAGTACCTCGTCTTTCAAAAGCGCGCTAACACCCCCCTGGATGTACGACTTCTGGGTAGGCTCATCGGATCCTTTCGGGGTTATCTCCAAATTATTACCAGTGCCTTCGATTCGATCAATTTTTCCTTCGTTAGCCTGCGATATGACCTCGGAAATTGGTACCTCTTCGAGTTCCGGTGTGTTAAACGACATGCCGATTGCAATAAAAAGAGCCACTCCAACAATCGCCCAGAAAATCGCAAGTCTTACAAGGTTATTTATTTTTTTAGGTGGTTGCATCTTTGCTGCCATAAAAAGTCTTAACTATCCTTCCCCACTTCTACCAAAAAAACACTATTCTCATACTAATATAGCATTTTTCAAGGGGTTTTGACAGACAGATTGAAAGTCTTCTTGTTAATATGCAGCCAAGTCCCGCCGAATGGGAATCGAGTACCTGGTCTCGCGGTTTTAATTGCTAGTAATGATTGCTCCAGTTGAGGACGAGTGAGGCTGTGACCGGTTACCAGTACTGCGATTGCTCGAAGCAACTCCAAAGCAACAACTGAATCTATCTGCGTAAAGAAGTACCGGCTATATTCGCTGAATTCTTCGCTGACGAACTTTCTGATTTCGCTCTCAATTTCATGTTTTACTTCTACTTGTCGTGCTCTTAAGGCGGCAAGCTGGAGCACAAGGTCTTTGTCTGATAGCTTCGGTCGCAGACGATTACGTAGATAAGCATCCGTTGCGTTCGTACTATCTTCACGCCAATCTAATCGCTTTTTATCCGCGTACTCCCAAATCTCAAGCTTCGTCATCCCTAACAAAGGACGGTAAATGTCACTATCAAGCACTGCCAATCCGCGCCATCCGGTTCCTCTCGACAAATTTATCGCGATAGTTTCCGCGATATCGTTCATATGATGTGCGGTCACAATCGTAGCATCATGTTTAGCAGCCATTTCCCTTAAAAACGCGTAGCGGCGTTCGCGTGCCAACTCTTCACTTGCGTATTTACCAAGCTCCTCACGCCTCGTTTCAAACGGAACGCCGTATTTTTTGGAGAGCCTCTCAACAAACTGCGCGTCGAGAAACGATTCCTTGCGAATTCCGTGATCAAAGTGCGCAACCACAAGCTCGTGTTTACCTTCCGATGCGAGCTTGTCGAGTAGTACGACGGAATCAATCCCCCCACTAACGGCTACGAGATACTTCATCTACTCCAACTCCAGCTGCCGAGTGAGAAACAGCCCTACCCAAATTCCCGCCAGTCCGCCGATCAGCCCGCCGAGAAGACTCCATCCCCCTAGTAAAGAGCCAAGCCCAACCATGACCGGAAGGTATGAACCAATCGCGCTGAGCACTGTCATACAAACGAGAATGATGCCCCTTTTCATATAGCTTTATTATACCCTATCGACATCATCGCGAAGGACTGGCTTGAGAATAAATGAGCGATGAACGGAGCCCATATATGGTTAGATGGAAGGTGTCGGTAGAGTTTCGTACCACCGTTAAATATCAAAATCTGTCGTGTATTGGATGCATAAATCCATAGCCATACTCATTCATTGCTAAACATTCATATTTATGCTGTAATAATATATGAACGTATTATGTCGGAGTTTTCTAAATCGACGCAAGAACGCGAATATTCCCTCCGGGTGTCAACCTTGCTAAAAATGATCGGCTACACTGCTCTTTATAGTTGCGGTCAAGTAATCAATAGGGTCATCCCTCCATCTCCGCCATTATTCAAATTAGTAGAGGAATCGGTTGCGGACCGCCCTCAACCGATACACCCAGATATCGAAACGACTGTCCGTAGGATTCAGAGTGTGATCAACAGTCGTCCTTCAATTAGTTTGGAACAACCATCGTTGTCGTCCAAACTTGCTAGGAGTCCGCAATTAGTTCAATTTACTGACCGTCTCGGAGGTTCGGAGCAGAGTTTTATCCACTACGATTCGATAAAAAGGCTAAAGGATAAATTTATTACCGTGGCGAGCGAGCAAGAGTACCCGCTAAGTTTCGATCAGCAATTCGAGGTTGCCCTAGACCTGAATGAAAATCGTGTACTACCTGCCCTAGAGTCACTCTGGATTGGCTCCAGGCAGTACGCCAGATGGTTTGACAGTTCCGCGATGTTTGACCTCCCGGATATGGCTAGCCAAGAAATTCTACATGAGATGACTGAATGGCGAAGTTCAGTCCTGGCTTGCAAGAATGCCGACGAAGAGAATTTTCAGGACACGTCGGGTGACACGTATTATGCGTGGACGCATGCATATGCCACTGTGCTGCACGGTAGTGGATCGAGTCCTTCCGATAAAATCGGAAAATATGTCTTCCAACGAGGCACAAAAATAGATTCTCGTATCAGAGTATTCGAACAGGATATTCCCAGCAACCATAGCGTAGCCGCCGAATTCGGAAATAGAATCGGGGACGCAATTCTTGAATTTGCCCCTTCCAATTACCGGCATTGACTCCTGGTAAGTTGTCGCCTGACCAGCGATGTCAAACATCAATAACTCGCCGAGAATTTAGATACCCGTTAGACGCGACGAAATTAGTTTACGCTTCGTCCACCATTAGTTTACGTAGGTATAAACTCTGTGTTTTATTCTTCGACTTCAAACTGTTCTTGCTGATCTTCGTCTTCGTTGACGACAGAGAATTGTCGGGCAGGGGATCGGAGGAAATTAATCACGACAAGTAGCGCCGCTAAGAATACAGCCCCGCCGATTATCACCCCAAGCACGATTAACGTCGAAGCGCTTTCCGCTGCCCCATCCTCGTGATGATGTCCTGTGTGCGAAAACATGGTTAGTATGTTCATATAAACCCCTTTCATGCGTTATGAAGAGCGAAACTCTCGTAGTGAATCTGCTTTGGTGAAACACCTCGACTTCTTAGCTCCTGGAGAAGCGTTGTCATCATTGGATGTGGACCGCAGATATAGACATCGCGTTGCCTAACATCCGGCACTAGTCGCTCAATCATCTCCCCATCAATCATACCTTGCTTTTCTCCTTCCGGAGGCTTTTCGCTATATACATATACCGTCTTAATGCCAATAGT
This sequence comes from uncultured Candidatus Saccharibacteria bacterium, assembly GCA_964556075.1. Lineage (GTDB taxonomy): Bacteria > Patescibacteriota > Saccharimonadia > Saccharimonadales > Saccharimonadaceae > JAUIHN01. The sequence continues at coordinate 3,435 of CAZKUV010000022.1, read as the reverse complement.
ATCGAGTTCGTTTTTCAGTGGCACGTCGGATTCGGTTTTGTTCGCATATAGCAACACAGCGTCTACGTTATGCCTCACTGCCTGCTCAGCCAGACTTCGTAACGGAGTAATGCCTATGCCCCCAGCGATAAAAAGACGTTTATCTGTTACCGCGACGTCGCTTGTGAATCTACCATATGGTCCCGAGACTATTACTTTCGCGCTCGGTTTCAGATTCTGTAGCGTAGCAGTATAGTCCCCGACCCTTCGAACGGTAATTCTCAATTCGTCATCTTTTGGAATCCAGGACACAGTAAACGGGTGCTCTTGCCACCAAAGCTCACGAGTGATAATACGAACCATAATGAATTGACCAGGTTTAATTCGAAAATTCCGAAGACTATGTCCTTTTATATAAATCGATGTAACGGTTGGTGTCTCAGTTTCGACGCGAGAGACATAGAAGTCAAACTTCAAAAAAGCATAGATTGGCAATCCGATGCGCCAAATCAGCAAATGCACGCTGACAGCTCCGTACAGCCCGAACCAGAAATAGCGGGCAGTGTCTGAGGATAGGAGGGTGGTACCGTTTGCGAACTGATGAAATGATACCAGGATAATCGCGAGATATACCATCAAGTGGACGAAGTACCATATTTCGAATTTCAAGCGTTTTCTGGAGATATACATCGAGCTGATTACGACGGTCACGAAGAGTATCTCGGCAATCAGCGCGAGAAGTGTGTATGGATGACCAGAGAAGATACTTATATATGCTGAAACGAAATCCTTCTCGGTTAAGAGCATGTGACTGAGCGTAATAAACACCGGATGCAGAAGGATACAAACGATAGCTAGATATCCGTTCACTCGATGAAAACTTGCGAGCCGATCAAGCCCGAACCCTCTCTCAATCCACGAAATTCGCCCCATTAGCATAAACTGCGTCAAAGCAAAATACGTTCCTAGGAGACCAAGTAGTTGACCGGCAGCAAGAATTTTGCCGCTCAGTCCGATTTGACCGAGCGTGCTACTTGTCGGCATCCAAACGGCAACTATACACGCTATAAGTGTTATCCAAAGCAGAATAAGGAGCTGTTGGGACAGCGTTAGTTCACCGTCAAACAGATGAATCTTAGGTATCATACGAGCTTATTCAGTAACTACTACTCTGCCTTTCATGTACGGATGCGGTTCACAGAGATAGTCATATATTCCGGGAGTGTCAAACGTGAAACTAAAGCTTTCTCCTTTCCCGAATAAGCCGCTATCAATTACTTCGGGAGCATCTCCATACGTAGTAACGGTATGTGCCATACTGTCCCGATTTGTCCAGGTCACAGTCGTACCAACCTTGACAGTGATTGTTTCAGGCGTGTAGATGTAATTTAAAATGTCAACGTGGTTTTGTTCGACTGCTTCTTCTTTTTCTGTTTCCTCCGTCACACTATCCACATCCTGAGCTTGTGACTCCGATTCTCCCGGAGCGACAACAAGGCTGCGAACGCTAGTCCAATCACTACGATAATACTCACAATACTCAGTAATAACCTGCGGTCTATAGACATAGCGTCAACCCTTTCTATGATATATATCCTTACCCTGATATGTCCTTATCTCATGATACTCTCGTTAATACTTCGGTCAAAGAGTTTGACAGCAGCGAACAGGCATACCATACTCTATTACACATGAGCGAGCATGTAGTACGGCCATACGACCCGGAGGGCATGGGAAAATCGCATTCTTGGCCCCTAGGAGAAATGATGACCCGGCGACGTTTCGTGAGAGAGAAGCTGACCGCCAGTTTGGGTTTTGGCGCCGCATTCTTAAGCGGAGTCACTCTCGAGCGTGTCGCGGTACCGAGGATATTGAAAGAAGTTAACAAATACCGTTCGATTGGTGGCGACTATTCCAATTGGCCGTTTTTTAACGAGATCGACGCCCACCCTATCGATCGGGAGCGACTTGAAGAGCTGTTTGGCGAATTGTCCCCACAAGCAGAAGTACTGCTTATACCGGCAGCCTTTGAAACTTCAAAGAATCCTACAAAAATTGCCGAGTATGATCTAATTACGCCTAAAGACGGCCCGGTTTATGCAGAGTTTAACGGATTATACGGACAAGAGGTGTCACTCTCGATTGTCCGTGCCGTTGTTGATGACGAAGAAGAACTTTTTATCCCGCTTGTTCGAGACGACGCCGAACAGCCCTCGCTATCTATACAGCTGGGAGACCTCTCGCAAGGAGCTCATCGACTCGAACTCTTCGTAGAACACTCAACTGGCGATCCGGTAGTCGCGCAGGAAGTGGTTCCTCGTGTAACGCAGGACGAGGCAGGATCGCTTCACGATCTGATTTATAGGCACCAACCAGATATCTATCTGAGGAATTATGGTGACATCACAAATAATTTTCCGCGCCGCTCAATCGCCGAGGTACTTGAGACATCTGACGGCAATCTCGCGGTTGTTTACACGATTGAATCTTTCGATGAGGATCAGGTGCTTGGTATTGTGGGTACTTCGGTTCAACAACTCGTTGACACGAAACATAGACCGTCAGACTACGATTGGGCTGTCGAATTATTGATCGGTAAAGAAAATGGAAAGATTCTCAAAGGTAATATCTGCGAGCCGTTTCATAACCGACAGCCTATTCCAATCAATCCGAACATTACTTCCGAGCGCTTAGCGATTCGTGCCAGCTCCCCCAATAACAACTGGGAGCTTGTTAACGCCAATTCGCCAATACGAAACTATGCGAAATTTCGTCCCGTCCCTGAAATTGCCACCCACGACGAAATGTGGGGTATTCGCCGCAGCACAGATATCAGTACGGCTCGCTGGTCGCTTTGCGAAAACTATGAAGAACGCAAAATTTATCCCAATAATCCGCGTGATGCAGCAATCCTGGAGCAATTCTCTCTGGACGTTGATAGATGTAAGCCGTAAGTCAAAATACAGGCTACCTCTGGAAAACATCCGCACAGCCTGCTACAATCGTCTCTGCGACAGGCGATCATTCCTCAACGGGGATGAATGTGTCAATAGTCTGGCAGCGTAGCTCAGTTGGTTAGAGCGTAGGACTCATAAGCCTAAGGTCACAGGTTCGATCCCTGTCGCTGCTACCAAGAAGAATACCCCACTTTGAGTGGGGTATTCTTCTTGGTGATACAATTTGGATTGGTTCTGGGACTCGCCGTGAAACGGCGATAGTCACAGGTTCGTTCGTGAGCGGCCGCGCACAGAAGTTTACTTCGAGCACGGCGCGAAACGCTGTCTGCCTGTCGCTGCTACCAAGAAAAATACCTCACTGTGTGGGATGTTTTCTTGGTAAGTGGCAAGTATCGAGCTTGGGTCGTAGTACTCAAAAAGTATTAGTGTTGCAGTATTCGATATTATTGCAACAAATTTGCAATAAGTAATAAATGGCGGCTATAGTAACGACTATGAA
>CAZKUV010000021.1:0-12809 GCA_964556075.1 uncultured Candidatus Saccharibacteria bacterium | reverse complement strand
CTCCCAGGAAGGGATACGGACGACTACCTCGCGGGTCAGCGCGAGTTCGCATGGTCCGTAGAGACCAACGCCGTGCACCCTGTAGCTGCGCACAGAGGTGCTGTTGTCGAGGATCGCTTCATCGATGCACCTGTCGACCTCCTCGATCCTGTTCGGGAGATAGAAATCTTCTTCTTCGAGATACGAGATACTGCATGGAATCTCGAGTTTGCTCTCGTACCGAAGCAGTGATCGAAAGATCGGCTTCGCGCCGTAGACGTGGAGTAGCTCGGCCAATTCCTTCGCGAACTCTGTTTCAAAGCGCGATATGTCGACACGGCCATGTAGCGTCGAGCGTTCGCACGCTTTTGAGACGGCAGCGCTGAGCTGTTCTTTGGCTATCGGTATCAACGAGCAACGGTAATACATAGAACCACCTCTTGAAAAAACGTACACTTCCTACCCGGTTGCCAACCCTGACAGGGGTGAAAGCTAGCTGGATTTTGACATACGTATGGAAAAAAGTCAATTATGCGTAGGCGTACCATGTGTTATTGGTAGTATGCTCTCCGTCTCGATGGTCCAAGGTACTTTATGTGCGAATACACCGCTGTAGCGAATGATGCGGGCAGGAAGTGGCTCGGTGGCTCGCCGCTAGGAGCGCTTACGATAAGACGCTACGGGCATAACTCCGGTTTTGCTGTTAGTTTCGGCTTGCATCTATAACCAAAGACGATATCCCGTATTACCGTATGCTTTACCCGCGGCTAACGTACTGTGAAGCTCGTCTCTTCTAATTCGTCCCGAATAAAGTCTCGGATGAGTTCGTGACTTTTTGGTATGATAGCCTCTTTTACTATCTTCCTCTCCGCTTCGCTGAATCGACTGAGGACGTACGAGGCGTCGTCATTGGTGCGAGGGGTGCGGGCAATCCCGATTCTCAGGCGGGCGTACGCGTCACCGAGGTGACTACTGAGCGATTTGATACCGTTGTTTCCAGCGTCGCTTCCCTTGCGTCGGATACGGAGTGTGCCTAGCGGTAATGCTAGGTCGTCATGAATGACGAGGATGTCGTGTGCGGCCGATAGTTTGTAAAAGTCAATCAGGCTGCGCGCCGACGCGCCGACATTGTTGTAATACGTGGTCGGCTTTACGAGTAGCACCTTGTCGTCTTGACGCGGCAGCTCGGCTACGTAGGCGCTGAACTTCGGTCTCTCAGAGAAGCTGATACCAGTTTCTTTGGCGAGCGCGTCGAGCACGATGAATCCGGTATTATGCCTGGTGCCAGCGTAGTCGCTGCCGGGATTGCCGAGTCCGAAAATGAGTTTCATATGTCTGTACTATACCAGATACTAAGGGGCGAGTTTGTCTCGCTCCTCTTCTTTGAGACGATTCGCTTTGATCTGCTTTTCGTCCCGGAAGCTGAACTTGATTGGCGTACCGGAGTAATCGTAGGTCTCTCGAAGCAGTCGCTCGAGGTAGCGCTTGTAGCTCCAGTGAAGGTGCTTTAAGTTGCTGCCGTAGATGACGAACCATGGAGGAGACGTGTCGGTCTGTACCATGTAGCGAAGCTTCGGATGAGTGTTCTTGAGCCCTGCTGGCGGATGCTTGCGTATCGCGTTTTGCAGAAGGTCGTTGAGCACTCTTGTCTTCGTCGGTTGCTTTCGTCTGGCGTCGATGTCGAGGGCGAGGTCGTAGAGTTTGGTAACATTTTGTCCGGTCGCACTGCTGGTGAAGATGAGCGGTACCCATGGTACGAAATCGAAAGCGTTGCTGATCTGCGGCGCAAGCGCGTCTCGGGTATAGGCGTCGCGGTTCTCAGCGATGTCCCACTTGCTGACCACCAATACCATGCCCTTGCCTGCCTCGGCGATAATGCCGGCCAGTCGTTGGTCGAGCGCGGTATTAAGCTCGGTGACGTCAATAAGTAGGAAGCAAATGTCGGCTTCCTCGATGGCTTGCAGGGTTCTTAGCACGCTGAACTTCTCAATACCGACTTCTTGCTTGCCTTGGCGGCGGATACCGGCGGTGTCGAGGAGCTCGAGAGTTCTGCCTTGGTAGCGAACCTGCACCCTATTGATGTCTCGCGTCGTGCCCGCGAGGTTGCCGACAATCGCTTGTTGTTTTCCGGCGAGCACGTTAAAGAGGCTGGATTTGCCGACGTTCGGACGTCCAATCAGCGCGATTCTGAGGATGTCATCTGGCTCTTCATCCTTGGTGGGCGGAATGTGCGCGGAGATTTCATCCAGTAGCGTGTCGATACCGACGTTATGCTCGGCGCTGGTGCGGACGATGGTTGTGACGCCGAGGCGGCGGAACTCGTCGTCCGGAAGGCTGCCCTTGAGGTCGGTCTTATTAAGCACGAGAATAACCGGCTTTTTCGAGCGTAAGGCTTTTTTGGTAACCATGCGGTCCTCGTCGCTCGGGTACAGCGTGCTATCGAGGGCGACGATGATGACGTCGGATAACTCGACGGCTTCTTCGATCTGCTCCTGGATTGTAGCTTCGAAGTCGTCTTCCGGATCCTTGACGCCAGCCGTATCGACCAGCCAGAAGGCGTGCTCGCCGTGGCGAACCTTGCCTATGACGCTGTCGCGCGTCGTACCGGCCTCACGAGCAACAATCGCCTGCTGTGCGTTTACGAGGCGATTGAACAGTGAGCTTTTGCCGACATTGGTCTGCCCGATAATGGCGACGCTTGGAAGTGATAATGCCATAAAGTTTTATTATACCAGAGGTGGCACTACTTTTCGAGCTTTTCTCTTAGCTCGCGCCATTCGTCCGACAGAAGATGAACCTTTGTTGCCCAAGGAATGAGCGCCTTGAAAACGGGGAGCGGGCTTATGTGTCCTTCGTGTTCGTCGGTCGCGACATAGCCGGCAGCCGGGCAGCCAATATTGTCTATCTCAAGGTCATCGGTGCGCGTCAGAATGAGTGAAGGATCTGGAGTTATCTCTGCCGTCTCAGGCAGCCTGTTCATAATATACGGACTGAGCTCCTCGTCAGAGCGTAGCGCCAGCAGCGCGATGGTATCGATGGTCTCGGGGCAGGACATGGCTTCCTCGATCGTTTCGTCAGGAAGATTTGGGTACTTCTTCGCAATCACTTCCATAATCCGAAAAGTATCCAAAAGCGCCGCTCCTAAGAACATGCGGCCGTTGCTCTCGTCAAGCTCGTCGCCGAGTCCGAGCTCCCTTTCGACAGACGTACCAATGGCATCCGACGTTGATACGGGGGTGTTTGGAGCGTCGCTGCCTTTGAGGTTGTTAGCACGGCTGACTGCTTCTTCGGGGGGATACCGTAAGGCATGCCGGGTGAAGCGGAGAACCTCGGCGAACAGCTCGCGGGAATCATCGGACCGGAATCGTTCCATAAAATATATTATGCCATAATCTACGATGAAAATAAACCGCTCCTCTAGATAACAGAAGCGTATACCATTTATGCTATAGTGACCCGCTCGTACGATCCGGGCGGCATATCACCAAGCGCATACGAACCGAAATGGGTACGGTGGAGTTTGGTGACGGAGTAGCCAAGTGCTCGAAACGTCCGACGTATTTGGCGATTGCGACCTTCGCTCATGGTGACCCGATATGTAATCTTGTCAGTCTTTTCATCAGGTAGTTTTTCGATGAGGAATTTGCTAGGGCCGTCTTCAAGTTGGACGCCGAAGTCGCTTATCATCTGCTGGTGCAAAGGCTGGAGCGGCTGATCGAGCTCGATCTCGTAGATCTTAATCTTATGGAATTTCGGATGCGTCATCTGGTACGCGAAGTCGCCGTCGTTGGTGAGTAAGAGTATTCCCGAGCTGTCTTTATCGAGGCGACCAACAGGCTTGAGCATGTGCAGCTTACGTGGCAGGAGGTCGTATAGTGTCGGCGCATCTCCCTGGGCGCGGCGTGATGAGACATAGCCAACCGGCTTATGAAAAGCAATGTAGATATACTCCTGTTTTTCTCCGAGCAGATGCCCGTCAACTTCGACAGTATCCTCTGGCCTTACTCTTGAGCCGAGATGAGCTACCTGGGAATTAACCCGGACTCTTCCCTGCTCGATGTACGAATCCGCTTCGCGCCGAGAAATACCTAGCTGAAGCGCTAGGTATTTGTTAAGACGGCTTTCGCCGCTGCTCGTATCCATGGTCATAGTAGTACTATACAGGGTCGAAGCGATACTAAGAAGACTGCTGCTCGGATGCGGGCGGATTCTGCTGCATCGGCGTTTCTTCAAACTTCAAGTCTGGCTTGGGTGCCTGTGGCGCTGGAGGCGGCGGTGGAGGTGGCGGCGGGAACGCGATAGCGCCTGACTGCTGTGGTACCGATGAAGCGGGTTGCTGGGGTTGTTGTGGCTGTGGCGCTGGAGCTGCCTGAGCTGGCTGCGGCGGTCTAGGGGCTTGCGATGGTTGCTCTGGCTGCGGCGGCTGAGGCGTTGGCGGAGTTGAAGGCTGTGGCGCTTGCGGCTGCGCGGCGTCAGCGTTCTCGAGTTCTTTCGCCATCAGGCTGTTGATATCGTTCCCTCCCTCGTTTTTGTCGATAGGATGGATGATGCGGTCGCCAAGTCCGGCTGGGCGATCGGTTGAAAATGGCGCGGTTGGCTGCGGAAGGCTGGTCTCTCGTGGCGGTGTCGTGTTCTTTGAAATACTGCCGGTGAGATAGCTTGCTTGGGCTGTCTGCGTTGAAAACGATGGGGCTGGTTGTCCCTGCGGCGGGGTCGGTGTTGACGGTTGCGGTCCGGCTGGTCGTGGCGGCTGAGGCGCCGGAGTTGTCTGAGCTGGCTGCGTTGGTTGCGGCGCTTGAGAAGGCTGAGAAGGTTGCTGCGCACCGCTAACGGGCGCTTCAGGGGTAGTTTGCGGTTGGGCTGGCTGCCCTGCCCCAGTCCGAGGGGCGACAGGAACACTGGTGCGCGGACCGGTTGGTTGCGCGAAGACATTGCCGCCAGGAGTTGCTACCGGGGCGTCACCGAGAACTTCGTGGACGGTTCGAACCACATCTTCGATCCCGACCTGGGATTTAACCAGATAGCGATCAGCGCCGAGGGATTCGCCTCGTTCGCGTTGGTCCTCGCTGCTGAGCGCGGTCATCATGATTACTTTGATGTCTTTGGTTTCGGTGGTCGAGCGCAGGATGTCGAGCATGTCAAAGCCACTGATTTTCGGCATCATGACATCGCTGATAATCAGCTGCGGACGCTCTTTGATAGCCATCGCGAGGGCTTCTTCACCGTCTCCCGCCGACACGATATCATACCCTTCAGCAAGCAAACGGACGCCGTAAATCTCTCTTAGGCTTTTATCGTCTTCTACAAGCAGTATTTTAGTCATGTTATCCCCTATTGTAGCTAAGCTATACTTAAAATACCATACTTCTTATGTTTGATTTTCATTTTTCGCGTTGACCGGTCGTCTCAAGTATGGATGAGGGTTTTGCTCGATGGACGCGAGGGTCGGTCCACCGGGTTGCGCTGCTGGCGGCTGCTGCTGGGGATGCTGCGCCTGAGCGGGTTGCGGTCGTACGCTGTTAGCTAGCTGCGACGCGATAACCTCGGGAGGTGGACTGACAAAGACCCCTCCGCTGGCCGCAAAGATTTCTGGAGGTGGCGCCGGGGCCGCTCCGGCCGGCGTGGGCTGCGGGGTCTGCGGTTGGTTTGGTTGTGGCGTCGGCTGCTGCATCGGAGTTGCCCCAAACGGTGATTGCGGGCCACTCGGTGCCACTGGCGCTGGTTGCGGCTGGAATTGCGGATTTGGCTGAGGTTGTGGAGGCATGGCTGGCGAAGGCATTGGCGGCGTCGATGGTATCGCTGGTTGTGGCGTCGGTATGGACGCGGTTGGCGGGATGCCTGGATTCTCAGGAGCGGGGACCTGAAGACCGCTCACTGCTGGACTTATCTCCGGCAAGTTCGGTTCCTCGTCGAGTGTTTCGATGAGGTGCATCGCCTCTTGGTGGCTGATACGCGGGATGGACAAATAGAAGGTGCTGCCGATTCCCTGCTGGCTTTCCGCCCAGACCCGTCCGTCCATGGCTTCGGCTAGGCGCCTCGTGAGATACAGCCCTAGTCCGGTACCCCCGATTTCACGGGTATCGCTGTTGTCGACTCGGTAGAATTTCTGGAAGAGGTGCGGTAGGTCTTCGGCCGGAATGCCGATTCCCGTATCCTGGACGCTGATTTGAATCTGTTTCTCATCACCGGTGATGTCGACCGAGACGGTTCCCTGCTTGGTGTACTTGATGGCATTTTCAATCAGGTTGGCAACGATTTCACGGAGGTGGTCATTATCGACGTTGGCGTAGTAGACCGGGTAGAGGCGGCGATCGGTTTTGTCATCGGAGATGTCTTCAGGGACCGGTTTGTATACCAATATAAGGCCTTTTGATTCCGCCTGGGGACGCAGCCCTTCGACCACATCTTTGACGAAACTAACGACTTCGACGGCGCGCGGATTGTTTGACAGACGGCCGTCTTCTGCCTTGGTGATGTCGAGGAGATCTTGGAAGAGTCGACCGAGGTGCTGGGCGACTTCCTGGGCTTTAGAGATGTAGAGCCTGGCTTTGTCGTCGATTTGGGCAGTCGCGGGATTGAGCGCCAGCCCGAGGTACCCTTCGATCGACGCGACCGGGGTACGCATTTCATGGCTGGCGGTACTGATAAACTCCGCCTGGTCCCGTTCTTCCTTTTTCTCTTTAGTAATGTCGGCGAACACAATGATGGCGCCCGATCCAGGCTGTCCTACCGGTGAAGCGACCAGCGAAATGTCCATCTTCTTGCCTGATCGGGTGATGAGACGAAGCTCTTCGGTGCGAACCTCTTCGTTGGTGGTGAGCACTTGGAGGATGGGGTCGGTCGCCGGGGTGACTTCGTTCGAGTGCTCGTCTTCGAGTCGTAGGACCGATTTATAGTCTAGTCTGAGAGCGTCGCTACTCTCCCAGCCGATGAGCCGCTGCGCCGCCGGATTAATAAGCTGGATGATGCCGTCTCGATCGAGCGCGATAACCCCGTTGGTGATGGCGTTTATAACAATCTCAGCCTTGTCGGAGATGCGGTTGAGGCGCATCGAGACGTCGCCGTACGGGCTTTCGGGAGCTTGGGTTGACTCAGTGTGTCGTGAGAACAGCAGGTAGCTGACAACTAGCGGGATAGCGCCGACGACCAGTGCGGTAAGCCCGGTCGTGAAAGTGAGCATGCTCGTCAGAGACAGCCAGACGCTATACGTTAGCGGCACGATGGCAGCGAGCACCAGTCCGGGTAGCCCGAACGCGCCCGCGAACAAGACGGCTGGAATCCACATGGCGAGCAGCGGCGAGTACAGTCCACCGGTCGTGTAGATAAGAGCCGCGACACTTAGAAGCAGGAGTGCTTGAGTCACGGGCGGTAGGACGGATTGGAGTCGTTCGGAAATGGGGAGTAGTGAAAAAACACCAAGCACGAGCGTGACTCCAGCGAGCAGCGCCGGCACGACACCGACGGTTAGTGACGCGTCAAGAGTATCGCCGGACAGAAACCGAGAGTACGCGAAAAAGAGTACCGTGAAAACCGATAATCCTATCGCCAAGTGTGACAAACGGCGATACCAATACGTGTCTGTTTTTAGATTGTCCATAGGTTGGCTGAAAGCATAATGTGTCTAAGCATAAGTATGACTGAATACCGCTTTTAGCACAAGTGTTTCGCACTACTGACGAACCTTATTGACTGATTAATGCATTAGTGGTATAATCAAAGTACTATATGATGCTAGAACGAATATCCGATGACGATCCTGAGCCCTCAGGGTCCCCCTACCTTACTCCAATACAAATCAACGAACATTGGCAGGAGCGTTTCGACGCGCCTGAGCTACCAAACCGAGAACCGGTTCGCAGCGAGACAATCGAGAAGATTATTAGCTGCGTCAATCAGTTAACCGCACTTGAAAACGGCGATACGAAGGCGTTCTTGTATCACGCAACCCGCACGATAAACCACCCTGCACTAGGCAAATACGTGGTCGGACGGCGCGGATTGTTTGACGGTAGAAACCATATCGCCGCTAATTTCTATGAGACTATCAAAGATAAGGATGTCATAAAGATTGACGCCTATCCTGCGGACACCATGGCGAGCAGCGGCATCGAAGGATTTTATTCGGTCGATAGAACCGAAGATGGTCTGTATGAGATGAAACGAAGCGAGTTCGTCAGTCCTGACACTCAGGAAGTGACGGTGCACATTCCTGACGCTGACGAGCCCTACATTGAACGATTCGCTACCGTCGACGAGGTGACCGCGACCGCGCTCTATGGCGTTCTGCGCGTTCTGCGCGAGCAGTAAGCTTGCATATGTTCACTAATCTCTCGGGCGCTCGAAGTGGCAGGTGTAGCCGCCGGGATGTTTCCTGAGATAATTCTGGTGATAGTTTTCGGCAGTCCAAAAGGTACTAAGTGGTTCGAGCGTGGTGACGATCGGATTGTCCCAGTATGTTTGGTTGCGGGCGATGGCTGCTGTTGCCGCCTCTTTTTCCTCTTTCGACGCGTAGAATATAGCCGAACGGTAGCTTGTCCCGATGTCATTTCCTTGCCGATTGAGCGTAGTCGGATCGTGAATTTGAAAGAAGTAGTCGAGAAGCGTCGCGAGGCTGGTTTTGGTTTCGTCATAGGTAATGTGTAGCGCTTCGGCGTGACCGGGATGGAATTCATACGTAGGATGATCATTGTCGCCGCCAGTGTAGCCGACTTCGGTATCTTTGACCCCTGGCTGCAGACGAAACAATTCTTCCATGCCCCAAAAGCACCCATCAGCCAGAACGATACTCTTCATATAGTTAGTATAAAGATTTTATTACTAGTCGTCGAATACTGAGAACTTTTACTTCGGCTGTTTGAGTCAGGCGCGGTGCTGTTGCGCTTTTTGGTCAAGTCTATCTCGCTTAATCATGATAGATAAGACGGCTAGATTCCACGGCACGCTGAGTTCTTGTCACTCGTTCCTTACTTCTCTTGATATGTATTCGCTAGCGTTTCACAATCGATGTATTTTATAGACTCGACTTGCTCATTCTCATGCACCCTGTCGGTGCTCGTCAGCGTTTCATTGAACTCGAGGCAAATCACGGTTGATGGCAGATCTTTCGGGTAGCATACTGGAAGAATGAGGAATAAGCATCTCACGAAAGAGCAGCAAGCGGTTTTGTTTGACAAGGGCACCGAAGCGCCGTTTAGTGGCGCATTGCTCCACGTGACGGAGGACGGCGAGTACGTCTGCGCCAATTGTGGCACCGTTCTGTTTTTGTCGGATTATAAGTATGACAGTGGCTGTGGCTGGCCGAGCTTTGACCGAGCGATTGACGGCGCGGTGAGCTACCACGAAGATACGTCTCATAGTATGGTGCGTACTGAAATCACTTGCTCCAATTGCGGTGGTCATCTTGGGCATGTCTTTTCTGACGGACCCTTGGAGACGACCGGAAAACGTTATTGCGTCAATTCGCTATCATTGCAGTTCAGAAAGAAGGACGGCGATTGAATAAACAAGTAGTTTAGCGGCCTCTCGAAGTAACTTCCTTTCTCATGCGGTTCGAATGCGTTTTAGGGAGTGTAAGAATATTCATATCGTTTCTTCCTTCCTCCCCTTACACTGGACCCTATCAGTACAAGGAAAGGAGGCGATATGGATAACGATAATGAACTCAAAGGGCCTGATGGAGACATGGGGAGCTACGTCGAGGACGCGAGGGGGTATAACCCGGAAGAGTCCGATGAAAGCGTGGTCGACAAAGTGAAGGATGCTCTTGGCGGCGTCATGGGCGAGGATGACGACGACTTTGAGGATGACGATGTCGACGACGATGATGATTACGTTGAGGACGAAGATACCTTAGTATAGAACCGTCACGAAGTTGCCGAAAAGTAGCACCGCCACTGAGATTAAGTGGCGGTACTATTGGTGCTAGAGTGACTCGTGATAAGACTGCTTTTTCTGCCTACCCTTCGATAACAGGCTCGATAACATCGTCTTCTTCGCCTTCCCTATGCTCATGCGGTAGCCAAATGGCTGAGACGATGGCTGCGATCGCGACGATGCCGGCAGCGATGAGCATAGCTTCGGACAGGCCGTTCATCCACGCTTCCTTGGCTCCGTCGACGAGCGCGCTGCCAAGTGGTCCAAGTTGTTCGGCTACCATCAAGGCGGCGGCAAGCGAGTTAGCGGCGGCTTCTTGGGCTTCGGCTGGGAGCATGGTGATGCTCTGCTTGATTTCTTCCGAGTAGGTCGAACCAAGAACCGACCCGAGCACGGCGATGCCGATTGCGCCCCCGAGCTCGCGGGTGGTGTCATTCATAGCGGAACCCATGCCGGCGCGGTTGCGCGGCACGGCTGACATCATCATAGTCGTGGCCGGAGTCATTGTTAGCGCCATACCGGTCATCATAACTGCCATGCTGCCGATAATCTGCCAGTAGCTCGGTACTGTTGGCCACTGCGACATGATAATGAAGGCGGTCGTTACGAGTACCAGTCCGGTGGTCACCGTCCACCTGGTACCGAACTTCTTCACGATGTTCGGAACGAATGGGGACGCGAGCATCATCAGCATCATGAGCGGGAGCATTCGAAGCGAAGACTCAAATGGACCGTAACCGATGATGAGCTGGAATACCTGGCTCATCGAGAAGAAGACCCCCATGAGTGCGAAGAATACAAGGGTGATTGACAGTGCCGCAACCCAGAATGCCGAGCGGCTGAAGAGTTTCATGTCGAGCATTGGGTGCTCTGTTTTTAGCTGCCACCAGACGAAGAGCGCCAGGCCGATGACTCCGAATGAAAGCCCAGTGAGCACTTCGGTGCTGAAGAAGCCGTGCGATGGAATCTCGATGATACCGTAGACAAGACCGAGCAGCCCGATAGTCGAGAGGAGGCCGCCAAGCCAATCAATCGGCGTATGATGTTCGTCGTGCGAGTTCGGTGTCAGCCACTGGTTGAAAGAGATACCGATGACGCCAACGATGGCGCTGAAGATGAAGACAGACTCCCATGAGTAGTGTTCGATCAAGAAGCCGCTAGCGATTGAGCCAAGCGCGATGCCGCCTCCGGCGATGCCGCTCCAGATGGCGATGGCACGTGCTCGCTGCTTTCTTGGGAAGACGTTATTGATAATGGACAAGGTGGTCGGCATGACCATAGCGCCACCGATACCCATGATACCCCGCGAAATGATAACCTCGATGCCGCTCTGGGCGAAGAATCCGGCATAGACCGTACCGACGAGAAACGTTAGAAGTCCGATTTGCATGATGGTCTTACGCCCATAACGGTCGGCGACAGCACTCGCGGTAAAAAGGAGGCTTGCGAATACCAACGAGTAGATATCTACTACCCAGGTAAGCTCGACTGAGCTTAGACCAAGCTCTTCAGCGAGCGTTGGCAGCGCCAAGTTTAGACTGCTGTTTCCGATCATGACAAGCAGGAGGCTAGCACATAGTGTGGCCAGAATCTGCCACCTGCGACGATATACCGACAGCTCGATGCCGTCGAGCTCGTCGTCGGTGACCTCGGTGTGGGTGTGCCGTTTGAATAATTTATCTAACACTTACAGTTCCTTTCCTAATTTTTCTGTAATTACTGTTTGCAGCCGAAGGTTGCTTTCAACCTGTTGGCGGAGCTGTTCGTCGGACAGTTCCTTGAAGACGTCGGTGAGCAGTTCCGTGACGGTGTCCTCGAGACTGTCTATGAGAGCGTCTCCTTTTTCTGTCAGTTCGACGATGGTCAGGCGGCGGTTCTTCTCCCCGCTTCTCGTCGATACCAATCCTTCCTCGGTGAGCAGTCCAATTTGCCGACTGACCGCCGCGTCCGAATGGAATAGCTCGCGGGCAATGGCGCTTTGCGACATGGCTCCGTGCTGCTTGAGGACCTTCATGATTGGGACGCACGCGAGATTACGCTGCGGATTTTCCTGCATCGCAAGTTGAAGAACCTTAAAAAACAGCTGTCCGGTGACTCTGTACGATTGGACTAAATCCACCATGAGCTGCGCGCGAGCTTCTTTTGACATTTTTTGATGTTAACATGTTAAGACAAAACATGTCAATACAACATATATCGCAGAGTGTGAGTTAATGAATTGGATAAGGAGGAGTCGTTTCTTAGGAATCATCCCTTAAGGGTTCTTTTGTCGTTTCGGAATGTCAGAATATTGACGTTCCGATACGTGAAATGCGAAAAGCCTGCCTTGCAGTTTCTGTCAGGGCATGCGATGAATCAAGTACTTTGGTTAGGTTTGCGCCGAAAAACTTGGTATTTATACAGCGGAGCGACATCGACAGGGGGACTGGTGACCTCCTCGCTAAATCGCGTTCCTACAAATGCTTAGAATCCTTAATGATATTTAGTTATGTTTCCATCGATTATTGACGAAATCAGCGAGCATAGCTGCTCTATGCTGAATTTCTTCTATGCCCCAAGCGTCGTATTCTGCCACTATCTGAGCGGTTTGCTTCATGTCTGTGTGCTGTAATTTATATTCTTCTCGCTTTACCCCGTACGCTTTATTTTTTACAGATGAGTTTATAGGTCTCTCTAGCAGTGTAAGGTTCCCTATATTTTCAACCCAATCCTGATGCTCATCGACTGTAACCCCCCAGTCATCGTACGATTGCGGTAGTTGAGGCATAACATGTTCTAAGGTGGGACTATCCAGCTTCTTACCTCCCGCCGCAGAAAGTGAAAGCTCGTATTCACTCAAAATATGCTTAGCTAGAGGAGTCTTGCCTCTTGAGATTTTGGTTTTGATTTCGTCATCAAGAGGAGTCAAGTCTTTAATCGCATCATTCAATGCTCCCAATCCTTGCTGTAAGTTAGTT
>CAZKUV010000020.1:0-13045 GCA_964556075.1 uncultured Candidatus Saccharibacteria bacterium | reverse complement strand
TCTCGTTCGTCTTTTCGTGTAACTTGTACCATATCGATATGTATTTTAACAGAGAAGGACGCTGGGCGCAACCGTTAACCGCCGATTGAAGCGTTCCACGAACCGTTATTGAACAGCCACGCCGAGCTACTGGGACCTGACAAGCCATTGTTCGCGCAGGTCGTATTAATAGTCTGAAGCGGTCCTGTGCCCGTCTGCACCCCACCATTCCTGAACGCAAAGACATTACCGGACTTCGAAGCCGCGACGAGAACGAAGTCGCCGGTCGTACCGTTAAAACATACAGCGATATTATACCCATTCGACGACGACGGGGTGTAGTGGTTTCCGTACGCGTTCTTCGAAACGGAGAGCTTCATTGGACCGAGATCTGTGCTATTTATCGCGGGGAGACGACCCGCAGTAACGTAAAATTCCGTGAATTTGCTCCCAATATTCCTAAGGTCGCTTTGAATCGCCGTGTCGTTCGCTCTGTTCTGGATTCCGGTATACGCCACAACGCTGATAGCCGCTAGTATCGCGATGACGACGATGACGATGAGCAGCTCGACAATCGTGAATCCGTCTTTACGCTTTAGTGCTAATGGTTCTAACATACGCCCATCATACCCTCAATCAGACATCTCTGACAATACATAAACAGACATCTTCTTGCTACTCCGCCCACGGCTCGGGTACCGAGTTGCTCCAAATCGTCCACATCTCCCACACGTCCGGGTTGACACCCGTGGCATTCACGCAGAGGCTTCTGGCGATGATCCCCGGATAACTTTCGGTGAATATCATCTCCTGAATGACGCCAGTATGATCTATGAAATAGGTAGTCTCACCAACCATTTCAAACGTATCCGCCAAGATTGGAAAGTCAACGACTACAGCATACCGCTGCGTATCTCCTTCCGGGGTACAGAACACGAACCGTTTCGCCGGACGCTCTCCAGCCGCCCACGCTTCTTGGCTGGACGCTCGAGTAACTTCGTATAACCCGGCCGCTTTTAAGATGTTAGCGATATCAGTTCTCGGCACTTGTAGAGTTGATGGATACCGACCGTGATCCGCGTAATACAATTGCATTTGCTTTCCTATATTCGCCAAATCTGCCTTCGCCGCCGACACCTTGGCTCTTTTCTGTATCCCGCTAAACGCTACGACTGCAATACTAGCGAGAATCGCTATAACGACGATGACGATGAGAAGCTCGACAATCGTGAAGCCGGACCGTGCCCCTTCCCTTGATCCGTTCCGGTTCATGCTTTTCGCAACCCCCTTCTCCTCACCTCTACTCGATACTGACAAGTTTCACGTAATTCATATTGTAAGTGGAAGTGTACGTAGCGAAATTTCCACCCGAACAGACCCCGCCAACCTGCTCGCTCGGAGTGGATTCGGGCGGGTTTTCAAGGCGCGCTAACAACACACGATGAGTCGCGCTACTCGCGCCCGAACACGTCGTAATCATATAGGCGTACGCGTCGCTCGTCGGGCTCTTCTTGTTGATAGGATCCACGATATCGTTACTTAAATAGCCCGCGTCAACCAGCACCGATTTAACCGAGGGGTAGGTGGTATAAGCCGTATCGAACCAGCCAGATTCGCCACCGCCCGACCCGGCGTTCATATCCGTAAAATCTCCACCGGTATCAGCCGCCCAGAGTTTGAACGCCTTCTCTATTTTCGCAATATCATCGATTCTTTTTGTATCCCGCGCCCGTTTCTGCACGCCGGTATACGCGACGGTTGCAATCGCAGCCAAGATGGCAATCACGACGATGACTATGAGTAGCTCCACGATCGTAAAGCCTCGTCTATCCCATCCCGCTAATGGTACATGCATGCCTCAATAGTACTGCTTTGCCACGGTTCCGACAAGCACTGGCGTCCGTCAATTGCCTGCTGTTACACTAGGTGTATGAAGAAACCTATTGTCAGCGTAAAAGACTACAGCCTCACGATCGGCGACAAGAAGATTGTTGAGCACCTAAGTTTTGATGTCTTCCCCGGAGAGGTGTTCGCCTTCCTAGGATCGAACGGATCGGGAAAGACGAGCACGATCCGCAGCCTTCTCGGCATCTACGATATCACCAGCGGCGAAATGCTGGTCAAAGGCAAAAAACTGACGCCCGAGAACGCGTCCATTGTCGGCTACCTCCCCGAAGAGCGCGGTCTTTATACCAGAGCGAAAGTGCTCGATACAATGACGTACTTCGGCGAATTAAAAGGGATGACGCGGGAAGCCGCCAGGAAAGAAGCCCTTTCCTACCTTGAGAGGGTTGACCTGGCAGACAAAGCCAACGTCAAACTTAAGAAACTCTCAGGTGGACAACAGCAAAAGGTGCAGCTCGGCGTCGCGATTATCGGAAACCCGGAACTATTAATTCTCGATGAGCCGACCAAGGGACTCGATCCGGTCAACCGTAAACTCCTGCTCGACCTTGTCGACGAACTTCAACAGCAAGGAACCGCGGTCATTTACATCACCCACCTCATGGAGGAAGTCGAGCGCCTCGCCGACCGCCTTCTTATTCTAAAAGACGGCAAGGCTCGCGCCTATGGCAGCGTCAAAGACGTCAAGAAGGAATTCGATTCTTCGTCAATCGAAGATATTTTTGTCTCTATTTACAATGAAAAAAGTTCGGAGGTTACTCATGTCTAAACTTCGGTCCGTCATCCGCCACGAATACCTCACTATCGTCAAGCAGCCTAGTTTCTGGATAGTCATGATAGCGATACCATCTCTTATCGCGGGGATTATCGCGCTAAGCTACTTCGGAAACAAAAGCAGCGCCGAGCGTATCGAGGAGATAGCCAGCGAGCTCAAAAACGTCTCTATTATCGACAACAGCGGTCTCATTAACCGAAGCGTGGCAGAGCGAAGTGGGCTTGAGTTTGCGACCAACGAAGACCCGAGAGAGGCACGCGAACTCGTCCGCCGTGGAGAGCTCGTAGCCTTAGTCGTTTTTCCGGAAAACCTAGCCGAAACCCGCACCTATCAAGCGTATCTCAGCACGAACGATCTCACCAAGAGCTCGGGAGTTACAAGTATCGCCGATAATCTGCTAAAGACCAGTCTCTTTATCCCGCTCGGGTCAGCCGAGGTTATCGCACTCGCACAGAGCGGTGCGTCAGGGGACGTCACTATGTTTAAGGACGGGGTTGCGACCGGTGGCCTCAACGACTATATCGCGCCAGGACTGTTCATCGTTCTGTTTTATATTATTTTCGCTTTCTCCATCAGCTACATGCTTACGAGCGTCAGCGAAGAGAAGGAAAACCGCTCAATGGAAATGGTTCTTACATACGTCAATCCGCGCACCCTCATCGTTGGCAAGCTGTTGGCTGTCAGCCTCGTCACGCTCACCCAAGTCGCGTTCTTCGTCCTTCTCGCGGTTGCCGGCTACATCGGTCTACGACAAGTCGGAAACGATACGCTGTCGTTACCGGCAGGTGTCAGTATCGACAGAATAACGCTCGAACCGATTCCCATCCTACTCGGCGCCGCCTACCTCATCGTCGGTTTTTTGATGTTCGCAGGATTCATGACCGCTACCGCGGCTGCGGCGCCAAGCAGTAAAGAAGCCAACAATTTCTCAAGCGTTTTCTTTATCGGGGCTTTCATTCCGTTTTACTTCTTCATGCCAATCATCACAGACCCGAAAGGTCCCGTTGTGCAATTACTCAGTTACTTCCCTCTGACGTCGCCTGTGGTCGCTCTTATCCGCAATACGGTCGGCAACATGGAAGGTATAGAGCCCTGGCTGATTCTCGCCGTCATGACGCTGTTCATGTTCCTGAGTATTTGGGTTGCGGTTCGTGCTTTCAAGCTCGGCGCGCTCGAATTCGGTTCGACCATCAAACTATCCAAACTGTTTTCTAAATAGCTGTTCGTCCATGATAGATTTCCGCCTGACCGATACGATGAACCCGAAAAACGCCGCCCAGGTCGTCGATCATTTAAGGCAGCCGAGGTTATGGATACCCACGGAAAAAGACTACCCGATGCACGCTGCTTGGGTCGAAAAAACCGAAGCCGAGCTAGTGTCGGGTAGCCGCCATGCCTTGCTCGCGAAGTTTGGTAGAGCCGTCGCCGGTG
This sequence comes from uncultured Candidatus Saccharibacteria bacterium, assembly GCA_964556075.1. Classification (GTDB taxonomy): domain Bacteria; phylum Patescibacteriota; class Saccharimonadia; order Saccharimonadales; family Saccharimonadaceae; genus JAUIHN01. The sequence continues at coordinate 8,955 of CAZKUV010000020.1, read as the reverse complement.
CCATCGTCTTTCGCCCAGAACCCGACGAGCCAACAACTGTCGATATCCGAAATATATCGATTAATCCCGATTTTAGGGGTCGCCACGTCGCCGCGTTTACGCTTCGTAACGCCGAATTCGTAGCCAGGGAGCACTATCCTGAGACAAGCCAGTATACCGTCGATACAAAACTCACCAACCATGAAATGCTTGCTTTTCTCGAAAGCCAGGGATATACCCCAGTAGAAATCGTCGACTTATACTCGAGTGGCACTCCTGACGTGGTACTGTCAAAAAACTATACGACCTCAATATGCAGAAGACGCCCTTCGACAGTCCGTCGACCGTTCCACTCGTTAATGTCCGGCTGATACCAAATATCTACCCGCTCCCCCGGCTCCACGAAGAAATGCTCGGGGGCGCTAAACGCCATCACGACGAGCGCATGACCGTCACTGTCCCTAAGCTCCAGCTTAAGGTGCTGTCCGTTTGTTCCCATACGGCGCTGGTGAACTACTACCGCTCGCTCGCTTTTTAATACCGGCTGCGGATTACCGTTACCAAACGGCTCCAAGAGTGAAATCTGTTTAACCAACTCCTCGTTTACGTCACTAAACCGAGCCGTGACGTCCGCTTTCGGAAGCAGCAATGCCGGCTGGTTGAATAGGTTGCACTCTCGGTAGAATTCGTTGACCCGTTCTCTGAACGCAGGTATGTTTCCTGTCGGCAATGTCACCCCTGCGGCCATCTTATGTCCACCCCCCTTGGTGATAAGATCTTCTGCCGCCCGGATCGCGTCGGCCGCGCTGAAATCACCATAACTACGCGCGCTTCCCTTCGCCTCTTCACCGAGCTCTTCAAGTACGTATGTCGGTTTCTTGAAAGTTTCGAGAAGCTTCGCTGCTACGATACCAATAATCCCGTGACTCCAGCCTTTCCCCGATACCACCAGAACAGGGTCGTTTGCGTATTGCTCCGCTTGGGCAACAGCCTCTTCGTAAATTCTGTCTTGCTCCGCCCGCCTGGCTCGGTTCATGTCATCAAGTAATTGCGCCTTTTCGAGCGCCACGCTCGGATTATCAGTGGTGAGTAGTTCGAGCGCGTAGAGCGCCGTCTCCAGCCTGCCGGCGGCATTCATACGAGGACCAAGCCCGAATCCTAGACTCCGAGCAGTAACCTGCTCGGGATCAATGCCAGCTACCGCCATGAGAGCCTTTAGACCTGGCCGTCTGGTTTTCGCCATGACTTTTAACCCCCAGAACACGTTCGTTCGGTTCTCGTCGACGAGCGTAACGATGTCACAGACGGTACCGAGCGCCACAAGATCGAGCAGCCATTTCTCGTGCCCATCTGGGAGACCCTCAACCCGAGACTGGAGCGCCTGCACAAGCTTGAATGCGACCCCGACCGCAGCCAAATCGAGAAACGGATAGGCTGCAACCGAATTTCCGGCAGTTGGAATGAACATATATTCGCTGTACTGCTCTGGATACTGTTGTAGTAAGCGTTTTGGATTGACTGTCGCGACGGCTGGAGGTGGGGTGTCGGCTACGTTATGGTGATCGGTTACAATAACATCTACGCCGAGCTGATTCGCTCTCTCGATTTCCTTGTGACTGAGGCTACCGGTGTCGACCGTCACGATAAGCTGCGCTCCGCCATCGGCCAGCTTTTCAATGGCATCGACCGTGAGTCCGTACCCTTCGGTGAACCGGTTCGGAATGAATGGCGTTACAGTCTTAAATCCAAAACTATTAAAGGCATCTAGCAGGAGTGCTGTCGCCGAAAGACCGTCGATATCATAATCACCGTAAATCGCGACGTGCTCGTTTCTCTCTTTGGCGAGAACGAGCCGATCGACCGCTTTGTCCATATCTGGTAACAAAAAGGGATCGTGTTTAAGTGAATAATCAGGCGACAAAAATAGTTCCCGCGCCCTGCCACTAAGCCCACGAGCCCGTAAAATTTCGTCGAATAAACTCATTTATAATCTAACGTCTGCGGATGGTCGTTTCTGACGACCCGCAGCTTGCTGCTGAGACTTAATCACGATGCTTTGAAGTTCTTTAAAAATCGGGAATTGCTTGTTCGTGGAGTAAATCTTGGTATTTCCTTGTTTCTCGCTCGTCAGGAATCCTACCTTTTCAAGGCGCTTTAGTTCTCGCTGGATATTCCCCGGATCCTCTTTAATCAGTTTCGCGAGTCCACGCACGTGCGTATGGAAGTCTGGATATTTCGCGTATACCACGACTATCTTGCGTCGTACTCGGGATGTAATGAAGACGTCCAACATATTTTACCTATAATTCTCCACCAGTTCGTTGCTTTTTATTCTACATTTTTCCACTGTCTTTGGCAAGCTCGATTATCAGCAATCCGACGAAATTTGGTTGATTCTTTTCACCGTTTCCTCATGGGACGGAATGTCATTTTCCTCGTAGTAATGGTTGATGCCCATGAAGTTTTCTTTAACGTCGAGAATATGGAGCTCATCAGCCAATACGTGGAGTTTGTCGACGGCGGCAACGGCGGCGACAGGCGCGGCGATGACAAGCTTTTTGAGTTTAACCGGCTTTAAGAAGTCAATCGCCACGTCAAGGGCGATGCCATCACTGAACCCATCGGAAATAAGAATTATCACCTTGTTTTGCAATCGATCACGGTCAATAAGCGTGCCGCTGGTGACAAGCCTGTTAAGTTTCTGGAAGGCTCTTCGTTTTTCTTCCTCTAAATACCCGTGATATTCTCCGACGTACCCCTTGATTTCTCCAAGTGTGAATGAAGAGCTGTACGCGAAGTTCCCGCCTTCGGAAACACCCCCGATTAGCATGCTTTCCCCAGGAATCTCAATCTCCTCGATAAGCAACATCGTGATCAGCGAGTCAAGTTGCTTGGCGACAGGTTCGGCCACCAAAGCGGCGCCGTCGCTCAGCGCAATGACGGCGCAATCTTCCGAGCGATAGGCATCCGCCAATTTACCACCGAGTATTTGCCCGGCCTCGTAACGACTCTGAAAATACATAGTTTCATAATACCAGTATAATGAGATATATGCACTACTACGAGGTGGCGCCGAACCGAATAATCCGCAAAGGAAGCGATACCTACACGTACGCTTCGACGGTACCGCTTCGACGTGGGCAGATAGTTCTTGTCGAAGTCGGGAAAACCGCACATATCGGAGTCGTCATGGAAGAGGTTTCCCGTCCAAGCTACGCCACCAAACCTATCGCGTCCGTCCTTGACCTCCCGGCGCTCCCACCAGCGCTTGTCTCGCTAACGCTCTGGTTGAGCGCTTACTACCACACGCCTCTCGCCACGGTTCTCCAAACTATCCTGCCGCGCGGAATTCAAAAGAAGCGTCGTCAACGTTCATCGGAAAGCCCAGCAGGAATCAGAAAGAGGACAAATTTTGTACTCACTTCGGAACAGGAACATGCCATCCGCGTAATCGACTCGATGACACCAGGCACGGCGCTATTGCACGGGGTTACCGGCTCGGGAAAGACGCGAGTATATATCGAGCTAGCAAAGCGCACTATTGCCCAAGGCAGGTCGGTGATTATTCTTGTTCCTGAGATCGCGCTCACCTCCCAGCTGCTCGACGAATTCCAAAGCGTTTTTGATTCCATTATCGTCACCCATTCCAAACAGACCGAAGCCGAACGTCATCTCGCTTGGCAACAGGCTATCGCTTCCGATTCGCCGCAAGTCGCGATCGGACCACGTTCCGCCCTGTTCCTTCCTATTGCTCAGCTGGGGCTCATCGTAATCGACGAGGCGCACGAACCGAGTTTCAAACAGGAACAATCGCCTCGGTATTCCGCTCTCAGAGCAGCGAGCATCCTAGCGAAAGAACATAGCGCGAAAGTACTTATCGGTAGCGCTACTCCTTCCGTTGTCGACTACTACCTCGCCGAGCACGCGAACCGTCCTGTTGTCAGACTCACGAAACCCGCTCACGCGACAGCGACGAAGCCGGATATCAAGCTCGTCGACATGACTAGAAGAGAAAATTTCAAAAAGCATCGATTCTTTTCGAACACATTGCTTACTCATATGCAGGAAGTGCTTGATAAAAAACAACAGGTCCTTATATTTCACAACAGACGCGGTAGCGCATCGACCACGCTCTGCGAACAGTGCGGCTGGACTGCGCTCTGCGAACGTTGCTTCGTTCCCTTCACGCTCCACACAGACAAACATAGCTTGGAATGCCATATCTGCGGTAGTACTAGCCGCGTTCCAACCAGCTGCCCTGAATGCGGCATGGCCGATATCATACATAAAGGCATCGGCACCAAGCTAATCGAATCTGAGATTAAGAAACTATTCCCTCACGCTACGGTCGCTCGTTTCGACGGGGACAACATCACAACGGACTCTGTTGACGCCAGATATAAGGAGCTGTACGACGGCTCGATCGACATCATCATCGGCACTCAAGTCATCGCCAAAGGGTTCGACCTCCCCGCACTGCGGATGGTCGGTATCGTGCAAGCAGATGCCGGGCTTAGTTTGCCAGACTACAGCGCGGGAGAGCGCACCTTTCAACTAATCGCTCAGGCCATCGGGCGCGTTGGACGGTCGGATTACGCAACGACGGTCGTGGTCCAGAGCTACCAACCAAGTCATCCAAGTGTCGCCCTGGGTATCCAGCAAAACTTTGACGAATTCTACCGCATCACGTTAGACGAGAGACGCCGAGCGGTATTTCCACCATTCTGCCACCTACTCAAACTGACATGTATATATAAGACTGAGAAGGCAGCTATAGATAACTCAAGAAAAGTGGCGACCTTGCTCAGACAACGCATGGGTTCTCGCATTTCCGTACTCGGCCCGACCCCATCGTTTTACGAACGCCAGGCGGATACATATAGATGGCAGGTAGTCGTAAAAGCCACTCGACGGGCAGATCTACTCGAAGCATTGAATCATCTTCCTGAGACGCACTGGCAATACGAGCTCGATCCCATTAGCTTGCTCTGACCCCTCCCTCTGTTAAACTGAGATTATGAGAAAAAGCCTAAGCGGTTTTACGATTGTCGAGCTGCTCATCGTCATCGTTGTTATCGCGATTCTAGCCGCCATTGCAATCGTCGCGTACACTGGCATTCAAAATAGCGGGAATGACAGCGCCGTCCAAAGCGACCTCTCGAAACTGAAGAAAAAAGTTGAACTCTTCTATGCCGAAAACTCCTATTATCCAGTTTCGAACAACGCAATGCTCTCATTGGAGTTCAAAGCAACTACATCCGCCTACCAGACTCATTCTGTAGATTACAATCTCCTGTACTGCCAGCCGTGGAGCGTGAGCACCCAACAGTACAGCATAGTAGCCTTGTCCAAGTCAGGTTCGATATTTTGGACTTCCAACGAGATTGGAGGTATCGAGAAATACACTGGTATTTGGCAAGAGGACCAGGCAGATATCTGCGAGGACACCGGGTCTCCGGCGGGCACAGGGCATAATAATGTGCGCGGCTTTGCCCCTGACGACGAAGTCAACGGTCCCTGGAGACCATGGGTTGGCGGCAATTAAACACCTCTGATATACTTATATCCAGTGAAAAAAGAAGACATTATTACCCTGCCACATCCGCATTTGCGCGAGAAATCCAGCAAGGTCAGTGCTATCGACGACGAAATCACCCAACTCGTCCGCGACATGACCGATGCCAGCCTCGACTGGGAAGATTCCCGGCCGCATGAAATATCCGCAGCTTTGGCCGCTGTCCAAGTCGACCGCTTGAAACGAGTCGTCATCGTCAGGAGTAGTTTCGAGGACAAATCCGATCGTGAGTTTGTGACCCTCATTAATCCAGAAATCGTTAAGTACGAAGGAAAGATTGTCGAGGATTTTGAAGGCTGTCTCAGCGTGTCAAATATATATGGCAAGGTACCTCGCCATTCCAAAATTCGCGTCCGCGCCCTCGACGAAAACGGTAACGAAATTAGATTCAAAGCAGACGGGTTTTTGGCGAGAGTTATTCAGCACGAAATCGACCACACCAACGGCATACTCTTCGTCGACCATATTAAGGATCGGGAGGACGCGTTTTACACGCTCGACGAAAAAGGCGAGCTGAAGCCACTGGAGTATCATGAGCACATCAAAGACAGTACTATTCTTTGGGACTGACGAATTCAGCCTTACCGCGCTGACGGGACTCATCGAAGCCGGGTATAATATCCAAGCTGTCGTGACGAAACCCGACAGCCCACAAGGCAGAGGACATAAGCTGACACCGCCTCAAGTAAAGGTATTGGCAACGCAGCACGGCATTCCCGTCTGGCAACCTGAAAAACTCCGGGAAATTGCTCGTGACATCGCCGCGCTTGAAAGCCCTATCGGCGTCTTGTCCAGTTACGGAAAAATTGTACCTCAGAATATTATCGATCTATTTGACCCAGGAATCATAAATATACATCCTTCCCTACTCCCGAAATACCGCGGACCGACACCAATCGAAACAGCAATCGCAAATGGCGACGAAAAAACAGGGGTCTCCATCATGCAGCTGACCGCTGGAATGGATGAGGGTCCGGTATATGTCGCTAAAGAATACCTATTGACTGGGACCGAGACAAAGCCCGAGCTGTATCATACGCTTGCAACTATCGGCACGAATCTCTTGCTCGAAACATTGCCTGGAATTATCGACGGAACGGTAACGCCGTCACCTCAGGACGAATCGCAGGCGACATATACACGCATGCTCCAAAAAGAGGACGCCTGGCTTGATCCGAACACTGTAACAGCAGAGGAGGCCGAACGGTTAGTCAGGGCATACCTCGGATTCCCAAAGACAAAAATAACTATCAGTGGACACACTGTTATTATCACCAAGGCGCACATAGAAAATAGCCAGCTACATCAGCTGACTATTCCATGTAAGAACGACACGTTTCTAGCAATCGACGAGCTCGTCGCGCCGAGCGGCCGCACAATGAGCGCGGCCGACTTCGAGCGAGGGTATTTACGATCCTAAAATCGCGTCCCGATTGCTAATAATTTCCTGTTTTAATTCTTCAAGAACCTGCTGAACGACTTTTTTGTAGTCGGGTCGGTTAATGCCAAGCCATTTGAGTGACGCGTATTCAGCCAATATCACGTCTTTATCTACCCCTGGACCAACAGCCTGGCGTATCTTCTGGTATTCGATGTCACCCTCGTATCCTGGCGTATGCTTCTCTACCCACTCTCGGACCTTGTCGTAATCGCGGTCGATAAACGACTCGAATTCACTTAGCTGCGCATCGGTCAGCCCTTCGGAAAGGCGCGTACCGACACGAAGTTCGAGCTGACTATACACGTGCTCTAAAAACGCCTTCTTTTGCTCAGGCGGCATTTCACCTAGTCCAAGTTCTTCTAAAAATGCTTCATCTAACTTAAACATGTCGTTTCTCCTGTAGAATTACTCTTTCCATTATATAAAGTATATCAACCCAAAGAGGTGCGACCTACTCGACTGATGTATCTTCCCCGTTTCCGCTTACCGCCTTGGTGGCTTGCTCGTAAATAGTACGGAGCTCGACCAGAGCTTCGTCCATTGACGCCTGTATGACAGTGGTAATGTTAACGCCTTCGTGTTTCATCCATGAGAGTATGGCGAACTCTCTTAGTATGTCGTCATCGGTGGCGTTATTCGCCCTACCAAGTTCTTGAATGGACGTAAAGAACTCAGACTGCTCATAGTTTTCGTCGATTCGCTCGACAACAGACTTTGCCAGGTCAAGATTTCCGTCCATCAGTGCACCCAGCTCTTCGGCACGTTCCTCGCCGACTTGATTAACGATACGATCTCCGATTTTTCGCTGCACGCTGAGGGTCACCTGCTCTTTGAGCGCGTTTTTTTGATCGTCGCTCAGCGAGCCAAACCCCGCCTGTGTTAGAAATTCGTCGGTTATTTCAAACATGTTTGTTTCCTTTTTTCTTTTTAGAACTATTGGTCTTATCTTAGCAAGATTATCCGTTAGTTGCACTACTCACTTAGACGCCCCTCGGTGGTTCGTCAGCCTCTATCAGTGCCTGTAGTTCGGGTACGTTTGCTTCAATCCAAGCGGCAGCTTCAGGGGTCAAGTTCGCTTCAAACGGTGGAGTACCCATTATCCAATACTCGCCGGTAGCCTCATTAAAATGAAGCGTAGCATTTTCAAGAATTTTATCTGGTCCGACATCCTCAATTAGTCCGCTGTAGACTTTACCGTAGATATCAGGATCAAGATCTTCAAATCCAGCCGACTCAAAGATTTTTTCGAAAACTCGCATGACACCGTCACCTTCTTCTACGGTTATCGGTTCGATAAGCTGCTCGTTTTCTACCGTCACCTCAGCGGGTTCAGCTGGCTCAATTATTTGTTCAGTTGTGTCTTCCGGTCCAATAATATCGAAGTTGCTATCTGTTTCGACACTCAGTTCAACGTCAGCACCATCCTGAATATTGCCGATATTGTTCTCTATCCACTCTGCGGCTTCCGGAGTAAGATTTGCTTCGCTGATATCACACATTATCCAGTAGTCGCCAGTCGGCTCATGCAGTTCGAGGGTAACACCTTCGAAAATACCGCTTGGACCTACCTCGTCAATTAAACCTTCGTACGTGGTATACAGCTGTTCAGGTGAAAGGTCTCCGTAACCCGCATGCTCCAACGTTCTACCGAGGACATGCGTTACTCCGTCGCCGTATTCGACTGGCATTGTATCGGTAAGCATATCTGGATTCGGTGCGGTTTCGCTGACAATATCGCCGACCGTTTCAACTACGGAGTTTACGTCAGCGGTTGACGTTTCAATTGCCGCATCCGCCTGATTCGTGCTCTCGGTAGTATTTTCAACAGCGTTCGTTACACTCTCTCCAGAAGGTTCAGTCACATTTCCAACAGCGCTATCCGACTGCTCCGTCGGTTCAATTTCAGGGACGCCAGTATCACCATCGCCAAAAAACGGAATGTTATCGGGCATATCAAACG
>CAZKUV010000019.1:0-13221 GCA_964556075.1 uncultured Candidatus Saccharibacteria bacterium | reverse complement strand
GTGTTAATGTGGTATAATTGTATATAAGAAATAAGGAGAAATATTAAATGGACAATCTTGGTTTTGGTCTTACCTACGCCATTCCAGCAGCAGCTGCAGCACTTGCTATCGCAGTTATCGGTTACGCTTCTATGCAGGCTGTAGGACGCAACCCAGAAAAGGTTAATGATATCCGAACCGTGATGATTCTTGCGATTGCCTTCACTGACGCACTCGCCATCATCGCTCTGATTGCGGCTATCGTCGCTCGCTTCATCTAAAGGAGCAATAAGCGAATGAATAGTATGCTTTTCTTTGCAGCTACGGAGGCCTCCGGCGAGGGCGGATTTCTAGGCTCCCTTGGTATTGACGTTCGACTGCTGGCAATCCAGACTGTCGCTTTCCTGATACTTTTATGGGTTCTCACGAAGTTCGTATATCCGGTGCTGTCTACTATGCTCGAAAAGCGCGAAACAACTATTCGTGAAGGTATTGAGGCTGCTCAACAGGCAGAGCAGCGTGCCGCAGATGCAAACGCGGAAGTCGAGAAACTATTAAGCGACGCTCGGAAGCAAGCAGCCAGTGTCATTGCGTCTGCAAAAGACGAGGCAGCGGCTATTGTCGAATCTGCGAATGAAACCGCTGCAAAGCAGACCGAACGGATGATCGCCAAAGCGACAGCCGATATCGAGAGAGAGGTCGAAGTTGCCAAGAAGGAACTCCGTGATGAGACAATCGACCTTGTCGCGCTCGCGACTGAGAAGGTTATCGGTAACGTCATGACCGAGGCTATCGATAAAAAAGTAATCGCCTCTGCGCTCAAGGAAATCAAGTAGCGATGAGTGTAGGCACCAGGGTATCACGCCGAAAGTTAGCCGAATTCGTGGCACGCGGCATACAATCTGGTAAGGGCGAAGACGCTCTCACAAAAGCAGCTGCCTACCTGATCGAAACGAAGCAAACGCGCAGTGTCGACTTGCTGGTGCGCGACGTTGAAGAGATGTTAGCTAAAGACGGCGTAGTCGTTGCTGACATAACTTCGGCGAGACCACTCAGCAAAAAGGACAAGGACGCGGTAGCCGAATTACTTGGCGCCAAAGAACTCCATGTCCGAGAAATTATAGATCCGTCGGTACTCGGCGGTCTGCGTGTCGAAATAACTGGTAAACGGCTCGACGCAACATTGAAGCATAAAATCGAATTACTAAAGGAGATTGACTCAAGGAAAGGGACCAAATGACGAATATCACAGTTACGGAATTAACAAAGGAGCTCCGCGACGCGATTGCTGGACTTGAGGTCAAAGAAGGTCTCGAGACGGTCGGTATTGTTACGCGCGTCGGTGACGGTATCGCCTGGATTCACGGCCTTAAGAGCGCCGGCTATTCCGAAGTCCTTGAGATTGAGACAGACTCCGGTGTAGTTGAAGCGTTCGCGTTGAACTTGATGGAAGATGAAATTGGTGCTGTGCTACTCGGCAGCGACGAACAAGTTCGATCTGGCAACAAGGTACGCTTAAAGGGAGAAGTTTTGTCAGTCCCTGTCGGTGAAGAGCTGCTTGGTCGTGTTATTGATCCACTTGGTCGACCACTTGACGGTGGACCAGCGATTAAAACCAAGCAAACCGGTCCGGTTGAGCGCGAAGCAATCGGCGTGATGGGACGAAAAAGTGTGCACGAGCCTCTTATGACGGGTATTGTGGCAATTGATGCCATGTTCCCTATCGGTCGAGGCCAACGTGAGCTTATTATTGGTGACCGTCAGACTGGTAAAACCGCTTTACTTCTCGATACGATGATAAATCAGGCCAGGCAAAAAAGCGGCGTTATTAACGTATACGTCGCAATTGGTCAGAAACTTTCCAAAATTGCTCAACTCGTAGACCGTCTCAAGCAGGAAGGTGTTATGGATCAGACAATCGTCGTTGCGACGAGCCCAAGCGATCCTGCGTCTCTGGTCTATCTCGCTCCTTATGCCGCAACTGCTATGGGTGAGTATTTCCGTGATAACGGCGGTCACGCTCTTATAATGTACGACGATCTTTCTAAGCACGCAGTTGCCTACCGACAGATGTCACTGCTTCTCCGCCGTCCGCCAGGCCGCGAGGCATATCCAGGTGACGTTTTCTATCTTCACTCTCGCCTTCTCGAGCGATCCGCAAAATTGTCTGATGAACTTGGCGGGGGTTCACTCACCGCCCTGCCGGTTATTGAAACTCAAGCTGGTGACATTTCAGCGTATATTCCAACCAACGTTATTTCAATTACTGACGGTCAGATTTTTATGGAAACCGACTTGTTCTACCAAGGCATCAGACCTGCCATATCTGCCGGTCTCTCGGTTTCGCGTGTTGGCGGTAATGCGCAAACGAAAGCGGTTAAAAGCGTCAGTTCGCGCCTCAAACTCGGTCTTAGCCAGTTCAGAGAGCTTGCTAGCTTCGTTCAATTTGGTAGCGACTTAGATGACGCAACCAAGGCTCAGATTGAACGAGGTCAGCGCTTAACCGAACTTCTCAAGCAGCCTCAATATCAGCCAATGGGCGTGTGGGAGCAAGTCGCCAGTATTTATACCGTGAACGAAGGTTTGTTTGACAGTGTACCAGTAGCTAAGATCAAAGAAGCTCAGGGTACGCTCCTTACAAGACTTTGGACCGAACACAAAGAAGCTATGCGCACGCTCAATAAGGGCGACGCTCCGAGTGATGAAATCCTGAAGACTATCAAAAAGGTCGCCCAGGAAGTAGCTAAGGATATAGAGGGTTAAGATTCGTGGCATCGACAAGGCAGCTAAAATCGCGTATCCGCTCTGTCAAGAACACTCGACAGATCACTAAGGCCATGGAGATGGTTGCGGCTAGCAAGATGCGACGCGCTCAGGAAGCTGACAAGGCGGCGGTAAGTTACACGCAAACCGCGAGCGAACTGCTAAGTTATTTCGCTTCGCAAGGTATCACCAAAGACCATCCCCTATTTCAGGTTCGTGAAGTCAATAGGCGCCTTGTTATCGTAATCGCGAGTGATCGTGGGCTGGCCGGAGCGTATAACAGCAATGTCTTTAAGCAGTATATACGCGAACTTGGCGGAGACAGATCCGATGGTGATACGACGCTGACAATCGCAGTAGGACGAAAAACTGCCCAGCTAGTAACACGCCTGAAGGAAACAGAAGTTGTCGGGGTTTACGAAAACGTAGCAGATAGCCTCGACGGAGGAGAGCTCCAGGCAATTTTGGATACTGCGCGAGACAAGTTTGTTGCGGGCGAGGTCGATGCGGTTGATGTGGTATTCACTCAATTCATCAGCAGTATCAGTCAACAAGTTGTCACTCGACGAATCTTGCCTGCTGGTTTCGAAGAAGTCGAAGTGACCGATGATGTCAGTGAGGCAGTGTATGAACCAAGTCCGCAGAAAGTGCTCGATGCAGTTGCCTACCGTCTTATCGAGGCGCAGCTTTATCAGGCTTTTCTCGATGCCAAGGCAAGCGAGCATAGTATGCGCATGATGGCTATGAAGAATGCCAGCGACAATGCCGATAATCTGGTCGACGACCTGACGCTGGCCATGAATAAAGCCCGTCAAAATGCGATTACACAAGAATTGGCGGAAATATCAGGTGGCGTTGAGGCTATGAATGAATAAAGGAGAGATGAAAAAGATGGCAAAGACAACAGTAAAACAGACGACCGGCCGCATTAGCCAGATTGTCGGCGTGGTCGTTGACGTCGAATTTGACGATAAGAACCTTCCGGCTATTTACGATGCTTTGACAGTTGAGATTGACGGCCGAACCGTAACACTCGAAGTGGCAAGTCACTTGGATGAGACTGCGGTGCGCGCCATCGCTCTTTCGAGCACTGACGGACTAAAGCGCGGAGATGAGGTTATTGCTACCGGTGGTCCAATCATGGTTCCTGTCGGCGCGGAAACACAAGGCCGCATCTTCAATGTCGTCGGCGAACCGATTGACGGCAAACCAGCTCCTACAGGAAAAAAGGCTTCGATTCACCGAGAACCACCTGCGCTCGAAGACCAGTCAACGAAGGCTGAAATTCTCGAGACCGGAATTAAGGTTATCGATCTTATTGCACCAGTCGCCAAGGGTGGTAAGGTCGGTCTATTCGGCGGTGCTGGCGTCGGTAAGACAGTGCTTATCCAGGAGCTTATAAATAATATCGCGAAATTCCACTCGGGAAATTCAGTATTCGCTGGTGTCGGTGAGCGTACTCGTGAGGGTAACGATCTCTACATGGAAATGAAAGAAGCCGGCGTGCTGGATAAGACTAGCCTTGTTTTCGGACAGATGAACGAGCCGCCTGGAGCGCGACTTCGAGTTGCACTTTCGGGTCTAGCGATGGCTGAGGCTTTCCGAGACGAAGGAAAAGACGTCCTACTCTTTATCGATAACATTTTCCGATTCACTCAGGCTGGTGCCGAAGTATCTGCACTGCTTGGTCGCCTTCCTTCAGCTGTAGGTTATCAGCCAACCCTTCAACAGGAAATGGGTGCCCTGCAAGAGCGAATTACCAGTACAAAGAAAGGGTCTGTCACGTCAATTCAGGCAATCTACGTTCCCGCGGACGACCTTACCGACCCGGCACCTGCTACGACCTTTGCTCACCTTGACTCAACAATTGTCCTTAATCGTGCACTCACTGAAATCGGTATATACCCGGCAGTTGATCCGCTCGATTCAAGTTCGACAATTCTTGATCCTGAAATTGTTGGTGAGGAACACTATCAGGTTGCTCGTGAAGTGCAGCGTGTTCTTCAGCAATACAAGGAGCTCCAGGATATCATCGCAATTCTGGGTATGGAAGAGCTTTCTGACGAACAAAAGCAGACAGTTGCTCGTGCCCGACGCCTTCAGAGGTTTTTGGCGCAGCCATTCTTTGTCGCTACAGCCTTTACTGGTAACGAAGGAGCCTATATTAAGATCGAAGATACAGTTAAGGATGCGAAAGATATCCTATCTGGTAAATACGACGACAAGCCTGAGAACTGGTTCTATATGGCTGGCGGACCGCTTTCAGAAAAGAAAGACTAGGAATACTAATAATAATATAATGCAACCTCAATCCAGAGGTTGCTTTATTATGACCTCAATGGTATTGTATGCGTACAGGTACTCCTAGGAAACCTAGAAGTACCTGTACTTTAACAGACGGATGAGTAAAGGAGTCGATATGGCTTCTGACTATCTTTTCGGTGCCGTGTTTATCGTTATTACATTGCTGTTCACGCTTCTCGCGATCGTCATCCCAGACATCATGAGAGGAAAAGCGAAAGGAGATCGATACTTCAGGGATCTTTTCAAAATCTACTGCCTGACGCTTCCGGTTCCGCTCCTACTACTAGGGCTGCACATCGTTGATCAGATGCTCTGATGATACACGCGTAAGCCCTAGACGCGGACATATCTATACAGAAAGGACGACAATGTCCACTAACGGTAATCACATTAGTAGCGGACAGTTCGCAGCTGTCGTCGCAGCTTTTAACGTGAGCGTAGCAGCTGCGCTCTGGCAGCTGCTCAAGACGATGTCAGTCAATCCTGGAACGGCTGGAACCTTCTTTATGTGTCTCATGCTCGTGAGCATGGTTGTAACAGCAGGGAGTGTCATCGCTCTGCATCGGGTGGACGGTTCATCTTTCCGTAGCTTTCCACCACGATCGCTGACCGCATGTCTCGTGTCCATCGCGATGATAGTGGCATCATGGGGACTCATGATGCTCTTCGTCTAGTCTGTCTGGCATAGGGGGGTAGAAATCCTCCCTATGCCGCGACTCATTCGTCTGTTTCATTCTTACGTCTCTCCTCTCGCTTGATGGCGAGATTTTTGGTATTATATAGGGTATGCACTTAGAACTTGTTACGCTGCGCGGTAAAAAGTTAGACCAAGAAGTCTACGAGGTAACCATCCCGACAGAAACCGGCCCAATCGCTGTTTTTCCAAGTCACCAAGCTCATGTTACGCTGGCCGCTCCAGGAGCGCTGGCTGTACGACATAAAGCAGATGATTCTGATGATAAGCTGGAGTATTTAGCGATTTCTGGCGGCGTGGTGAAGATATCGCACGATCGAGTACGAATTTTGGTAGACGAAGCTGACCATAGCGAAGAAATACTTGAAGAAGAAAGCAAAGCTGCACTAGAACGTGCCCTTGAGATGAAGGAGAGTGCTAAAGACCAAGTTGAGCTTGAAAAAGCCATGGAACTGGTTGACAGGCACGCTGTGCGATTAAAGGTAGCTGAGCTGCGTCGTCGTAAACGTTTATAATTAGCAGCGCATTGCCTGCTGTGCATCAGAGCGCACAGCAGGTTTTTCTCTTGTAAAAAATATGATTTATGGTATAATAGATAGGTATGTTTGAGCAAAATAACAATCACAACAATCATCACGATCAAGAATCGGTAGTGGAAATTTACAGATCTGATAGAGCGGAATATAATAGTAGGCTTGGAGGCTATGCATTAGAAATGACAAAAGAACGCAAACAACCAGTTATCGATGTAATTGATTACGGCAGAATGTCTGACCTCGCATGGCCAGGACCTGTATCTGCTGATAATTTGATTGAAAAAGGTATTGCTTCAAAAGAGAAAATCGAGCAGGCGGTCGAAAAGATAAACGACTATTACGTGCCGGTCAATCCAAATGCTAAAACACGTTGTGTTGACGGTCGTCACGACCCTGAAATGCAGGAAGATTTACTTGGTCCGCAGGTTCCAGGTGGAGCTCCAGGCGCTGCCCTCGCCTATCGTCTTGGAGTGAGCAAAGACGATTTGACTTTAGGTACATTTATCAGTGATGCCGAACAGATGATGTCTACATTCAAGCGTCTCGGATTTAACCCTGGCGGCCATAGAGACGAACACAGCTTAGGCATCGAAGGTGCGGTCGGTTGTGGCGCAATCGATGGAATGGATAGGATTCTTGGAGTGATGACGAATCCTGAGTTGATCGATGATCACAAGCGTATCGTGAAGACTTTGATGGGTCCACTATTTAACCGCGATGATTATCTGCGCGTCGTGGGTGCCGGTCTGGTGTTACAGGGGCGCTCTGAAGGATATTTTAAAGATCGCGAACAGATTATCGATATTATGGAAGAAAAATTCAATCAAAGCGTAGCGACACTAGAAGGAGAGCATAATGAGAGCTTAGTTGTAGTGAATATGGTCCCTAATACGACTCTCTCATCTAATCGGTTCTCGAAGGACTTCGAAGGCATGCAGGCATTCGGATATGACCTGTGGCGATCGCTTCAAATGGCAGAAAAGGTGCTGCCTCGTCCTGACCAACAGAAGGATAGAGAGCGCTTTGTAATGGCACGCGTCATGTTTACTATTGCAACGTTTATGGCGCTAACAGATGGCTCGCAACGGTTCATCCTGCGAGAAGCTCCACGCACATAATTTCGAACGCATTATATGTTCAGCAAAGCACGGACTTCGTCCGTGTTTTTTGTGTGCATAAGCTGATCACGAAGTTCTGCTGCTCCTGGAAAATCTCTTACATAAATTTTAAAGAAACGCTTCAAAGGGTCGAATTTTCGCGGCTCGAGTTCTTGGGAGTATGTATCGAATAAATCGAGATGGAGACGGAGGAGTGTTACAAGCTCATTTTTGCGGGTTTCTTCCGTTTCAGATTGAGCATCTGAAGGGGTAGTCGCGTCGGATTTTTTAAAGGCAAATGGATTCTGAAACACTCCCCTCCCAATCATGATACCGTCAACATCGTACTCACACGCGAGAAGTTCTCCCTGTTGGCGATCCCTGATATCTCCGTTAATAGTAATGAGCGTTTGAGGTGCGATTTCATCACGAAGTGTTTTGATACCACTTATTAGCTCGAAGTGTGCAGGCACTTTGCTCATCTCCTTCGTTGTACGAAGGTGGATGGTAAGATTCGCGATGTCTTGAAGGAGTAGATGTGTCAGCCATGGTTGCCACTCATCCGTCTTACTGTAGCCTAGCCTTGTTTTGACACTAACTGGAAGACCACCTGCTTTCGCTGCGGAGATGAGTTCTGAGGCGAGTTCTGGCTGCCGGATGAGAGCACTCCCGCATCCGTTTTTAATGACCGCCCGATCTGGACATCCCATATTAATATCGATCCCGGCAAACCCTTGTTTTGCCAGACCGAGAGACATCTGCTCGAAGTGTTTCGGATTGTTCCCCCATATTTGCGCGATAATCGGGTGTTCGTCGTGAGTGAAGGTAAGCCTTCCGCGGGTACTTTGCTCTCCTGCCGGGCTACAGTAGCTGGCTGCGTTAGTGAATTCTGTAAAGTATATATCCGGTGGAGCTGCGGCGGCGATAACGTGGCGAAATACCACATCAGTCACAGCCTCCATCGGGGCGAGCGCGAAAAACGGATGTGGCAATTCATTCCAAAAACTTTTTTGCATATACTAGTACCTATTATCTCATAAGGGGAAATAATGATAAAACCCGCTTTCTCTGCGCGCGGTGCGCGCGAGAAAGCGGGGATTCGATGGCAAGGGGTGGTTATTTGACCTTCCCCGTCCCGTGACAGTTACTGCATTTTCCATTCCCGTGGGCTCCGAAGAACCGCACTTTCTGTTGATCGCAACGGGAACACCCGTTCCCGTTGCAATGGCGGCAGATGCCGTCGCCGTAACCATCGGATTTTCTCCCCCTGCATTCCGGACAGGGGTAGTCATTCGTCCCGAACATGGGACTACCTTTCTAGGCATATTGCCAAGAAAGCGAGCATGAACGATACCGATCGTTCAGCAGTTCTCGCCCGAGAACCAAAATAAATTATACCATAATCTCCAAAGTACTCAAATAGCGCACAAAATTTAAACGCGGCGAGGCGAGTACCGAAGGGGTACTCAAGCCTCACCGCTTTGAAAAGGAGGTGATGGTACGCGGGGGACGGTGTTATGTGTCAACTTATGAAATCCAATTAAGGACAGTAATGCGACACGTCCCCGGGCGTACCCGGCAGCGCTCAACCGCTGAAATGTGCTGAGAGGCTTTGGGGGTCTGGAGCGGCCTCATCAGGCGGGAGCGGAGTGCAATGTTAGTGATGGTTTTTAGTAATGAACCATCCGGGCGGAGAGACTGACGAGATATGCTCGCCCTTCTCTCCGCTAAGGAATCTCCCGATGTCGCACCCTCCCTAGGCACGACAAAGGAAGCCCTATGTGGGTTATTCTACCAGGTAGTACTAAAATTGTCAATAAGGTAGTCTTCGAATTCTAGAATACCTTTGTAGGTCGGTTCGAATCGGCTGGTATCCGGCATTTCGAGAGACATGATATGCCTCCAGACTGCTTGAATGAGCAGCTTGAGTCGTTCGCACTCTTCTTTAGTAAAGGAAGCTTCTAAATAAATAATGTCTTCGGACCTCGTCGGTTCGACGAATTGGATAATCGATTTATCGACTGAATACTTTGAATAGTCGCGGGATTCGCTAATGAGCAGATTATAGAACTGTAGCTGAGTCCGATAGCGGTGTAGTTTGATTTTTTCGTAATCGCTTTTACCTTGCCAGGAGTAGACTGCCTTTCCGGTTTTGTAATCGGTTATCGTAATGGACGACTCTTTGATTTCAACGACATCAAGGATACCAGTGAGGTGGGCGTCTCCAATCACGACCCCTTGACTTGCGAAGTTAAGTTCAGTTCTTTGATTAGACATAAACCGTCCATAGCCACCTCCGAGGAAGGCATTTAATGCTAAGCTTCCGCGCTGCAGAAAATGTTCAAATTCTTCCGGAGGGAGATACTGGTTGTCGAGAGCAGTTTCGAAATCCTTTAGTACATCTTCGTGAGGTTTCTGTTCGCCGGTCGCGATGACGTGCAGGTGTGCACGTTGAAGTGCGGTATGGATAGCTCTGCCGTACCCAGTGAGTGGTGTTGCTGCTTGCGGGAACTTGAGCAAGTCATTGATAATAAAACTGTCTGGACCGCCTCGTGATAGATCAAGGAAGTTACTGAGGTGAGTAGCATTGAGCTTGTACTGTTCAAGTCGTGGCTTCAGCAGCTCTTTCATCGATGGCGAAATTGGGCGAATGATTGGCTGATACCAAGCAATTTCGGTTGTTTCCGACTCAATACTCTTCTCTGTTATGTCGGGTCGCTCTATTTTCCAATCTTGGCTGGTGAGGAAGCTGGCTGCGAGCTGTTCTTTGCCTGAATCATTCATGAGACTATACGTTATGGTGAGATTTTGACGTGCTCTTGTCATCGCTACGAAGAACAGGCGTAATCGGTCGTCAGGTGAGTCCCCTGCTGGTTTAAGCGGGAGATTTTCAGGGTAGCCTATGAGCCGATTTTTGCTTCGAGCTTTCTCTCCCCATGCCGATTCGACTGCCCCTGTTATGTAGACGGTGTCAAACTCGAGTCCTTTCGACTTATGAGCGGTCATCAGCGTTACCGCATCCTGCTTATCCACTGAGGCTGGCTGGAAACTAGTGATTGCGGTTCCCGATTCGCGTTGGAGACGGAGAAATTCGATGAACGTTCGGAGAGTCGGAGCGGATTCAGAGTAATATTCCCTTAATCGCGAACGTATCGCGATTAAACCGTCGAGGTGTGTTAGGTAAGACGACGTATTATTCTCTAAACTTTCCTGCGAGAAGAAATACGTATACAGTGGCGATGTGAAGGCTGCCTCAACCGTATCGGATTGAGGTACTCCAATAATAATGTCACACATTCTCTCAAGCGGCGTAAACGCGGCCGCTTGCGACTGTTCTATAAGCCATGTATGGATCGGCGCGAGTTCGGTAAAGCTTGGCAATACTTCAAGCCAAGTTTTATGCTCTTGGTGAGCCTTAAGACTGAGCTTCCATAACATAAGCGGATCGATGTTGAATGCAGGGTGAGCAAGTAACTCTGGTAGCATCGCATTAGCTGTGTCGTGCTTTCCGTCGAGAAGCGCAATGAGAAACGTGGATATATATTCGATAAGCCGTATGCTTTCCAAGTCAAGAACATTGTCTTGTCGCTCGTAGTTCACCTTAATGCCAGCTTCCGTAAAATACGGCAATAAATTAACGAGCTCATGGTGTCTTCTCGCAAGAACGGCGATTGACCCAGGGGATTGTCCATTTTGTATACGCTTGAGAATATCGTTAGCTATAAAGTGTCGCTCGCTGGCAGCTGACGGCATCTCAATCAAACGTACTCCGATGGAACCGGGGTCACTCTCCTTCCGAGAAGTGAGAGTTTTTTTGACGTCTGGAAGGAGATTCTCGAGGCGTTCATGCCCGAGTGATATGACACTTCGAGCATGGGAAAGAATTGTATCGTTCGACCTGTAATTATCTGTCAGTACTATACGTGGAGCGCGTGGAAATTTCTCGACGAACGAATGAATATTACCCACAGTTGCTCCTTGAAACCCATAAATGGCTTGATCGTCATCTCCGACCACCATTAGATTCGGGTTTCCTTCATTTACCTCGTTATTTGTAAGGCTCAGTAAGATACGCATCTGCGCGAGGTTTGTGTCTTGAAACTCGTCTACCATTAGGTAGAGGTACTGCTCCTGTAAATTGTACCGAAGCTCTGGCATTAACTCGAGAGCATGTACAGTGTTTAGTATCATGTCGTCAAAGTCAAATAATCCGGCTTCTTGCATTCGGCCGGTAAATTGGTCATAGACAGAGCAAACTGCGCGAAGCTTGACTTGCCGTTCTTTCGATTTCATAACGAAGTCTCCGCGCTCGTTCTTCTTTAGCCATGCGTTTCGCCAGGCGGTGATTGGCTTAGTCGAATTCTCGGTGTCAGCTTCAGTTATGGCAATACTTAGACTATCGCTGAGGATGTCGGCAAACGTTGACACACCAGGAGTATCGAGCTGGGTGCTCAATTCGGAGAAGTGTTTTGGCAGTGGCCGAAGTGACTCGATTGTCGTCTTCTTTATTCCCGGCGCGAATATAGGAGCGAGTAACTTTTCCGCCTGCTCGATAACAGCATCATTCGCATCGAGTATATTCCTGAGTTCTGCACCGGTCAGACCGCTAGATTTTAGTTCCGAGATGACAGATAGAATATCGCTCAGGTGCGTAAATACCCCATTCATCTGTCCGCCAAGTGGATTGCCAGGCTCTAATTCCTCGAGTATTCCTTTGACGATTTCGTAGCGATTCAATTCATCAGCCGGCCGAAACGAAGCTCCATTATAGAAGAACTTCCTGTTATGACTAATAACTTCGGTGCTAAAGCTGTGAAAGGTATGAATCGCGACCTTGTACGCTGCAGGTCCTATGATTTCGGTCAATCTGCGACGCATGGCTGTAACCCCGCTGTCGGTATAGGTAAGGCATAGTATATTCTCAGGTAACGTATCAGTACGCTTGAGAATCGCGGCGACGCGCATACTTAACAATTCAGTCTTGCCTGTCCCTGGACCAGCAATAACCATCAATGGTCCATCAATAGTATCGACCGCCTGACGCTGTTTATCATTAAGCGCTTTATACCGATCTTCAAAATCCATATCTCCTATTGTACACTGTCGCGCTAGTGGTAGCGAATGGACCCTAAGCGGTGATTTACACTTTGCAAAAGGTGATACAATATGTACAGACATGAACGAAGAGATTTATGACGATATCGCCCTTGAGCGTATCAGCAAGGAGCGTTTTGGGGTGGATGTTGACATAAGCCAAGTTATCCTGAGGGGAGCTCCGGTGAGTCGTGTTGCTGATGCAACTGTTTTCTTAACAAAAAAGAAACAACTGTACGTATTTATCTCAGCCCGATCGCGTCTCCTACTTGGGGATATTACGAAAATAGTAACCCGCATGGGTCTCAGGGCGGAGCTGTATCTTCCTCCTGTTGGCAATCCAGACTATTTTAATGTCATTGCAAGAGAAAAATTTGAGCAGGTGTTCCCTGGCAGAACATATGTTCATGATGATGAACTGCGGTTTTATAGAACATTAGCCCCCTATAATCCAGCCCTTGTGCTTATTAATGAAGTTAAAAATGGTGAAATATACCGATACGATAGCGACTCTAAAAAAGGCTGGCGCTTAGCTGCTCATTTTGCATATCGGCGAATTCGCACGAGCTAACTATAATTTCTATCTCTCCGAGACGTCTGGCGCTCCCCTTTGAGGCTCTTGATTGGTGCCGTCATCGACCTTCGCTTCGCCGAGCGAACCTGGATCTATTGCTTTTCTTACCTCTTCGGCTCGCTTCGCACGGTCTTCATCTCCCTCTTCCCTGAAGCGTTCTTTTGACTCATCAAGTCGTCG
>CAZKUV010000018.1:0-14930 GCA_964556075.1 uncultured Candidatus Saccharibacteria bacterium | reverse complement strand
GCGCGTAACCGTTATGATGATTGTGCGGTAACCGCAGACAAAGAGAGGCACTATTATTTGCCTCTCTTTGCTACTAGGAGAATCCATGCTGTTGCTGCATAATAATTACCAGCAATTCCCGTCTGGTAATCCATCATTCTGACCTTATGTCTAATTCCATTCCTACAACAGAACAGGCTATACAGAGACTGGACACCGTACAGGGGTTCCGTCTGCTTGCTGATACTATTCCAACGCTCTGTTGGATGGCAGACCCATACGGAAATATTTACTGGTACAATAAGCGCTGGTATGAATACACCGGTGTGACGCCAGGGAAGATAGACGGCGAGGACTGGGAGGCGGCACATGACCCGAACGATCGGCAGCACATTCTGGAAAAATGGAAAGAAGCGACTAAGACAGGTGAGCCGTTTGACATGGTCGTCTCTCTTCGTGGCGCCGACGGAATTTATCGGCCATTCCTATCACATATTGTTCCAAGCAAGGATGACAAAGGAAATGTAACCGGTTGGCTCGGCATTAAGAACGATATTAGTGACCTTCGTGCGGCTGGCGATGCCCTGGAAGCGAGCGAGGAACGATTCAAGCTACTTGTTGAAGCGATGCCGCAAATGGCCTTCATGGCCAACGATAAAGGCGAGATTACATATTTCAATAAGCGTTGGTATGAGTATGTCGGAGGTGGCGAAGAGACACTCGGGTGGGGTTGGAAAAATAAGCATGTCCATCATCCGGATGACCTCGAGATGGCGATTGAGCGTTGGGATAATGCAATTAAGACCGGAAAAGACTACGAGATTGAGTACCGGTTGCGTCGACATGACGGAAAATACCGTTGGCACCTTGGACGCGCAGTTGCGGTAAGGGATAAGAGTGGTAAGATAACCAGCTGGATAGGAACAAATACTGATATACACGAGCAGAAGAGGCAGACTCAAATCCAAAACTTCTTGCTGGAAGCAGATAAGGAACTTTCCAAGTCCCTAGAATATAAAGAAACTCTAAAGACTATTGCTCGGATGTGCGTTCCAGCTGTGGCTGATTGGTGCTCGGTCGATTTACTTAATGACGATGGCGTCTTCGAACAAGTGACCGTTGCTCACGTCGATCCAGACAAGATTGAAATGGCACGTGAATTTAGGGCGAGGAACCCAATTTTACCGAGCGAAGAACTGCCTGGTGTCGCGAAGGTAGTGGAAACCTGTCGTACGATGTTTTACCCACGGATTAGTGACGAGATACTGGAAGCATCTATTGATAATCCTGAGACGCTCGAGTTTATGAAGAGTTTACATCTAAACTCGATTATCGTTGCCCCTGTCAATGTCAAAGGGATAACTAGAGGCGCGCTTACCTTTGTCAGTTCTGAAACGAGTAGCGGCTATACAGAAAAAGATCTCGCTATGGCAGAAGAGCTCGCTAGCCGGGTCTCACTTGCGATAACGAACGCGCTTCTGTTCCATGAAGTTCAAGTGGAGCTCGCTCACACGCAACGTCTTGAGCACGAGCTTCAGAATGAGAAGGCGATGCTTGAATCGCGTGTCAAATCGCGAACCGAACAGCTCGAGAGAACTAACCGAGGACTTGAAGCCGAGGTCGAGCGTCGTCGAGAAATCGAGAAAGAACTTCATAGGAGTAACCAGGAACTACAGGATTTCGCGTACGTTGCTTCCCATGACCTTCAAGAACCGCTCAGGAAGATTCAGGCGTTTGGTGATATTCTAGAGAACGAGTTCGGCAATCAGCTGGGAGAGGGTGCGGAATACTTAAAGAGAATGCACGCTGCAGCTGGTCGCATGAGTCAGCTAATTGAGGATCTATTACTATTCTCGCGCGTTACGACGAAGCCGCCTACTCCAGTAAAGATTAATTTGAATCAGATAGTTGAAGAAGTACTCATTGATCTTGAGAACCGTCTCGATGAAACCGCTGGACGAGTCGAGGTGGGTGACCTTCCTGTTGTCATGGCGGACGCAACCCAAATGCGTCAACTATTTCAGAATCTGATTGCTAATGCATTAAAATTCCACCGAGAAGGCGTACCTCCGGTTGTGAAAGTGACCAGCAGACCTTCTACTGACAAGAAGAATATGCATGCTATCACCGTCGAAGATAACGGGATAGGGTTTGATGAGAAGTATGAGGAGCGGATATTCGGCGTATTCCAACGTCTGCATGGTCGAGGAAGTTATGAGGGTACCGGTATTGGGCTCGCGGTGTGCCGTAAGATTGTTGAACGCTATGGTGGTACAATAACAGCAGAGGGCCGACAGGGAGAAGGGGCAAAGTTTATAATTAACATCCCTGGAGCTACCTAGGAGACACACCCAACAATGACAAAAAAAGAAGCAATTACGATTCTCATGGCCGATGACGACGATGACGATTTTTTGCTTACAAAAAAAGCGCTCGAAGAGAGTAAGCTAGCGAATAAGCTTGTTCGCGTCAGAGATGGTGAGGAGCTTTTGGACTACTTAAAGAGACGCGGTGAATACGAAGGCAAAAAGACGCCACGACCGGGTATGATACTCCTAGATCTAAATATGCCGAGAAAAGACGGCAGGGAATCGTTAAAAGAAATCAAAGCCGACGAGGAGCTCAGGGATATACCCGTAGTAATATTTACCACCTCAAAAGCAGAAGAGGACGTCTTCCGATCTTATCAGCTCGGCAGCAATTCTTTTATCACGAAACCTGTCACCTTTGATAAGCTTGTGCGGGTTATTGCCGCGCTAGGTAAATATTGGTTTAAGATAGTGAAGCTACCGCAGCCTAATGAGAAATGACTCCTGATTCCGATACGCACATTTCTGTACTGCTCATAGATGACGACGAGGACGATTATCTCATTACTCTTCGCGCTATCAACAGAATTCCGGAATCAAGATTCAAACTCGAATGGTGCTCGTCGTTCGACCGCGCCAAGGACCTTATTTCCAAACGCTCTCATGATATATACCTGGTCGACTATCAGCTCGGTGAGCATACCGGTTTCGAACTACTAAGTATTGCCGAACCGGAAAAACGACAGGAACCATTTATTCTTCTGACTGGTGCTAATGATCGCAAGATAGAAAAGAGGGCGGTCGAACTGGGAGCCTCTGACTACTTGGTCAAAGGATCTTTTGATTCGGAATTGCTATCTCGTTCCCTTAATTACGCGCTCGGTCGAAAGCAGGCAGAAGCTCAACGCTTTCAACACCTCATCGAACTCAATCAGGCAAAAGACGAATTTATCTCGGTGGCATCACACCAATTACGGACACCTGCAACGAGCGTGAAGCAGTATATCGGTATGGTACTTGAGGGGATGTTCGGCGAACTGACCGAAGTTCAGGAGGAGATTCTCTCAAAAGCATATGACAGCAATGAACGACAGTTAAAAATCGTATCCGACCTACTCAAGGTGGCGCGAGTTGACGCCGGCAAAGTTATTCTGAGAGAAACTGAAACCGACATCAGCCAGCTAGTAGCAGACGTCGTACTGGAAGAATCTG
Organism: uncultured Candidatus Saccharibacteria bacterium; assembly: GCA_964556075.1. Classification (GTDB taxonomy): domain Bacteria; phylum Patescibacteriota; class Saccharimonadia; order Saccharimonadales; family Saccharimonadaceae; genus JAUIHN01. The sequence continues at coordinate 11,430 of CAZKUV010000018.1, read as the reverse complement.
GAATCGCCAAGGAGCGAGGACAGGAGATTATTTTCGAGCCGGCAACTGAAGAAACTGTCGCGTGGGTTGACCGTGACACGATTCGCATGGTGTTTGAGAACTTGATTGACAACGCGAGTAAATACTCCGAAGCAGGCACCTCGATTCAAGTGAACGTCAAGTCGCGCGGTAACGCTGTGCAAGTTGAAATCAGGGACGAAGGTGTCGGCATAGACCAAAAAGACAGTGTCCGGTTATTTGAGAAGTTCTCGCGAATTCATAATCCGCTGTCTACCCAGGCTGGCGGTAGCGGGCTGGGACTGTACTGGGCGAAAAAAGTAGTCGACCTTCATAATGGAACGATTGAGGTGGAGTCGGAAGTTGGTAAGGGCACAACCTTTACGGTGAGCCTCCCCAAGGGAATCAATAAAGGTAGTGTGGTAAAATAGGAGGTGCTATGACAGAGACGCAACCAAAGATACTTGTAGTCGAAGATGACGCTTCGCTTAACGAAGCGTATAAGACAATTTTGACAACAGCCGGCTACGAGACGCGGACAGCATTTAACGGTAAGGAAGCTCTGGAACTCGTCAAAGAAGAGGAACCTGACATTATTTTTCTCGACCTACGCATGCCGGTACTTGACGGGATCGGTTTTTTAAGAGAATATCAACCGAAAATTAACCATCCTGACGTAAAAATTATCGTCTTTAGTAACTACGACATGCAGCAAGAGGTCGACGAGGCGTATGAATTAGGCGCGGAACGCTATGTGCTTAAAGCCTGGGCGTCGCCGAAAGAGTTGATTAAAATCGTCAAAGACACAATGGCTGCAGACGACCAGGAATAGACCTACAATGCGTCCTCGGGAGCGAGGGCGTTTTTAAAACTGTCTTCTCCCACGAAACGCTCAAGATTTGCTTTATTAACAGTGTAGTTAAAATTACTGTATGACACAATATCTTTTCGCTTGAGTAGCTTCAAGTTGACCGCGGTGCTCTCACGCGTCAACCCGACCAGACTCGCGAGCATGGACTGTGTCATTTTAATGTGAATGTTGTATATATCCGGCTTAATTTCTTCGCCATGACGAAACAGTAGATAGTACAGTGTCAGGGCGATTTTTTCTGCTGCGCTCGATTGCTCGAGGGCGGTAATTCGGAGCAACAATGAGGTATATTCGTTCATAGTCAGCGCCAGGATTTCCGACATCAGTTTCGGGTTCTGTTTGGCTGCTTGAACGAGCTCAGCCTTCGGAAGCGCAATCACCTCGCTGTCAGTTAAGGCGTCGTAATAAAACAACGTTGTCGAGGTTTTTCCAAACACCCAAGATAGAGGTACGATATCGCCTTTGTCATGAAGAGCGATTGTACGCTCTTCACCCGAATTTGTAATAGCATAGGCGCGGAGCAACCCCTTTTTTACGACGAATGCTCGACGAGGTACCTCACTTTGGTACAGCAAAATGGACCCTTTCTTGACTATCCGGGTCGAGCCGTACCGGTCAATTATCGCCTGCAATTCGCTTATGGGCATAGAATACTTCCTCTCACCTCTTATATCATACAGCGAAATCGGTTCCGAGTAAAAAATATCACAGTCCATTTGTGATTTCCTTTATATCTGACAAGACTAAACCTCACTATAGTGAGTACTATCACGAGCAAGGGACAAGCAAGTGAATGAAAATAAGATGTACGGGGGGTTGTACATGAAAAGGTATAACGATCAACAATTGGATGAAAAAATCGACGCTTTCTTGAGTAGAAAATTTGAAAAATATCCAGAACTGGCTAAAACACGCCAGGAGGCACCTGTTCTTTCCAAACCAAGCTTCGCTTCGCGGTTGATGCATTCACTCACGAGCAACGCATCATTGTCATCTGCTAAATAAAGAGTAAAAAAAGATAAAGAAGGAGAGGGTATGTCGCGAACCATGCGTAGCAATAAGGACGATTACGGTTTAAAAAAAGGACGCTTGTCCTATAGGCGAGAACGACGTCAAGATATACTTAAAGAATACGGTCTCTAAAAGCTATCATCTGGCACTGTATACTAGTAAAATAGCCCCAGCGGCTATTTTACTTTATACGGGGTACAACTCATGACGACGCAAGGTGCGAACAATAGAAAGAAACTCGCTATTTCAGGAGCAATTATTGGTCTTTTTCTGGCCAGCCTGAAGCGGCGAGAGCACGTCAACGTGACTACGGCGCCAAACGAAGGGCCTGGAACATTTTCGAGAAGAGATTGGAAAGAGGTTTTTCTTGGCGCAAGAGACAGTATAACGCGGAGCAATATTCCCACCCTTGCCGCTGGCGTGGCGTACTACTCTACATTGGCGCTTTTTCCGATGCTGGCGGCCATCGTCGCAGTATCGGCACTCCTTATTAAACCATCGCAACTTGAAACCCTCATTGCATCGATAGACCCCTATCTTCCGAGTGATATCGCAGGTGTTGTCAGCACACAGCTCCAGAGTCTGATAGATCGACGTACCGACAACCTATTCGCGGCCATCGTGGCAACATCAATCGCTCTCTTTAGTGCTTCGGGCGCGAGCAAAAATCTGGTAATCGCAAGCAACGTCGCGTACGGGGTGAAAGAAACAAGAGGATGGCTTGCTCAGCAGGGGTGGGGGCTGCTTTGGACTATCCTCGGGATTCTATTTGGATTTTTAGTCATGGCGCTGCTCGCGGTAAATAGGGGATTGTTGGAGTATGTTAATCTTCCGGAACCGTTCGTTTCTTGGATACTCTTTGGGCGCTGGGGTGTAATTCTATTGTCAACAATACTGAGCTTGGCGGTTTTTTACCGTTACGGACCAAATCGATCGCAGGTGCGTTGGCAGTGGGTTAGTTGGGGAGCTGTCATCGCTACAACTATTTGGTTCTTCGCGACGCTACTCTTTTTCGTGTATGTGCAGAATTTTGCTAATTTCAGCCAATCATACAGTCTTTTTGCCGGCATCGTCGTACTTATGATCTGGATGAACTTGTCGGCATTAATAGTGTTAATCGGGGCAGTGATAAATCATCAGCTAGAGGTGGCTGGTCAGAAAAAATGGGATGACTTGTTAAGAGGGCATGAATCATAACGTAAAGTCGGTCGGATATTGACAAGCATAAACAACACCGCTATATTAGCCATAAGCGTGGTAGACGTATTTTTCTTGACGTGATTACACGTCCTTGTTATTATGGCTCTCGTGCCTTCGATGGGACGCCTGCTGCATAGAATGAAATAAAGGTCGAAACCAGCCGGCGCGAAAGGCATAAAGGGAGAAAAATCTATCACATGCCAGTCGCTATCGAATTTGTGTCGTCGAGGCGCAAAAAGATTGCAGTAGATGTGGTGCCTGCCGAATGGCAACTGTATATCGAACACTAAAAATTACTACACCCCAGGCACCGGGGTGTTTTTTATTGTCCATATGAGTGGAGTACAATGAAAACATATGATACTTATTGCTTTAGGGATACTCCTGTTTGTTAGTCTAGTGTTTGTCGAATCGGTCCGACCGAAACACTCGAAATTAACCGTCTTCGAGCTTCGACGTCGTCACTCGATGAAGGATAGTCGAGCAACTGAGGCGCTCGAGAGGGAAAAACAACTCACGATACTCGGTCAGCTCCGTTTGTACCTAGTAGCATTCATTCTCATCCTACTTTCGATGATAGCCTTCCTTCTCTATGGCTGGCGTACCGGGATATTAAGTATGTTCCTAGTAGTTCTACTCAGTGGATATACCTCCAGGCAACGCTTTGCGCAGCGTGTCGCTAATAAGCTCTTCGAGCGGTACGAAAGTAGAGTACTCGCGTTTATCGCAAAGCACAAAAAGAAGCTGTCTTGGCTGACGGGCAAGACGTCGCTGCCAACGGCAACACTTCCTGTTGGCTCGCATGAAGAACTTTTTCATTTAATTGATACTTCGGATGTTTTCTCTAATGACGAAAAGCGTTTGGTCGAAAGTGCTCTTCTTTTTAAGAACCTCACCGTTTCCGATGTCATGACGAAACGAAGGGATATGGTCACGGTTACATATAGCGAGGTGCTCGGACCTTTGGTGCTTGATGACCTCCATAAGACGGGACAGACGCTATTCCCGGTCGTCAAAGGTGAGGAGATTGTCGGTCTTCTTGACAGTAGTGATCACAAAACGCTGAGGACGAAAGAATCCCCACGCGTTCGCGACGTTATGTATACCGAGATTTCCAGGATTGACCATAATGAGCAGTTAGAGTCTGTGCTTAAGACATTCATGAATTCCAATGTTTCGCTACTGTTTGTGACCGATGACAACGATGAGATCGTTGGGATGGTCGGTCTGAGCGACGTGCTTCGAGCACTCATGGGGTGGAACCGTCGCTAGCTCTAGAGGTCGCGGTATGTTACACTAGTCGCATGTTTGTACGAAGCAATAATCGCGACAGTAATTCAGGGGCTGGCAATGCCCATGGCGCGAGCATTGCCTAGAGCCCATTGGGAACCAAGCGTACCTGACTTCTAAGATTGTAAAAGAGAGAATATGCGAACACTAGCATCTACTACACCTGAAAAAATAGAACAGACTATCACCTTAAAAGGGTGGGTGCAGACACGTCGCGACCATGGCGGACTTATCTTTGTCGATCTTCGCGATCACACCGGCATCGTGCAGCTGGTATTCCATCCCGAGATGGCAGAGGCGTTTGCCGTCGCAGAGACGCTCCGGGACGAATTTGTCGTACGCGTGGTTGGACAAGTTAAAGAAAGAGAAGAAGGATTAAAGAACGAGAATATTGCTACCGGCGGCATTGAAGTAGTCGTCGAATCAATCGACATCCTTAATCGTGCCGAACCGCTCCCTATTCAACCCTTCTCGGAGGCTCAAGCGAACGAGGACCTGCGCCTGAAATACCGCTTCCTCGACCTTCGTCGTCCGAAAATGCAAAACATGTTAAGGCGCCGCGCTGAGTACTACAAAGTACTTCGTGACTATATGGAGGCGAATGATTTTATTGAAGTCGTAACGCCTATACTTGCTAACTCGAGTCCGGAAGGCGCTCGTGACTTCTTGGTACCTTCACGGGTTCATCAGGGAAAGTTCTACGCGTTACCACAAGCACCGCAGCAATTTAAGCAGCTTCTTATGGTTGGCGGCGTTCCAAGGTACTATCAGATCGCTACTTGTTTTCGTGATGAGGACCCTCGGGCTGACCGCTTATACGGTGATTTTTATCAGCTCGATCTTGAGATGAGTTTCATCGAAGACGGAGAGGAAGTTCGCAGTCTGATGGAGCCACTTATCAAGAAACTTGTCACAGACTTTGCTGGCAAGCGACTTCATAGCGACACTATTCCGCGCATACCGTATCGCGAAGCCATGGAACGATATGGTAGCGATAAACCGGATCTTAGATACGGCATGGAACTCATCGAATTGACTGACGTATTTTCCGAAACCGAGTTTTCGGTTTTTAGAAACGCTGAAACGGTCAAAGCGATTCGTGTTGAGCGAGGAAGCGAACTCAGTCGTAAGCAGATCGATCAGTTCACGGAACTAGCAAAAGTTGAAGGGGCCGGCGGGCTCGCGTACATTATCGTTGAAGATGAGGAACTCCGTTCTCCGATTGCGAAATTCCTCAGCGAAGACGAAAAAACCGCCTTACTCGAAAAGACAGGAGCGCAGCCTGGCGATGCAATATTCTTTGGTGCAGACACTCGTCAAACCGTTAACAAGGTACTTGGCAAACTCCGCAGTGAATTTGCTGACCATTTCGATCTCAAGGACCCTGATGTGGTGGCGCTTGCCTGGATCATAGATTTTCCGTTCTATGAATGGGACGAGGCAAACAAACGAGTTGACTTCGGTCACAACCCATTTAGTATGCCGCGTGGCGGATTAAAGGCACTAGCTGAGGCTGATACCGACGAAAAGAGACTGGCAATCGTTGCAGATCAGTACGATATGGTGATGAATGGGTATGAAATATGTTCCGGGGCAGTCCGAAACCATAATCCTGACATTATGTATAGCGCGTTTGGAGCGCTCGGCTACGACAAAGATTATGTCGAAGAGAAGTTCGGAGCAATGCTCAATGCCTTCAAGTACGGCGCTCCACCGCACGCAGGCTGCGCATACGGTATCGACCGAATCTTCATGGTACTAATGAATGAGGAAAATATCCGAGAGATTATCGCCTTCCCTAAGAATGGTTCGGGCATAGATGTCATGATGAACTCACCAAGCAGTGTTGACCCAGCTCAACTAAAAGAGCTCGGTCTGTAGACCGCGAGTAATAAATCTCACAGCCTGCTATAGTAGGAGGTAGTATACTACTGCTTACAGTAGCTTAATAACATAAAAGGAGCTCCCAGTGGATGACAACACCATAGTTGTACTGCTGACAGTGACGGTGATACTACTTTCAGTCGTAATTATCGCGATGCTGACAGCCATAATATTAATTCTGGTCAAGCTGAATCGACTAGCTAAAAACGTCAACCAAACCGCAGAGAACTTAGCCTCAGCAACCGAATGGCTTAGCCCAGTCAAGGTTATGGGATATGTTGCTAAAATGTTCCGACGATAACTAAAGAGGAGGAAATTCTATGAGTAAATCAACCAACGTACTTTTTGCCGCAATCACTGGGTTTATAGCTGGATTATTACTGGCTCCAAAGAGCGGTGCCGAAACAAGAGAAGAGATACGAGCCAAAGCACGTGAAGCTAAGGATCGGATGGACGAGAAAGCCGGCGAAACTATGGACGTTATTAAAAGCGGCGCGTCTCAAGCTGAAACAGAGCTTCGTGGAATGACCGAGAGCGCGAAACGCTCTGCGCGCACACTAGCCGAGGAGGCGGCCGCGCTAAAGAACGAAGCCAAGGAACGTACGACACGTGCGACCGAAAGCGCCAAACAGTCGGCTAAGAAAGACTAGAAAACTACTATTACGATATGTGGCCGCCTCAACAGCAGAGGCGGTCTTTCTATGAGATACTTAACTATATGAACGCTGCTAACTTTCAAGCTCTCGTTCTAGATAAGGGAGAAGAACTGTATCGGGAAATGCCCTGGAGAGTAAATACAGATCCGTACTTTGTACTAGTGAGCGAGTTGATGCTCCAACAGACGCAAGTGGCGAGGGTTGTCCCAAAGTTTGAGGCGTTTATAGAAGCATTTCCAACCCTGTCCGCGCTGGCGGATGCTCCGCTCAGCGAAGTACTCCGGATGTGGTCGGGTTTAGGGTATAACCGGCGCGCCAAATTCCTACACGAAGCTGCAAAGCGGGTCGTTTCCGAATATAGCGAGGTGCTGCCTGCCACCATCGCCGAATTATCCGAGCTGCCTGGAATTGGTACTGCTACGGCTGGCGCCATTGCAGCATACGCCTATAACCAGCCTGTGGTATTTATAGAAACAAACGTGCGAACCGTGTATTTCCATCACTTCTTCAAATCAGAATCAAAGATTAGTGACACGCAACTTATTCCGCTTATTGAAGCGACGATTTATTCAGAAAATCCACGGAAGTTCTATTGGGCGCTGATGGACTATGGCAGCTGGCTAAAGCAAAACGTTGTTAAGAATACGAACGGAAAAAACAAACATTATAAAAAACAGTCTGTGTTTCATGGCAGTGTTCGTCAGATGCGAGGACAAATTATCCGTATTCTTGCAATGAATGACCAGTCATTAGACAACCTGCAACTGATGTTTAAGTCTGACGAGAGGTTTTTACCGGCGCTCGAACGGCTGCAAAAAGACGGTCTCATTACCGAACGAAACGGTGTGTATAGTTTGACTAAATCTTAATAAAATAGGAAAATTAGAGAACATGAATCGAATCTTTTCGTTTGTCGCTATGCTAGTTCTATGTCTGGCGGTTATCGGTTCTCATGCCGTCTACGCCCAGTCAGAGCTCCCGGAGGAGCTTCTTGAGCGTGTCCGACAGAACTGCGTGACTGTCCAATCGACATTACAGCAGCTACATGCCAGCGACGGACTACTAAGGGTCAATCGAGGACCGTTATACGAAAGCATTTCAACGAAATTGATGGCGCCGCTTAATAGTCGTATCGCTCTCAATCGTCTTGGGGGACTTGAAGAGCTGGCTGGTATTACTCATGAGTACGACAGTCAGCTTGACGCTTTCCGAACAAGCTATAAGCAGTACGAGGTCTCTATGTCTCGAACGATGCGAATTGATTGCGCGAGCAAACCCGCCGAATTTTACGAAGGTATTGTGAAGACGAGAGAGCTCAGACAACAAGTCTATTCTGATACACAATATCTCATAGAGCTGGCGAAGCAGTATAAGTCAGAGTTTGAGAAGTTCTCAAAGCAAATAGAGAGCGAGGCATGAGCGAAGAAGAGTTGATTGCGGACGCGAAGACGCTAGGCTGGAGACAGCACAAGTTTATGCTGCTTGTCGGCTTGACCATAGTGCTCTCATTGATTCTAGTTTCAATCTCGCTGTGGCTTTATAACAGCAGCGGTGCGGCACAGCTCGATTTGAGTCGTCCAGGATATCAGTCAGTACGCGACCAAGCGGTACATGACAGTGAATTTACCGGTTTCCCGTCATCAGGAAAACTTGATGCGGAGGCTATCCGTGAATTTCGCGAACTATATGAAGATCGACTTGCGGAACTTACAGCTCATGAGAGCTTTGGCGGGGAAGTTCTCAGTGATTCTGCGCTTGGAATCAGTCCCCCGGAACAGTAATCTGCCAGCTGGTTTCGTAGGGTGTTTTCTAAAAATCTGATACAGTGGAGATATGGATTTAGACGAATACCAAAAGCTAGCACTTCGCACCGCGGCTTCGAAGGACAAGAAAAACGAACTGTTTCATTTGTTGCTCGGGCTCTGTGGTGAGTCGGGCGAAATCGCCGAAAAAGCCAAGAAAATCATTCGCGACAAGGAAAGCGATTTTTCGGAGTGGGACGTCGAAGACATAACGAAAGAACTAGGTGACGTTCTGTGGCATGTAGCGGTTATCGCGAACTATTTCGACATATCGCTTGACGAGGTAGGAAGAAAGAATATACAAAAGCTAGCCGATCGTCAGAAACGTAATGTCATCGGCGGAAGTGGCGACAACCGTTAATCTTTTAGTTTCTTCCTTGCCCAGGCATCAATTGTTCCAGCGCCCATAAGGAGAACTAGCTTACCATTACTTCGGGCAGCGGTCAGTTTACTCCACAATTCATCGTTCAAGTCGGTAATTTCGATAATGTCGCGATTGGTAATCCCCGAAGTCAAGGCTTCAGGCGATAAGATTTCGAGATTCGGGTCTTCTCGCGAGAGGTAGGTCGGAAGCCAGTATATGTGTTCGGCAGCCAGGAATGCATTCTCGTATTCGTGTTGGATGTGATGTTGCCGAACATTCTGATGGGGTTGATAGGCCAAAACGACGTGATCAGATAATTCTCTCGCCATCTGTAACGTTGCCATGATTTCCGCAGGGTGGTGACCGTAGTCGCTATATAGGTTATCTGCAAGACGCTCAAACCTCCTGTCGGTACCTGGAAATGTCGCTATGAGGTCGCAGTTTGTCTCGACCGCACCAAATCCTAATCGTTCGAGCCCCTTTAGGACGAGCGTTGCGTTATTGCGGTTGTGTGCTCCTGCAATCGGTACATTAAGCGTTTCGGTTTCCTGAAGGTACCAAGTCTCAGGATGACTAGAGTCGAGATACTTCGCGTCCTGTCGCCACATAATCGTTCGCTCGGATTGCTGGATAAACTGACGGAAGGCTGATTTATAGTCTTCTTCGGTTGGATACGTCTCAGGGTGATCGTAATCAATCGATGTAATAACTGAGAGGTGGGGGAAGAAGTGAAGAAAATTTCGGTCAAACTCGTCACATTCGTACACGAAATATTTGCTCGTGGAATCATAGACTCCACTTGGTCCCCAGGATAGGGTGGTACCGACGGAGTAACTGACGGGAATTCCTAACTTTTTTAATGCCCAGACGAACATGCCAGTCGTTGTCGTTTTGCCATGTGTACCGGCGACAGCAATTAACTCAAGTCGTTTTTCCTTGATAATGTGCGCAATTAACTCGTCTCTTTTCGCGGTTTTAATGCCCAACTCTTTAGCTAGTTGTAGCTCAGGGTGGTTCCCTGGGAGGGCTGAAGTGTAAATAAGCCAGTCAATGGGATGAAGCTGATGACGCTCTCTCAGATATGTACCGTCTTGTTCGCCGACAGAAATTGGTATACCACGTCGTTCGAGTCGGTCAGTAATCAAGCTAGGATGTCTATCGGAGCCCTGTACCTGGTATCCAGCGTCAAGAGCTATCTCGCAAAGAGGTCCTATCGCAACGCCTCCGATACCAGAAAAGAAGATATTCATGAGTTCAAGTATAGCACTGAAGGTGTATCTGACGGGAAGGGTGACCAGGATACTAACGAGTTAGTCCTTAACTTTAATTCCACAGTTTGTCATATTCGGCAACATATACGTCATCTGTTACAATAAGTAGCAGCTAATAAGGTTCTTCAGGGTGGAAGCAGGTCGGCAGATATACTATCAATTAAGATATCTTTATAGAAAAATCCAGCGGATCAAAACCTGGCAGTTGTTTCTCATTCTTATTCTCTGCGCCTTCGTGACCGCAACGTTTCTACGACTTAATAACGTTGGGATGGTACAGCGCTATAACGCGGTGTTGTCCGCAGATAAGGAAGGTAAGGATGACGACGTCGCGAACAGGATGTATGATTTACAACGCTATGTTTCATCTCATATGAACGCTAGCACGGGTCAGTTTGACCTAACCGGCCAGTTCGAACGTGACGTCCAAAGCGCGCGCGAAGCCGCCATCAACAGCACTAATCCGAATGGCAATATTAACGCCCAAGCGGATGCGGTTTGTAAGCCTCGCTTTAGTTCGTATTCACAAGCGTATTTACAGTGTTTTCTAGATGAGATAAGCAAATATCCGGCCGCACCAGATCCGGGCAGTGAGGTTAAGTTTCCTCATCCCGCGCTCTATCGACACAACTTTTCGTCGCCGCGTTTGTCGCCAGACTTTGCCGGATTCTCACTACTGTTCACTCTCGCTGTACTGCTGCTTATCGTTGGAAGATTTCTCCGTCTCGGTCTACTCTTTGTGTTGTTAAAACTTCGCCAAAGGGGTATCGGTAGTTGACAGGGGTCATCAGAGGCGCTACTCTAGCAGATGTAAAGCTAACCAGGAGGTATAGAACATATGGCTTACCAGCATACCAACAGTAAGGGCGTGACATATTACCTGTATAAGAGCGAAGTAACTCTCCGTGGCGGCAAGCCTCAGACGATTTACTTCTTCGCAAAGACCCCTAACAATCCAAAGGGAACCCCAACTGATTTACCAGCTGACCGCGAAGTCCGCGAAAATCCACGAAACGGCTTCCTGACCATCAGCAAGAAAAAATAAGCTTGAAAACGTAACCGGTTTGGTGATACGATAGTATCA
>CAZKUV010000017.1:5522-15273 GCA_964556075.1 uncultured Candidatus Saccharibacteria bacterium | reverse complement strand
TATAGAAGCTGCTGGAGCTTTCTCGGACGACGTACTGCTTGCCCTTATCCTCTTCCTTCTCATGCCTCTCGGCACTGATAACGAGCGCGCCATCTTCTATTTGGATGTTTATATCGTCCTGTTCAAAATTTGGAAGATGCGCCTCAACGGTAAGCGTATCATCCTTCGTATACACGTCCGTTGTAGGAATGTTCACCCCTTTAAACGGTGAAAGCCAGTTGTCGCCAAAGAACTGCTTTTGAAGCGCAGTCAGTTCTGCGAATGGATCCCACTTTACAAGATTGCTCATAGTACCCTCCTTTCGTCAGTACTTAACGTCTAGAGAAGCATGAGGCTTCTGTACTATTCAGTATATGAAATTAGCACTCTGGTGTCAAGAGTGCTAATGCTCTAAAATGCTTTTGTATATTTTTTGCCAGTGCTACACTAAGACCTAGAATGGATATGAATCGTCGGTATCGTTCGAAGGGCTTTACAATCGTAGAGCTTCTGATTGTCATTGTCGTCATCGCGATCCTCGCCGCGATTTCAGTCGTCGCCTACACGGGTATTCAAAATAGAGCGAGAACGAGCGAAGTTACCCAGTCGATCTCAGATGCGAAAAAGAAGCTAGAACTCTATATGGTCGATAATGGTTCCTATCCCATGACAGGGAATCTGGCAAGTGCTGGTATTTCTGACGGAAATGTTACGTATCAATACACGAGCGATGGCGCATCGTACTGTATTACCGCAACATCAGGATCGATTTCCTATAAAGCAACGAACACCGAACCCGCGACATCAGGGGGCTGCCCCGGTCATGGCCAAGGTGGAGTCGCGGCAATTACTAACCTTGCTACCAACCCGGGCGCGGAGGTAACCGGAGGCTGGGCATCTAACAATAACTCTGTATATCCGGCAGCCCGTGACACGACGGTTAAGCGAAGCGGAAATCAGTCAGTCAGAGGGCACCACACTGCAACGAATACCCTTCTCATGTCGTTATACGCAGCCGGCTCGGTGAGTAATAATGGATTTCCTGTCGAGCCAAGCACTCCCTACACAATTTCCTTCTATTTCAGGAGCGGTGTCCCGCATCAAGCGCGAGTTTTGTGCACATTCCGCAAATCTGATGGGACGTACACGAGCGCAGACTACGGTGCATATACCGAAGGCACCGTCAATCAATGGACCAGGACAAGTCACACCTGCACCAGTCCGTCAGACGCCACAATGATGCGCCCAGGAATCCACGTTTACGCGCTATCACAACAGCCTCCTGGAACATACGCGTATGTCGACGACCTTATGGTTACCGAAGGTTCTACGTTATACCCCTTTGCGGACGGCTCTAGTCCTAATTGGGTGTGGAACGGGACCTTGAATGGTTCAACTTCAACTGGTCCACCTCTCTAGAAATCGTCCAAGGTACCAAGGGTGTTTAGGGCTAGATTAGCACGATTCAATTACTTCTTTCAGTGATAAAAGAAGGTTTTAGGTTTCTTAGTTTAAGCTCGAAAAACTATAGGTTGATTTTACAGTGAAGTCCCTCGGAGTCGGTCGCGCCTTGAGTTATAGCAGTTGCACAAACACAGTATCTGCAGGGATAAATTCCGCACGCAGTATGTCGCCTACTCCATTTTCGTTCAGAGCAGAGGTACGAAACTGAAGCCTGGATGTCTGACAATAAATATCTGACCCTCACTGTCCGTTTCAACCTCAAGTATTTCGTCATCTACTGGAATTACCATTTTGCCACCTGGTTTTAACTGCTGAACCAGCCCGGCGGGAAGTTCGTCGGCACTCGCGCTCACGAGGATGCGGTCATACGGTGCTTCAGGCGACCAACCTAGAGTGTCGATAGCCTGATGGAATGTTACATTTTCAATCCCGAGTCGCTCACAATTCTGTTCGGCAAAAAGAATGAGTTGTGGAACTTTTTCAGTCGCTTCAACCCATCCAGCCTCCCCGGTTAGGTGAGCAAGGAGCGCGGTAGTCCAACCTGATCCTGACCCTACGTCGAGGATCTTGTCGCCCTTCTTGACATCGAGCCATTCTAACATAAGCCTAACAGTCGAGGGTTGACTGTTAGTCTGACCATATCCAATCGGAAGAGGTCGATCTTCGGAAGCGCTGTCTTGTATCTCCTCTGGAAGAAACGCCTCTCTAGGAACAGCCTGCATTGCTTGCTCTACTCTATCCATTTAGTACTGCCACCTCCCTCTACACGGTTGACTTTCTCCGAGCAGCTTGAGCTTTGCGAATATTCTCGAGCCATGCTTTACGTTGCGCTGAAGTTGGTTTTTCCTTTTCAGGTACGTTGCGTCGATCCTTTGCAATGAAGACATCGCCAGCTTTTCTAATTGGACGACTACCAAGCGAGTCGAGTAATGTTTTTGCTTCATCGCGATCTGGGACGAGCGTATCTCCTTCGATATGAGCATACTCTTTGTTGATAAGCCAAGCTTGAGTTGCCCAAGAGCCACTCCGACGCCTGCCACTAATGCGTTGTAAGCCTCCAGGGTCGCCAACGTCTTGATTTCGGAAAGATGTGAACTGACTTTTCGGTCGGACTATTATTCGGAAGTAATTTCCTCGTCCTTTACTGCCTGGTTCGGAACGCCTTCTTCCTTCAGGCTGAGCAAGAGTCCGTTGACGCTTGGTCATACTCTGCCATGTTGCCTGAGCTTTTTTGATATTTTCTCGTGCAGCCTGTCGTTGCTTAATAGTTGCCATATAGCCTCCTATCGGGCTGGATAGCGCCAGCCTACTAATCCTACTGTAGGGGATATCGTTGTTTCTGGCTGTATATTATTTAACTATTCAACAGATATGGAAATTGATTATAATCACAAAATATGTTATAATAATTACTGTGATAGAACAGTTAAAACCGTGGGATTCGCTTGCTGATATTTCAAACAAGACGGAAGCCATTAAGGCTCATGTTGACAGCGGTCTCGACCTTGCTGCGGATACGACTGTCGCAGAATATTTCGATGCTCTGGAGCATAGATTTGCCTCATCTGCCGCCAGGTTAATGACCGGGAGGCGCGCACAACATGAAATTGAGGAGTTTACTGAAACGGTTGATGTGTACTGTGATGTTCTCGGTACACTTACGGCTAATCGTGTGCTTAACATCTTCGATGAGACCGGTAGCGTCGACAAGGCGAAGCAAGCCGGACTTAAGTTAATTGAAACTTCGAAAACAGACACAGTTACCGAAGATTTCAAGAAGCGGTTGGATAGTTCGTCAATCGAGCGGCTGAAGCGCCGAATGGCGGAACGACCAGGGGAACGGTTTCTCTATCCTCTGGTGTTATCTGCCCTGGCATCTACTGCTACGACGGCTATCATTATGGAAGCGAGCGAAGCAACGTCCTCGATCGTTGATTTTTCTCCTGCCCAGGGCGGAACAGTAGTTATTATGGGCGGGTTGGCATACAGGATGGCATCGAGGAGTGTCCCAAGACAAGTTGGCGACTTACTTAAGGGTAAGGTGAACTCTTCCTATGGAGCTTATATAACGAAATCGACAGCAAGAAAGGCTGAAGAGTCGGAGCAAGTATCACCTGAAGACATGCCGCGTCAGTATGCCGAAAACCACCTCGACCGACCAATGGATAACATTTACAGACGAATGCAGGAATATGTCGTGGATAGTCGAGAAGATATCGAACCGATGGTCGAGGAGGTTATCGGGGAGGCAAAAGACCTCATATACGAAACGTACGGTATCGAAACATATGAGGATGATAGACCGCTTTATCGTCGGATACTCGGCCGCATTGCGCTTTCCAGCGGATAGACGCGATTATCTTTTAATTTGCTTGACATAATGAATATGCTTATAGTACTATTCTGGCAGTAAGTACATCCAAAAGAAACACTTACGCCTGGCTCGGGGCACATTCCGATAAACAATTGAGGAAAGGGCCGATGAGCAAAAAACACTTCTTGCAAGAGTGCGAAAATACCGGCTGATCACCGGTATTTTTGTTTGTCGTGTACTGACTTTAGTAGTTCTTGCCCGTTCTGGATGTATAAAAGGATATATGAAATACCAACTTCCATAAAGCGCATGTTGTATGGTGAGATAATGACGTTATGGACTCTAAAGCGTTCGAATGGCTCAATGTACCAGCTGAAGAAGCGGCGTTACGGTTACTTGGCTGTGAGTTGGTGCGTGACATCAATGGGAGTCTCCTGCGTGTTCGTATCGTGGAAACTGAAGCGTATGATCAGACAGATGAAGCCAGTCATACCTTCAAGGGCATGAATAATCGAAACCACGCGATGTTTAAAAGTGCCGGGCATTTGTATGTGTACATTATCTATGGCGTACACTACTGCTGCAATATAGTGTGTGGCGGTGAGGGGGAAGGTTCAGGCGTATTAATTCGTGCCGTCGAGCCACTTGAAGGCCAACAAAGTATGAAACAGCGGCGCGGGGTAGCCGGCGTATCGCTTACTAACGGCCCAGGCAAGCTTTGCCGCGCCCTTGATATCGATCTAAGATTTTCCGGACATTACTTATTGCGCCCTCCAATTACATTGATTGAGAAACCTCCGCTCGATAAACGCGACATCACGGTGGGTCCGCGAATAGGAATATCTAAAGCGATACACGAGATCAGAAGATTTTATATTACTAACAATCCATACGTTTCACAGAAATGAAAGTATCAGCCGTTTTTAAGAAATGCCTGCAAGAATGATTGTAGCGATTGTGTAAATAAGGAGGTGAGTGGTGGACGATAACGATGCATCGCAAATAGATCAGAACGATGATGTGCCGTTTGCGGGACCGGATCCCGACGAAGATAGACGAGTTGCCGATCGGCCTGAAACGGATGGCGACATCGACGCTCAGGAATACTACGATGAAGGCTTAGCCGGAGCAGCCGAACTAGATGATGATATGGATGGAGATGACTTCGACAACCCTCACCTTCCGGACGGATTTCATATCGAATAAGGACAGATAACGCTAAGAAGACTTCTTGCGCTTCGCGAGTATTGCTTTGACAGAAGGGCTAATCTCTTTGTCGGTGCGATGAATGCACCCGATCCAGCAACAAGGTCTACGGTCTCCAGCCGCAAGCTCTTCCTCTGCTCTTTGAACGCGACGACTCCTAGTTTCGTTAAGCGTCGCGCTTTCAACCCAGCATAGCCACTCGTTCCGTGCGAGCGGAGTAATATCTTCCCAGGTTTTTCTTGCGGCATCATTTCGAAGCAAGACCTTTTCTAGGTCCGCAGGAATCTTGTTGTGTACAGTGCCAACAGATAAAGATACCGCTATCATATTTCTATTTTACTACATACAGGTATACTAAGGGCATGGCAGAACATCGGATTTATCGTATGACTTTTTCAAGCGTATACCCGCATTATGTCGCTAAGGCTGTCAGGAAGGGTCGCACGAAAGAGGAAGTTGATGAAATTATTCGTTGGCTAACAGGATTCTCTCAAAGTGAGTTAGAAGCCAAAATAGCTGGAGATGACACTTTAGAGACATTTTTCTCAAAGTCACCGAAGTTGAATCCCTTACGGCATAAGATCACAGGAGTAATTTGCGGCGTTCGTATCGAAGAAATTGAAGATCCGCTCATGAAAGAAATCCGGTATCTTGATAAGCTAATCGATGAACTCGCTAGAGGCAAATCATTGAAGAGTATATTACGACAATAGGGGGGTCATATATGAGTATAACGTTCGCAGTGTCATTTAAATGGGCAGCCATAACGCTCGGTCTTGCAGTTCTATATATTGTTGGAAGTATTGTGCTGCTCTCATTTATGCCAGAAAAGAAAACGGTTAGCAATTTCGATGAGTGTATCGACGCAGGTGGCGCCAGGATGGAGTCGTATCCTGAGCAATGTTCATACGAAGGAAGGACATATCCAAATCCAAATCAGCGGTCACCAAAAACTCCAGAGAACGAGAAAGATCAATACATAGGTCTTACGGAAGACGAGGGACTGTTAAGGGCAGATGGACGTAAGACGCCTGCGCGTGTGGTTGAGCGGGACGGTGAGCCGCTTCCGATAACTATGGATCTTGTCTACGGGCGTCATAATTTTTACGTACGGGACGGACTGATATACAGGGTGGAAATAGAAGGTACCGAGCAAGATACCCCTTCAGCCATCGAATAGTGACTCTACTGATACAATATATACAGTGAACAAGAAGCTCGAGACAAAGCTCACAACTCTGCCGCGTTCGCCTGGCGTGTATTTTCATAAGGCGAAAAATGGTGAGGTAATTTACGTCGGCAAGGCGGCGGTACTAAAAAACCGTGTCCGCCAGTACTTTCAGAATTCTCGGGACTTTGATGCCAAAACTATTGCTCTGGTGAATGAAATCGATGACGTTGATTGGATTGAAACTGAGAGCGAGATAGACGCCTTGTTCCTTGAAAGCGAAATGGTTAAGCGCTACATGCCGCGTTATAACGTGCTGCTAAGAGATGATAAATCGCAGATATATATTCGAATCGACATGAAAAGCGAGTGGCCGACGGTGACGACGACTCGACATCCAGTTGACGATGGTGCGGAATATTTTGGACCGTATTATAACGGGTACGCGGTCAAAAAGGCGCTCCGGTACCTCAGGAGAACATTTCCTTTTTATGTCAAACCTCCTCGACCAGGAGATTCTACGTTAGAAGCGTCAATCGGCCTGGTCCCACCACCGACGATGAGTAGTAAAGAGTACAAAGATGTTCTTAGAAAACTCATTCGATATTTCGAGGGCGGACGCAAAAAACTCGTCAAGGAGTTGGAGAGGGACATGAAGCTAGCTGCAAAGCTTCATGATTTCGAAAACGCCGCGCTTTTAAGAAATCGGTTAAGGAACTTAATGGAACTCCAGCAGCGGATCATGTTCGGAGACAAAGAGTTCCTCTCTATTAGCAAAGACCAAGCCCTAGCCGATCTTAGAGACGTACTGGGACTCGTGAAAGCGCCGCGCCGAATCGAAGGCTTCGACATTTCTCATATGGGAGGCACCAATGTCGTCGCCAGTATGGTGGTATTCTCAAATGGCGTCAGCGACCGAGCGGAGTATCGAAAATTTAAGACACGTATCGATCAAAACAATGACTTTTTCAATATGAATGAAACTATCCAGCGTCGATTTAGCGAAAAAAATATAAAAGCGTGGGGAATACCTAATTTGGTGCTCATCGATGGCGGTAAGGGACAGCTGGATGCGGCACTGAGCGCGCGCGACCTAGCCGGATTCGACGTGCCGTGTATTGGTCTTGCGAAAAAAGAAGAACAGATTGTCGTGGATTTTGAGCGATCTGGCGTGAAGATAAATAGTCAGAAACTGCGGGAGCTTGGTGGCCGGGTGGAAACTTCGGATCGGTTTATTGTCATCAGCCTGCCGCATTCGTCGCATACCGTGAAATTGTTACAGCGAATTCGAGACGAATCGCATCGTTTTGCTGTCAGTTACCATTCGGTACTAAAACGAAAAAAACAAACCGCGAGTATCCTTGAAGAAATTCCAGGTATCGGACCCGTAACGAAGAAGAAGATTATACGTCAATTCGGAAGTGTTCGCGCACTGGCTGGCGTGAGTGAGGACGAGCTCGCAACAGTAGTTGGCGCCTCCAAGGCAAAGTTGATTAAAAAAATACTCCATAATACCGAACAGGAGAGCAATTAGCCGCCACTGCCTTCATTTCGCATAACCTAATTCGTTCGAGGTACCCTGACGAATCAGTGTATACTTAAGGGGTGGATAAGGCATTCTTTCAAGGTAACCGAGCCGCGCTGATTGACGCGTTAGATGGTGGACTCGTCGTCCTTTCGGCCTTCACCAAGATGCAGGGTGCAGGAGATTCGGCGGCAGCATTTTGTCAGGAAGCTAATTTCTGGTGGTTGACTGGTATAGACTTTCCTGACTGGCAGCTTATCATTGATGGTGCTAGCGCAACAAGCTGGCTTGTAGCTCCGGAAATTAACGGCGCCCAACAGCTCTTTGACGGCAGTCTTTCGCCGGAGGAGGCGAAACGTATCAGCGGGGTAGATAGCGTGCTGAGCCTGAAAGAGACGGACGAATTATTCCGACGTCTATCAAGCCAGTCTCGGACAGTCTACACGCTCGGCGAGCCGCATTACGCTGAAAATTCGGAGTTCGCAATGAACCCCGCTCCTGGCAAACTGAGGGAATTGTTGCAATCAAGGTTTTCTACGGTCAATGACTGCCGAAGAGATCTCGCGAGGCTTCGGGCTATCAAGCAGCCGTCTGAGATTGAAATGATGAAGAGAGCGGCGGAAGTCACAATGAGAGGCTTTACTTTACTAAAAGAAAAACTATCAGACATATCGTATGAGTATGAAGCCGAAGCAGAACTGACATACAGCTTCAGACGTCAAGGAGCGTATCACGCGTTCGAACCAATCGCAGCTAGCGGAAGCAATGCGTGCACATTACATTACATCTCAAATGCAGCGGGTGTGGAGCGTGGAAAATTACTCTTGATTGATGCTGGCGCTCGGGTAACACATTACTCGGGGGATGTAACGAGAACATATGCCGTTGGACAACCGACACAGCGACAGGTTGACGTCCATGAAGCAGTTCGGACTGCGATGGAGCGCATTGTTGCACTTGTGAAGCCTGGACTTGGACTGAGAGAGTATATAGATGCATCCAATGAGATAATGCAGGATGCGCTGCTTAGCTTGGGGCTCATAAAACATAACAATGACAGAGTAGGACTATATCGTTATTTTCCTCATGCGGTAAGTCACGGGCTAGGAATCGATGTGCATGAAAGTCTTGGAGGATTCGAGCAGTTGATGCCAGGGATGGTATTGACGGTTGAGCCAGGTATTTATATCCCCAAGGAAGGAATCGGGGTTAGAATCGAAGATGATATTTATGTCACAGACGAAAGAGCGGTTAACCTGACCGCGGGACTATCGACAGATATCTGAAAGAACGGTATAGTAAGGATAGCGTATGAAGTCAGTAGCAGTTTTCGTCATTCGATGGGTTTTTACCTCGATTGTGCTATGGGTAGGTATCAGTACGTTTGGTACAGGCATCGAAAAGGCGGATACCGCATACGGAATCAGTGTCTACGCCATTGGAGGATTGCTATTATCCTTATTGAACCTATCGATAAAGCCAATCATCACAATTTTGACACTGCCTATCACAATTCTTACGCTCGGATTATTTATGCTAGTCATTAATGGCATGATGGTGTACTTTGCAATTCTATTAACCCCTAGCATAAGCATTACATTTACGCGTGCGATTCTTGTCGGTTTATTGATTGCGGTAATCAATGCAGCGGTAAACAGAACCCTTATAGCCCTCAGGACAGTAAGATAAAGGAGATAGTATACATGGAAACGAGTACAATTTTGCAGGCAATAACAGTCATTTCGGCAGTGCTGATGGTGATTGCAATTTTGCTACAACAACGAGGAGCGTCTCTTGGTGCCGGGTTCGGTAGTTCGGGGGAGCTATACACTTCAAGAAGAGGTTTAGATAAAAGTCTTTTCCGTACAACTATTATTCTGGCGGTTATTTTTGTCGGTTCGATACTCGCTGCGATTTTGTTCCCTTCCTTATAACCTTTAAGTGAGAAGTGACTATGGACCCTAATCCAGACAGATCGTTCAAAAAACCCTCTGTCAATCATAAAAAGTTATTCAGACAGATGAAGCGAGCCGAAAAGGCTTCTGCTCGTCACGCTCATAAGTTTCTAGTAAAGCGACTCAATACTATCCGGATT
>CAZKUV010000017.1:0-5512 GCA_964556075.1 uncultured Candidatus Saccharibacteria bacterium | reverse complement strand
CGTTAGCGTATTGATATCAGCAACTGGCCTGCAACTTGCTTGGGCTCAATCGAGCTATCAAAGCATCAGCTCGGCAGCAGGGGGTACGTATGCCGAAGCGTTAACTGGCCAAGTGGATACGCTGAATCCGCTATACGCGACATCCGAACCAGAAATCGCTGCATCTCGTTTACTCTTTTCATCGCTATATACATTCGACAGATCAGGGAAGTTGAGCAAGGGGTTAGCCGAGTCGATGAAAGTTGACGAGAAAGGCAGGGTGTATACCGTTACGCTGAAACCCAATGTTTCTTGGCACGACGGTAAGCCATTAACCGCACATGACGTCGCATTTACAATCAATCTGATTAAAAAACCGGCTGCTCTATCCCCACTTAGGATTAACTGGCAGGACGTAGACGTTAGGGCAGTCGATGATCTGACCGTTGAGTTCAAACTACCGGCGCAATACGCTGCCTTCCCGCACGCGCTTACCTTCGCTGTTCTTCCTGCTCATATTCTCAATGATATCCCCGCGGGAGCTATTCGCGAAAATACCTTCAGCCGCGACCCGGTAGGAAGCGGTCCGATTGAATTCAGGCGATTGCAAACCGCAGGGGATCGGGATGGTCACAAGATCATTCAGATGACTGCTTTTAAGGATTATTTTAAAGGAAAACCAACAGTTGGACGATTTGAAATTCACGCATACATCGATCGTGAACAAACCGTCAACGCATTAAAGTCTGGCGCCGTCAACGCGGTTTCTGGAGTGCCAACATCAGCACTGACCGAGCTTGGCAAAGCAGGGTATAACACTTCAAGCCACACAATACATAGCGGAGTCTACGCGTTATTTAACGTATCCCAGCCGATACTCAAGGACAAGTTGGTTCGAAGAGCGCTCCAGGTAGGAACCGATACCGAGACGTTGAGGGATCAACTGCCGGTCTCAGTACCGCGGCTTGACCTTCCATTTGTTAACGGTCAGTTATCTGGTGATGACGTACCTGTGGCGCCGACACCCGACAAAGATAGAGCTGGTCAATTACTTGATGAGGCAGGCTGGCATCTAAAAGACGGCACAAGAGAGAAGGATGGTCAAAAACTGACACTAACAATTACGACGACAAAAGATGCCCAGTACGAAAAGATGGTAGAAGGTCTCACTTCGCAGTGGCGGAGCTTAGGGATAATCGTATCGACTAACGTTATTGATCAAACACTGCCAGGTTCGAATTTTGTCCAGAATATTCTCCAGCCAAGGAATTACGATGTTCTCATCTATGAACTGCTGATCGGCTCTGACCCAGACGTCTATGCGTACTGGCATTCATCGCAAATTGGGTCGACAGGATATAATTTCTCGAACTTCACAAATGCTACCGCTGATGCGGACTTAGTAAGCGCACGATCTGTACTTGATCCTGAACTCAGGAATATCAAATACAAGGCTTTTGCTCGGTTATGGCTCGATGAAGTTCCCGCGATTGGACTGTACCAACCGGTAGTTGGGTATGCCACGAAAGACTATGTCCAATCGGTGGATAAAGCCGCGCCCTTTGTTACCTCGGCAGACAGGTATGCGAACGTGCTGGATTGGAGCGTACGGGAACGAAGTGTTTATAAAACTCCTTAGTTACGAGACACTATCAGTTGTATCCGGAGTAATCTCACCCTCTTCAACTTCGATTATGGACAAGTACGTTTGATATAGTCTGTCGCCAAACGTATTCCAGTACCGTTCGAGTAGCCGAGCAGCGAGCGCTGTCATCCGTGGGGTGATAACTGGCGGTAAGCGGTTAGCAGTGTCGTTGCTTGTCAGCGCCTGCGCAGCCAATCTAAGTGCATCTACTGCGGCATCGGAAAAATCTTTGCCCTCATTGACGAATGCAGACGTGTGCTGAGCCCAGAGTTCAGCCAGAGCAATTGCGTCGACAATGTAGTCGTCGCTAGAGTTCTTAAATAGATTCCATACTGGAATATCTTCTTCGGAAATAGAAAATGAGCAAGCCATGTCAGCTTGCTCACTTTCATCTTGTTCCGCGCGATTTTTCGACGGAGATGACGTATCGTCATCAGACTCATCGGTATCTCGACGATAGTATTCCACTCTTACATGATACAATACGTGACTGTATTGCGCGCACGCGATGATTGCATATATTGTGTGAAGCACATAAAAAATAGGACGACAATCAGGTATAGTTCGCGAAGCGTGGGACATGGATATGACCCTGGTCTCACGATAATACCTGAATGTCGTCCAACTAGGCACTATCGACTAAACAGATTAGTGTCAGTCAAGGATGCCGGTAAGATCCATGCCTGGGCTGATGACGATAAGTTCGTCGTTATCGCCGCGAATTTCGACAGGACCTCCCAATGTGTCCGCAATCTGGCTAGCTTCCCAGATTCGCTCTTCGACCGTAGCGTCTCGACGGAAACCCCCGATTCGAGGGGGAACCGAGGCGATAGTGCTACCTCTAATTATCCTCGCCGAAGACGAAGAGTCCGATACTGACTCTGAGGTGATGAGACTTGGCATGATACTTCTCCTCCGTCGAAAGGCAGGGTCTGCCCATCCAAAAAACTCCTCGAAAGAGCGTGCGTATCCGTATCGCACAAGATGGACTGCGGTTGCGCATGGTCAACCTGCTATCCGCAGCCACAGTCCATCTTGTCTGCACCTGGTTGTCAATGGTCGTTTGGAGCAACTGCTCTACAAAACCAAATGATATTATATCATAAAAATGAAAATAAACTACATTCTTGTCTGCATAACGCTATCTCGATGGATTGCTCATCTATTGAGAAGCTGGCAGTGATGCGGTATAATCAAGCAGTCTATAGGCGCGCGTGCTGGAATTGGTAGACAGGCTAGCTTGAGGGGCTAGTGTCCTTCGGGACGTGGAGGTTCAAGTCCTCTCGCGCGCACCAAGTAAAAAGCCAGGTAGTATGCCTGGCTTTTTACTTTCAGATAAGAGAATGTACCATAAAACTAAAACAAAATTAGATAGTTGTTAAGGAGGTCACGTAGCTGCTGCGTATGACCTCCTCATAAAACAAGCCGTTTCGCGCGTCCGGTTAGTGAGTCTTCTGGAGACTTTCTTGAGTCTCGAGACGAATCTTCTCGAGTTCCGCAAAGAAGTCTTCTTGACTCATCGTCTCTGTTAAGGCGGCGTACCGCCCCCTATAGTTAACGACTACACGCTTGCATCTGACTGCGTTTCTAATTCGGACAGCTTCTAAGGCGAGGTCCTTGGTTCGCGCTTGCGTCCATGCGGTTACCTTGATCTCGTCAACGGTAGCGACGAGACGAGTAGCGAATTCAAAACGCGGCATTGCTTATACCTCCACCTCATCCGAGCCCTCTGCGCCGCGCAGAAGTACTAGCATAGCTCAAGATGAGATATAGAAGCACAGATCGCCCGGACTGCTGTAGCTCATCTTGAGCTGTTGGCTTGTTAATACCCGTTTCGGAGCAGGCATGCTCGACGAAACCAGCTGATACAATAACATAACAATATAATCAAGTCAACAAGATACCTAAGCCGTTATGGATAGTAAAATGTTTGGTATAATGATGAAGATGGCGCGTTGGCGGAGCGGTTACGCAGAGGTCTGCAAAACCTTTTAGACGGGTTCGACTCCCGTACGTGCCTCCATGAAATAATCTCGTATTCGAGATTATTTTTGTTCGAGGAGTCTTATTAGTTCAGGGAACGTGTCGTCGAGAAAGTGGTTTTTATCTTCGAAGCTGTGGATTATGGCTCCTGGCAGATCAGCCTTAAATTTCTCGAGCTCTGAATACGGAACGACGAAATCGTCTTTACTATGAAAGATATGAATCTCCGCTGCGCTTTGCTCCAGTCCTTTTGCGGATTGAATCACAAAGTTGCCGTATTGCTGTGTTTTGTCATTATAACCTGGGGCGAGAAGTATGAGCCGTCGCACAGGAGTGGAAAGAGGATTTCGCACGAGGTACTTGACTAGAAACATTCCTCCTAGACTGTGGCCGACGAGCTGAACATCATTCGAAAAGAATGGAATAAGTTTCTCAAACATGATTTCCCATTCATGGTACTGAGCGTTTTGCTTGTTTGGCATCGAAGGCAGCAGGATGTCGGCATCGGTAAGGGTTTCTACGACTTGATCTTGCCATTTATTCTTCGGTTTGAGCCTATCGTAGTCAAGTTCCTTATCCCTCAAATTCTGTAGATAACTTTCATAATTCGGAAAACTGTCTCCGCCGTGAATAATAATCACCTGCTTCATGATAATAAGTATATAGAAGCTATGGAGATACTCAAAAAGTAGCAAAACTCTCGTCTCATACGGTAAGTTACGCTATACTAATTACCAAGCGCGGATGGTGGAATTGGTAGACACGAGAGACTTAAAATCTCTTGGCTGAATAAGCCGTGCGGGTTCAAGTCCCGCTCTGCGCACCAGAAGTATAGTTTCCGAAAATGCCTGACGTTAGCGTAAGTATGCACCGAAGGTGTGATACAATAAAAGTATAATTTAACAGATGCAAGGGGTAAGGGTCTATGATGATCGCATTGGTAATTCTTGGGGTAGTGCTAGTACTAGGTATCTTTGTATGGGTTACCTATAACTCTCTCGTCACTCTAAAGGTTCGAGTTGATGAAGCATGGAGTGATATCACTGTTCAGCTAAAGCGGCGGGTTGACTTAATACCAAATCTCGTCAATACCGTAAAGGGCTATGCAGCCCATGAAACGTCAGTATTTGAAAAAGTTACTGAAGCTCGTGCTGCAATTCAGAACGCAAGCGGGGTTAAAGAGACTGCAGCAGGGGAGAATATGCTCGAAGGCGCTCTCAAGAGCCTGTTTGCAGTCGCAGAGGCATACCCAGATTTGAAGGCTAATCAAAATTTCATGCAGCTCCAGCAAGAACTAGTGGATACAGAAGATAAGATTCAGGCAGCACGTCGTTTTTATAACGGTGGCGTCCGTGATTTAAACACAAAGATTAAAATCTTTCCAAATAATATCATCGCCGGCATGTTGGGCTTTACTGAACGTGAATTCTTTGAACTGAACGAATCAGAACAGGTCGAAGCTGAACAGCCGGTTAACGTCCAGTTCTAGGAGTAGTTCATGTATAGCGCGATTGCGGCGAATAAACGCAATACAGTCCTTATTATGGCTGTGTTCGTCGGTCTGATTGGCGCGATCGGTTGGGTATTCGCTTCTATCAACGGAGATGTTTCAATAGCCTATGGCGTGATTATCGTTGCCGCTATCTACGCTATTATTCAGTATTTTCTGTCTGCAAAACTTGCAACTATGGTTACCGGCGCGCAGGAAATCCAGAAACGTGACAACCCACGCTTATATCGGGTTGTCGAAAACCTGTCGATAGCCTCGGGCATGCCTATGCCGAAGATATACATCATTAACGATCCGGCTCCTAACGCGTTTGCTACTGGGAGAGACCCGAAACACGCAATAGTCGGTGCTACCACCGGTCTCCTTGATATTATGAACGACCGAGAACTTGAAGC
>CAZKUV010000016.1:0-15839 GCA_964556075.1 uncultured Candidatus Saccharibacteria bacterium | reverse complement strand
TGCCGACTCCCGTATTCGGGAGCACACTCACGTGTCGTGTCTCCGTAGACGCTACAAGAGCTTCAGGAGCTATCTCTGTGTAGGCTTCCGTCGGCTCGGCTGCGTCATTTGTTACCTCCGGAATCATCGGCTCTTCACCGATAATCACATTCGGTGCCTCGTCACTTAGCTCATTGCTTTGTGCGATTTGCCCCTCTGATACCGGTGTTGCACCGGGAGGCATCGGAGGAAGTGGGACTTCTGGGTTCTCTGTCATCGAGTAGTGCTCAACGGTGTCGATGTCGACCCAGCAGCTGGTTCCGCCGTCTTCTCCAATACCGATTAATTGTGATGATTCCTCGGTGTGGTACACGAATATTGACACTAACGTACCTTCCGGCAGGATATACGGCTCGGTCAAGGATGGGTCTGAGCAAGGGGTATTGTCGATTACAATTACCCCTTGTGAACGATCACTTGCCGTAGCATTGTAAACGGTGCTGTACTGAGCAACTGCGAGCGCTATCGTCAGCGCCACGAACCGTCCTATCATGAGATACTCCTCCTGATAAAAACAGAAAAATGACGTGCGGGGCTAAGCGCTCATCCTCGGCTGTTAAAAACCGTCCGGACTGCTGCTCTAAACGCATACTATAGCATAAAACATAGAGCACTGTCAATAGCGTAGAATGATATTTCGGATATCTACAAAGGATGGGCTACACTATTACTGATGGAAGATGGACGAAATGTTATCGATGAGTTTAAAGGCTGGTCGCACGAGGCGATCGTAAATGTCCTTGATATGAGGGGTACTGGTTTGGAGATAGCTATTGAAAACACCTTACGGGATTTTAATATGGGTTCAATAGTTCGAAGCGCGAATGCTTTTGGGGTACGGTGTATTCACGTCATCGGCAGGCGTCAATGGAATAAACGAGGCGCAATGGCTACCGATAAATACCTTACAATAGAGTACTGGCGGTCTGTTGCAGAATTCCACTACGCAATGAACGAGCGCAATCGAACGATTATAGCAGTTGATAATATCCAAGGAAGCATTCCATTGCAATCTGTTGCTTTGCCAAAAAATGCAGTGTTAACTTTCGGCCAAGAGGGTCCTGGAATATCTGACGAACTCGCTCAGATTGCAAGTAAAGTAGTCGCGGTGGAGCAATTTGGCAGCACCCGATCCCTAAATGTCGGAGTTGCGGCCGGGATTGTTATGTATGCATGGCTACGGCAGCATACGTTACAAAAATTTGACGACAAAACTTTACCGTAGTAAAGTAATTCTATGCAGCAAGAAACCTCAAATATTTGGAAGGACGCTATACCCAATGAATTCGTGAGGGCATTAACCCTTATTACGGACGAAGATTTGATGCGAAACTTTCTCCGTGATGTTATGACCGAAAAAGAAATTCAAGAAATTAGCGCAAGACTAGAAGCTGCTCGAATGTTGGCAGATGGTCAGAAATACTCAGATATCATAATTAAAACGAAACTAAGTAGCCGTACAGTTGCCAGGATTAGCAGCTGGATGCAAAACGGTACTGGCGGGTATGCTGCTGTCCTTGCATTACTCTTGAAGCATGTTCACGACCACGTTCCGCCAGCACGTGCACAGTAATGTCTTTTTCAAGGTGATTAAATAAGTACGATGCTGGCGAAACATGGAAGATACAAATAGTAATCTATTTCTGAGAAGGTAGGTAACAGTTGCGACGATTAAGCGTTGCGAGATAAATACTTTTTATCGGAACTTTCCAATGCAACAAATTTGTCGTAAGTGAGACTTTACTAAACACTTTACGAGGATACAGTAAAGGTTTATGAATAGAAAGCGAATGAGATTATGACCAGACAAGAAAAAGCGATCACAATCCGCTCAAGCTTGCAAAATGCAGCGAAAAATGCAACAATAACTGCCATGACCGCTCTTTCTCCGCAACCCTATAAAGGAACGCGCGATTATTACCCGCACGAGAAACGGGTTCAAAACTATATTTTTTCAACTTGGCGCCGTGTCGCTGAACAATATGGCTATGAAGAATACGGTACTCCGTTGCTTGAGCCTTTAGATCTCTATGCTGCCAAATCTGGACAAGAGATAGTGAATGAACAAACATATACTTTTATAGACCGAGGTGGTCGGGAAGTGGCTATCCGTCCAGAGATGACCCCTTCGGTATCTCGGTTAGTGGCACAGAGACGCCAAGAAATGGCATATCCTGCAAGGCTGTACAGCATAGCCAATTTTATGAGATACGAAAGACCGCAGCGTGGAAGGGAGCGAGAATTCTGGCAACTAAATGTCGATATATTTGGCGTTGATGGAATTATTGCCGATGCTGAAATAATTAGTCTC
Source organism: uncultured Candidatus Saccharibacteria bacterium (assembly GCA_964556075.1). Taxonomy (GTDB): domain Bacteria; phylum Patescibacteriota; class Saccharimonadia; order Saccharimonadales; family Saccharimonadaceae; genus JAUIHN01. The sequence goes on along the minus strand of CAZKUV010000016.1, from coordinate 13,489 downwards.
GGAAGTGACATCCTGAAGTCGTTTGGTGCAAACGAGAGCATGTTTACTATCAGAGTGAATAGTAGAAAAGTTATCAACCATCTAATGAGCAACTATTTGGGCTTGAACCCAGTTGCGGCAGAGCAAATGATAAAACTGTTCGATCGCAGAAAAAAAATAGAACCTGCAACTTTCCGTGAACAGGCGCTAGCAATTTTTGATCCACTAGCCGCACAGGATGGACTCACCAAAATCGCAGCTTTACTTTCTGCCAAGTCAGTTTCTGAATTACCTCCACAAATTCTTGAAAGCGACGCAATGACAGAGGTGCGTGAATTGTTAAGTATGTTGAAAAAGAACGGCATTAATAATGCAGTTTTCGATGCTACTTTGATGCGCGGACTTGATTACTATACAGGCATCGTTTTTGAATTCTTCGACACGGATCCTGAAAATAACCGGTCGCTATTCGGTGGCGGTAGATACGACGGTCTTGTTGGATTATTCGGCGCAGAACCAATATCCGCTGTCGGGTTTGCCCCAGGTCTAACTACTACGGAGTTATTCCTTCAAAGCCATAAATTACTTCCGGTCTTCCACTCGACTACTGAAGTGTATATCGTAGTGCTCGAAGATGGCCGTGAGGCGGCGAACGTGCTTGCAAAAGAACTTCGATCCGAAGGGGTGAGGGCGGAATTGGATATTACTGGTCGCAAGGCGGATAAGCAGATTAAAACAGCACTCAAGAAAGATATTCCATTTATAGTTTTTGTTGGCGCTGAGGAGGCAAATACTCGACTTTATCCTTTCAAGGTTACTGCTTCTACGGATGAAAAGGTATTAAGTTTCGAGCGGATAGTAAGTACAGTTAAGGATCGTCGCATCAAGCGTGAAAGCGAAATTGACGATTTATTCGATTAGGTCACCTCGTTACTAACACTGGTTCAACCACTTCAAACCGCGGTGTTTGCCGAAGATATCTACATCTGTTACAATAAGTCGAATGAAGAGAACTGTTAAGCGTGTGAGTGATACCAAGGTTGAATTAACTATCACTCTAGAGACTACTGAACTTGAGGCGGCTCAACAGGTTGCTGCCAAAAAATTATCCTCCAAAGTGAAGGTTCCGGGTTTTCGCCAAGGAAAAGCACCGGTTAGTGTTGCAATTAAGCACATTGACCCTGTTGCTTTAGGCCAACAAACACTTGAGGACGCATTGTCTAAGGCAGTCGCCGAGGCGTTTCTTGGAGAAAAGCTTCAGGCTCTAGAACGTCCCGAGGTTGAAATAAAAAACTATGAACCAGGCAAAGTGCTTGAGTTCACTGCGGAAGCAGAAGTACTTCCTGAAGTCAAACTCGGAGACTACAAGAATCTAACAGTTGTTAAGCCGAAGATAACAGTCACAACGAAAGAGATTAATGAGGTTATCGAGCGTCTCAGGCAGTCGCAGGCAGAGAAAAAACAAGTTGAGCGGGCAGCGAAAATTGATGATGAAGTCATTATTGACTTCATCGGAAAGAAGGACGGTGAGCCGTTTAAAGGCGGCACAGCAAAAGATTATCCACTGCGTTTAGGATCGAATAGTTTTATTCCAGGGTTTGAAGAAGGGTTAGTAGGTAAAAAGCCTGGTGAAACTTTCGATCTAAACCTGAAATTTCCTAAAGATTATCAAGTAGCGGAGCTTAAAGGCGCAGATGTTGTGTTCACGGTTACGCTTAAGTCTGTACACGAAGTTAAATTACCTGAGATCAATGACTCATTTGCTGGTACAACTGGTCCATTCAAAACACTCGAAGAATTAAAGCAGGATATAAAGTCTGAATTAACATCGAGAAAAGAAGCGGAAGCAAGGGATAGGCAAAAAGACGAAGTAGTTGAGCAGTTGATTGAAGCGAGTATCGTTCCAGTGCCGGATGTCTTACTTAACGATCAAATTCACTCTGTTGAGCGGGATGTCGCGCAGAATCTCATGTATCAGGGACGATCAATAGAGGAGTACGTCAAAGACCAAGGATTCTCTTCTCGTGATGACTGGATTAAGAATGATATCGAACCTATCGCCAGAAAGCGTGTCCAGGCTGGTCTGGTTCTTGCTGAACTTAGCAAGGCGGAGAGTATTACTGCAATAGTCGAGGACGTCGATAAACAAATTGCCGCTTATAAAGATCAATATAAAAACAATCCTCAGATGGTTGCTGAGTTTAATAAACCTGAAACCCGTCAGGACATTGCAAGTCGAATGCTAACTGACAAAGCAGTCGAATACCTACTTGAGATAAATTCAAAGTAACTATAATTGAAGTGAAACTGGCACTCTATTGCGCGGAGTGCTAATTTTTCATATACTACATAGTATGATGAAAAAGCCACAAAATTATTTGGTACCAACAGTTATCGAACGTACTCATGAGGGTGAGCGCGCGTTTGATATCTACTCCCGCTTGCTAAATGAACGAATTATTTTTCTTGGAGAAGATGTCAATGAGCATACCGCAAATGTCGTAGTAGCTCAGTTGCTCCATCTCGCGTACGAAGATAGTACCAAGGATATTAAATTGTATATCAACAGCCCAGGCGGCAGCGTTTACGATGGCTTGGCGATTTATGACACTATTCAATACATAAAACCTGACGTTGTAACTATAGGTATTGGACTTCAGGCTAGCATGGGAGCGTTCCTCCTTTCAAGTGGCACGAAAGGAAAACGATTTGCGTTGCCAAATAGCCGCATAATGATCCACCAACCATCAAGTGGAACTCAGGGTAAAATTTCGGATCAGGAAATAGCACTGAAGGAGGGGCTATTTCTCAAAAATCGACTCAATGAAATACTGGCAAAGAACACTGGTCAGAAACTATCAAGAATTGAAAAGGATGTTGATCGCGATTTTTGGATGGGCGTCAAAGAAGCCAGGGAGTATGGCATTATAGACGACGTTATAACAAAGGCACTGTAAATCTAATAGAAAAGAATATTCCCGGGGTTGTCTCATTGCATGTAAGCAAGAGTTATCCCCGGGATGTTGTGTTGTAATCCGCTCAGTCGATGACTGGGTGACTGTACGCATCAACCCAGAACCCTAGGTATTCCCAGAATTTTCTACAAGCCGTGTATGAACACCGGTTACCTTCAATAAAGGAACTCCCGTCGAACGGCTCGAAGATGTCCTGGAAGACCGAAACTACAGCCTGTGCAAGGATGGCCGGCGGCTCGCTTATCCCATGCGTTGAAGTTTCTTCGAGAAACATGGCATGGAAGAGCGTCGCCATCGCATCTTCGACGTCATACGATGGACACAGGTCGTGACCGCGAGGAATTGTACTAATTCCAGCGACCAGCCCAGCTTGAAAGGCTTGATGAAGGACACCTTCCGTCGTATATCGGAAATCGTCTGGACGTTCCGCGATGTAGGCGAGGAATTCGCTTAAATCAGAGAGCGATTCCAGTGTCGTAACGCTACCGTCGGTAGGAGTGAAGTACACTCCGAAGATTGCGGGAATGATGTGACCCCATTCAACGTTCTGCATGGGACCGATTACATTCGGGATGTCGAGGGCGATTGCAATCGCAACGTGGATATCTCCAAATTCCTCGAATGCTACGTCGAACGCTCGTCGAAATAGATGACTATCCATGTATTTATGGATAGCATTGCCATGCGAAAAGGTGGTCATTGTACATCACCTCCATACCTTTACGAGCTGAAAAGTTTAACTGCAAACTGCAGCGCTAGCGATACGAGAGAGAAAATATCGTATAGATGGCGCTGCAGTCTGGGGAATGCTAGTAGAATGGAGCGGATTTTAAGTATCGAGCCTAGTAAGAGGCTACGGATATATGATGATATATATAGTTAGATAAGTCAATAATCGATGGAGATAATAAAGTCGCATCTTACCCCTTGACTAATTGCCCGAAACGCATCACAATGAGTATCAAGAAGCAGAGTAGTTACGATTGGCATGCCCCAAAGTTTTTGGCAAGAACGATGGGAATCGTAGACTAGAGAATCTTCGGCGCCAGATTCTATCAAAACTTATGTCTGATTCAAGCAGAAGTGAGAGCGATGCTTATGCGTCGTTTTGTTTGGAGAGGAGATCTGTCTAGCCAAAAACATAGACGGGTCGAAGGGGAACCTTCCTTTTAAGTAACAGGAGTAACGAGTGGCAACATCCAAAAATAGCACTGGAAGCGGTGGTCGCGTGTTTTTCACGAGCGATGACAACGCGCTACCAATACCAAACCTCATCGCTCACCAAAAAGACTCTTGGCGAGATTTCGTCCAATCAGGTCTTGGTGAGATATTTGCAGAACTAAATCCAATTGAGGATTACACCGGACAGAAGCTTGAGCTTCGCTTTAAAGATTACGCTTTTGGCGAACCAAAAACGAGCGTTCGGGAAGCAAAAGAGAATAACTTAACATATGAAGCTCCGCTTCAAGCAACTGTCGAGTTGACCAACAAAGTTACAGGTGAAGTTAAAGAGCAGGAAATCTATCTTGGTGATTATCCATGGATGACTGATCAGAGCACGTTCGTTATTAATGGTACCGAACGTGTCGTCGTATCACAGCTTATCCGTAGTGCTGGAATTTTCTTTACGGCAGATAGGGCGGCCGGTCGAAATTATTACGGCGCTAAACTTATTCCTGGTCGAGGTGCTTGGTTAGAGTTTGAGACAGCCTCTAATGGTGCTATTTTCGTTAAGATTGATCGTCGCCGGAAGTTACCAGTTACAACACTGCTCAGAGCACTTGGGTATAGCAAGACTACCGAGATACGCCAGCTCTTTGAGGACGTTGATACTGGAGAAACTAAGTATATCGAAGCCACACTAGAAAAAGATCCGGCTCGCGGCGTCAATGAGGCACTCATAGAGGTTTATCGTCGTCTTCGACCTGGCGATCTAGCGACGGTTGATAATGCTCGCACTATGATCGAGCGGATGTTCTTTGATTTTAAGCGATTCGACTACTCACGGGTCGGTCGATATAAGTTGAATCAGCGTCTTGGTCTTGATGTTGCCAACACGACCGAAAATCGCGTATTTAGAATGGGTGACCTCGTGGCAATTATCCGCGAAATTATCCGGCTTAACAACACGCAAGAAAAGCCAGATGATATTGACGCGTTATCAAATCGCCGCATCAAACTAGTCGGCGAGCTTGTCGCTCGTCAGTTCCGTGTCGGAATGCTTCGCATGCAACGAAATGCGATGGACCGAATGAGTATGAGCGACCTAGAAACTGTTACTCCAAGCCAACTCATCAACGCGCGACCAATTGTTGCATCGGTCCGTGAATTCTTCGCATCAAGTCAGCTATCGCAGCTGCTTGATGAAGTCAATCCACTTTCAGAACTATCTCACAAACGACGCCTTTCAAGCATGGGTCCTGGTGGCTTGTCGCGCGAGCGTGCAGGGTTTGATGTTCGCGACGCACACCCTACTCACTACGGTCGCATCTGTACAGTTGAGACACCAGAAGGAGCTAATATCGGTTTGGTGCTCAACCTTGCTACCTATGCACGCGTAAACGAGTACGGCTTTATAGAAGCCCCGTATCTCCGTGTCGTTGATGGAAAGGTGACTGACGAAGTCGTCTACTTAGATGCTTCGCAGGAAATCGGAGAAGTAATAGCCGATGCAGGCGCAGAACTTAACGACGACGGTAGCTTTAAAGAAGAACGTGTCAGCGCTAGGAGTAACCTTGACCCAGTACAGGTTGACGCTCATGAAGTAACCTTTATGGACGCAGCGCATAAGCAGATTCTCGGAGCACCAGCATCACTCGTACCATTTATAGAGAAGAACCGAGTCGACCGTTCGCTCACTGGTACGAACATGCAGAAGCAGGCTGTGCCTCTTCTCACCCCAGAAGCGCCAATTGTCGGTACCGGTATTGAAGCTGAAATAGCTCGAAACTCAAGCCAGCTTATCGTAGCTGAGGGCGACGGAGAAGTCATTCGTGCTGACGCAGATGCTGTTGAGGTCAAGTATAAAGAAGGGGTCAAGACCTACAATCTTATCCACTTTGCAAAAAGCAATGATGATCGTTCAATTAACCAAAAGACTCGGGTTTCTAGGGGTCAAAAAGTTAAGAAGGGCGACATCCTTATTGAAGGTGCTTCCATCGCTGATGGAGAACTTGCTCTCGGTCGAGATCTACTCGTGGCATTCATGCCGTGGGGCGGTTATAACATGGACGACGCAATTATATTGAGCGACCGTCTTGTCAAGGATGATGTCCTAACCAGTATCAATATCAAAGATTACATGGTCGAAGTCCGCGAAACCAAGCTTGGTCCTGAACAAGTTACTCGTGACATTCCGAATGTGAGCGAAGAAAGCCTACGACACCTTGATGAGAATGGTATCGTTCAGGTAGGAAGCGAAGTGAAGGCTGGAGACGTTCTGGTCGGTAAAATTACACCGAAGGGTGAAACGGAACTCAGCTCCGAGGAAAGACTGCTTCGCGCTATCTTTGGTGAGAAGGCAAAAGATGTTCGCGATACCTCGCAACGAATGGATAACGTTGGAGGAGGAAAAGTAGTCGGCGTAAAAATCTTCTCCAGAGAGAACGGTCACGAACTAAAAGCCGGCGTCTTAAAACAGATTCAGATATTCGTTGCGCAGATGAGGAAGATTGAAGTAGGCGACAAGCTTGCCGGACGACACGGTAACAAGGGTGTTGTTGCGAGAATCATGGCTGAAGAGGATATGCCATTTCTCGAGGACGGAACCCCGGTCGACGTAATTCTTAACCCATTAGGTGTTCCGTCACGCATGAATATTGGGCAGCTATTCGAGACCCATCTTGGTATGGCCGCTCGAGCGCTAGGCTATAAAGTAGCTACCCCACCATTTAACGGCGTGCCAAATGAAGTTATCGGTGATGAGCTCGAAAAAGCTGGGCTGAATCGTGACGGTAAAAGCCAGCTATTCGATGGTCGCACTGGTGAGCCATTCGAAGAGAGAACGACCGTTGGTGTCATGCATATCATCAAGCTTCACCACATGGTATCGGATAAGATTCATGCGCGCTCAACTGGTCCATACACACTTGTTACCCAGCAACCACTCGGTGGTAAAGCACAAAACGGTGGTCAGCGCTTCGGTGAAATGGAGGTGTGGGCTTTAGAAGCGTATGGTGCTGCAACGACACTTCAGGAAATGCTCACGATTAAGTCTGATGATGTATATGGTCGAGCGAAAGCCTACGAATCCATTATTAAGAACGAGCCGATTGTTGGGCCAAAGCTTCCAGAAAGCTTTAACGTTCTCGTTAAAGAGCTTCAAGGTCTTGGTCTCCGTGTAGATCTCTTGGATGAGACAGAAAGCGGTAGCATGGTTTCTCTCGACGCGGAGGAAGTAATCGCCGAAGCAGGACCAGCTGACAAAACAGTTCCGGTGGCGCTTGAACCAGATGACGAGAGCGAGTCGGTACTCGACGAGGCTGATGGCATTGATCTTGAAGAAGATGGTCTTGGCGTAGAGACCGCAGAAGAATTTAACGATATTGAAGAGGAGGCGTAACATGAGCCGAGTTGTTGTATCAAACGACATTTCCGACTTTGATGCTGTGCGCTTATCGGTGGCAAGTCCCGAGGATATCCTAAAGTGGAGTCACGGTGAAGTTACCAAGCCGGAAACTATTAACTATCGAACACAGAAGCCTGAGCGAGACGGTTTGTTTTGCGAAAGAATTTTCGGTCCAGTTAAGGATATTAATCCGTACGACGCTAAGCTAAAAGGTGTTCGCTCAAGGGAAGCTGCCGTTGATAAAAACGGTGAGCTGGTCACTAAGTCTGTCGTTCGTCGTGAGCGTATGGGTCACATACAGCTTGCCGCGCCAGTTGCTCATATTTGGTTTATGAGGGGAACCCCAAGCGCAATGAGCTTACTGCTTGGAGTAACCGTTCGAAATCTTGAGAAAGTTGCATATTTTGCTTCTTACATCATTACGTCTGTCGACGATGCCAAGCGAGATCAGCTTCTTGCAGATCTCGAAGCTGAGACCGAAGCTGCTCGTATGGCTATCAAAGCTCGCTACGAAAAAGAAGCGGAAGCTGAAGGCGCTGATATTAAAGCGCTAGCCGAGGCACGCTCGCGTGAACTCGAAGACCTCGAAGCTGATTACACAAAGAAGAAGTCCCAGCTCGAGAGTCTTGTAAAGATGGCGCTCATGAGTGAGACCGAATACCATGAACTGCCTGATGAATATGCCGATATCATCGAGGTAGGAATGGGCGGCACAGCTCTTAAGAAGCTTCTTGATGAGATTGACCTTCCCGAGCTGATCGCAAAGCTTTCAGAAGAAGCAGAAAGCGCGAAAGGTCAGCGAGAGCGAAAACTCCACAAGCGCCTTAAGATGCTTGAGGGTATGCACGCTGCTGGAATTAAGCCAAGCAGCTTGGCTCTGACCGTTCTTCCAGTCATACCTCCTGATCTTCGTCCTATGGTTCAATTAACCGGTGGCCGATTTGCAACAAGCGACCTGAATGATTTGTACAGACGTGTTATCAACCGAAACAATCGTCTGAAAAAGTTGATCGAATTGAATGCACCAGAAGTTATCTGCCGCAATGAAATGCGAATGCTCCAGGAAGCTGTCGACTCTCTTATAGACAACAGTGCAGCTCGCGGTGGTCGTGCCGTAAGTGCTGCAGGAGGTAGACGACGCCTGAAGAGCCTTAGTGACATGCTAAAAGGTAAGCAAGGACGTTTCCGACAAAATCTGCTCGGCAAGCGTGTAGACTACTCTGGTCGTTCTGTAATCGTAGTTGGTCCAAAGCTTAAGATTAATGAATGCGGACTGCCAAAGCGAATGGCGCTTGAGCTCTTCAAGCCATTCATTATCAGTTGGCTTATCCGTAACGAACATGCTCACAATATTCGTTCAGCATCTCGCCTCATTGAATCGGGAGATGCGCTTGTGTGGGATGCATTAGATGCTGTCATCGAAGGTAAGTACGTACTCTTGAACCGAGCACCATCACTCCACCGATTGTCTATTCAGGCTTTCCAGCCTCGATTGGTTGAAGGTAAAGCTATTCAACTTCACCCACTCGTTGCCAATGGATTCAATGCCGACTACGACGGTGACCAGATGGCTGTTCACTTACCGCTATCAGAAGATGCGCAGAAAGAAGCTCGCGAGCTGATGAGCGCGACGAATAACCTGTTGAAGCCAGCAGACGGTGCCCCTGTACTCAATATTGGTCAGGACGTCGTGCTTGGTAACTACTACTTGACATATAACAAGCCTAACGCGCAAACGGATGAAGTTAAGGGATATAGCTCTGTCTATGAAGCAGAACTGGCATACGAATCAGGATACCTTCAATTACAGACTCCAATCAGAATTTTCGTTAAAGGAGAGCTTCGGGAAACTACACTTGGACGTGTCTTCTTTAACGAGATACTTCCCGAAGACTTTCCGTATGATAATTCTGTTCAGAATAGCAAGCAACTTAAGAAAGTACTTGCGAAGATCTTTGATAAGTACGGCTCGGAAGAGACGGCTCGAACCGCAGACCGCATGAAGGGCTTAGCGTTCCGTTTCGCAACAGTAGCTGCCGTGTCCACAGGTAAAGACGACTACGTCCAGTTTGATGAAACCGATGCGATAATCGCTGAAGGTGAGGAAAAGGCAACCTTAATTTCTGAACAGTTCAACCAGGGGCTTCTTACTGAAGAAGAGCGTTACAATCTCACTGTTAATGCATGGCGTGAAGTTGACGCGAAAATCACTGATCTGCTTCAGGAACGTCTTAAGACAATGGATACCAGTATCAGCGTAATGGTTGACTCTGGCGCGCGAGGTAACATTTCAAACGTAAAGCTTGCATCAGCAATGATTGGTATCATGGTGGATGCCAACAACGAAGAAATCGAGCTGCCAATTCGAAGCAACTATAAAGAAGGTCTATCTAGCCTTGAATCATTCGTGGCAACTCGAGGTGCGCGTAAGGGTCTTATCGATACCGCTCTTAAAACGGCAGACTCCGGATATCTGACACGACGACTCGTTGACGTAAGCCAAGATGTCTTTACTGTCCCAGACGAAGTTGGTGACGACGAAGGATTTGCCATCTACCGTCATGAAACTGAACAGACAATGATCGAATTCGGTAATCGTCTTTACGGTCGATTTACTGCTGAAGAAGTACCTGGTCACATCGGTGCCGATCAACTGATTACGCGAGAAATCGCTGATGCAATTCAAGCAGATGAGAAGATTCAAAGCGTAAAAATCCAAAGCGTTCTCACGTCAAAGAGTCTGCACGGTATACCTCAGAAGAGCTACGGTATAGATATGGCTACCGGTAAATTGGTAGATGCTGCTCAGCCTGTCGGCGTTATCGCAGCTCAATCTGTCGGTGAACCTGGAACCCAGCTGACGCTTAAGACCTTCCACGCTGGTGGTGTGGCCGGTGGAGATATTACTCAGGGTCTACCTCGCGTCGAGGAGCTATTTGAAGCTCGCACTCCGAAAGGCCAAGCATATATCACCGAAGTCGCGGGTACAGTTGAGATATGGGAAGATGCTAATAAGTATATCGTTCAAGTCACCCCTGAATCAGGAAATGTTGAAACCATTCCGCTCAGTGGTCGGAAGGTTACCGTTAAAGATGGTAGCGAAGTGAAGGCTGGCGATGTACTGGCTGTCTTCGACGACGAATCGAAGCCGTTAGTAGCTCCGTTTGATGGAAGACTCCATATTGGCGATGATACGATAGAAATCGAATCGCTCGCGACTGCACCTGTGCGATACGAACTGCCAGGTACAACTCAGCTGGTGGTCAAGTCTGGAGATAAGGTGGAGGCTGGTGATCGACTGACGATTGGTTCTTTGAACCTGCATGATCAAATGCGACTAAAGGGGATTGAAGCGACCCAGCGTTACATTATTAACGAGATTCTGCGTATCTACGCTGCTCAGGGTCAGGATGTAGCCGATAAACACTTGGAGATTATCGTTCGCCAAATGTTTAGTCGTGTTCAGATAGAAGATTCGGGCGACAGTAACTTCGTGACCGGTGACATCGTTTCCAAGGCCGCAGTCATGGAAGCAAATCAGGCACTTGAAGCCGAAGGTAAGAGACCTGCAGAGTTCACGCAGTTATTACTTGGCATAACCAAGGTGTCTATCTGGAGCGACAGCTGGCTATCTGCTGCGTCCTTCCAGGATACGACTCGTGTGCTTATCAACGCAGCTCTCAGCGGTAAGGCAGACCGCCTACAGGGATTAAAGGAGAATGTCATAATAGGACGCAAGATACCAGTAGGTACTGGAGCTCCACGAGCTGAAGGCGAGCATGAAAACGATTCTTCTATCGATATCGAGAATGAAATTGCAGAGGATGTCGAAATCGTAGGGTAGATCGGGGAAGGGTGTCTCTAGCTAATCGAGGCACCCTCTCGACAAAACAAGCATAAAACGCTATAATAAAAGACGAGTTTCGGTTTTCAAGTATAAAAGTAAAGGGAATGGCTGCTTGGAAACTGTATGGACATCACGCTGTGCTGGGCGTCGTCCAACAAAAGCCTTAGTCCCACATATATGGAGGATATCTTTTGCCAACAATTAACCAGCTTGTACGCAAACCGCGCAAGACTGCCGGAAAGAAGAGCAAGTCGCCAGCCCTAGGCCGAATTCATAACGCTCTGAAATCTCGGTACTACGAGCAAAACAATCCGCTGAAGCGTGGTGTCTGCGTAAAGGTCACTACTAAAACCCCAAAGAAGCCTAACTCAGCGCTTCGTAAGGTTGCCCGAGTGCGTCTTATGAACGGCCATGAAGTCTGGGCATATATCGGTGGAGAAGGTCATAATCTCCAAGAACACGCCGTAGTGCTTGTGCGCGGTGGGCGTGTGCCAGATTTGCCAGGTGTTCGATACCATATTGTTCGCGGAGCACTTGACCTTCAGGGCGTATCAGGACGTAAGCAAGGCCGCTCAAAGTACGGTACCAAGAAGGATGAGAAATAATGCCAAGGAAAGTAACTAAGAAATTACAACGCGAGCTCAAGCCTGACCGCAAGTATAACAGCGTTCTAGTTCAGCGACTTATCAATAAGTCGATGCTTGACGGCAAGAAGTTAGTCGCTGAGCGCGCCGTTTATACTGCACTAGAAGGCGCCACAAAGAGACTTGAGCAAGAAGATCCACTTGCGGTTTTCGAGCGAGCCTTAAAGAATATTTCGCCAAACTTCGAGGTTAAGAGTCGACGTGTTGGTGGAGCTAACTACCAGATTCCTTTTCCAGTCTCTGGTCACCGTCAGCAGCATTACGCGTTCACATGGCTCGTACAGGCTGCCCGTGCTCGAAGCGGCATGCCTTACTCACAGCGTCTGATGCTTGAAATCGTCGATGCTTATAACGAGACTGGCGCAGCATTCAAAAAGAAGGAAGATACGCATCGAATGGCGGAAGCTAACCGTGCGTTTGCTCACTTCGCTAGGTAAAGATTCGCAATTCTATCCATAAAGAAACCCTGCCTCGTAGCAGGGCTTCTTTAATTTTTTCGTAACCTGATGGTATGTAGGTATAACTAAGACGCTGTCAACGCTTCTATTTCTTCAGCTGTTGTTGCTTCATAGCCACTTACTTTCATCAGCCATCCAAAAACATTTCGAAAAGCCTTTGAAACTGCTCGGGTTTGAGCTAAGGATGCAACGGCATATTCATCAAAATTTCGCTTAGTTTTTTCTCTATTGCTACTGTATGCGAATCCCGCTCCGACAACTTGATCAGTATCAATTCTTCGTAATTCCACTGAAGACCGGTACTTTATTTCATCAGGATCTGTAGTTTGAATGCGCTCCGAGCTCGTAACAATCGGTACTATACCCATGGCAGCACCAGCGAACTGCCATGCTTCAACATGGACATACGCTCTTCCTCCGATTGTCGTATATAGATTTTTCTCAGCGATAAATCTTTTGAGTGTCTCGGCAAAGACAATTAGTCTCCTTGGAGAATTTATCTCGATGGGTCTATCGGCAATGGGCGGCTGCTGCGACTCGTCGGTTCTCCGTAATGCTTTCTCTGCCATGCCACTCTCCTTTATCTGTTTACGACACAAGTGTAGCGGAAAAAGCATGAAATGGCTGTAATAATGTTTACCTTTTCGTCATCTAGTCAATTACTGTTAATCTTGCTATAATTATTGGATGAGAGCTATTTTTTGTGTCAAAAAATAGGCATACAATAAGAACATAAGTTAAAGAGGAAGAATCGAGTAGCACATGGCTGAGAAGAATGTCCCTATAAAGGACTTCCGCAATATTGGCATTATAGCCCATATCGACGCGGGTAAAACGACAACAACAGAAGGAATTCTTTACCGTACCGGCCTCACGCATAAAATCGGTGAGGTTAAGGGTGATGGCGACGGAGCCACAACCGACTGGATGGAACAGGAGAAGGAAAGAGGTATTACCATTACCTCGGCAGCCGTTACCTGTTTCTGGAAGGGATGCAAAATTAATATTATCGATACCCC
>CAZKUV010000015.1:0-16472 GCA_964556075.1 uncultured Candidatus Saccharibacteria bacterium | reverse complement strand
CGAGCGCTGTAACTAATAACATCTTTAGTTTTTAGAGAGTTTTTGTTTGAATTTATTCGTACTATACCACCAAAACACTACATTGTGCAATAACGGCAAAAGATACCTCTGTAGGCGACAAAGTATATAACCTGAATAGCCAATCAGGTTATTTAACGTATCAATAAAACTTACAAGCTACGACTTTTTGGACTTCGCTCTCGACTTTGAAGCTGAGGAGCCTAATGTATAGCTTGGTTTCCTGTATCCATCCAGTAGCGTCGTTGTAGCCATCCCGATTCCTCCAATTAAGCTCGTAAATCCAGTGATGACATTTATTCCTGGAATCAGGTAAAGCGCGAACAGAACAATTACTCCTGCCAGAGCGCGAACAAACATGTTATTCTGCTGGCGCCAGAATAATGAGCCAAGCAGATACGCGAAGAAGGCTTGACTGGCTAGGATAGCCGCGAACCAGAGCGCAAAGACAAGCAGGCCAAGCGGGGCGAAAAAGACAGTTACTATCAGGAGAACAGCGAGCATCGGCGAGCCAAATAACACCGCGAATCCTACCAGCCCAACAGTGAGCGGCTTACCGTTAGCTATTTGGTGGCTTCTCTCGGCGAAACGTGGCGCGAGCAGAATAATAACCAATGAGGTCATCATTAGCGACATCAGGCCCATGAACGCCCACATGGATCCTGTATTTTTATTACCCTTTTCAGTCCGAGTAAAATGAACCGAACCGTCTACGACCGATTCGTCAACGCGAATTTCCCTATCGGCGATATAGTTAAAGTCGCCAGATACCTTAGCGCTTGCTCCGGTAACCACCTGAGACAGAGCGGCGTTAATGTCCCCACCGACTGTGCTGTTTAGGGTTAGTCGTTGCGCACCGATTAAAACGTCTTTGCTAACCGGACCGCCAAGCGTCACGAACTGGACGGCGCCGTTTAAATCCCCGCCGATACTACCGTCACTCTGTACCTTCAGGTCTTGCCCGAAGAACGTCATGCTTCCCTCTACCTTGCCAGCAAGCGTCGCTAATTGAGCGGCCAAACGGACATCTTGACCAACCATACCTTCAAGCGTGGCCGACTGCGCCGCACAAACCACATCGCCTGTCACCTCGCCTCGAATGATAAGTTCGCGTCCCGCGCAGTAGAGATCTCCCTCAACCGTTCCTTCAATCGTCACCTGGTCTCCGGTCGCGTATAAAGAGCCCTTATGCACCTGACCGGACTTGACCGATACGGAGTCACCGCCCTGTATATTGTCAGACCACTGCGCCTGGGTTACGCCCGCGATACCAATCACCGCTCCGACGCTTACCGCCAGACCAAGAAACATCAATTTTGTCCGCCTCATGCTACCCCCTTCTTATGGGGATATTGTAGCACAGGCTCATGTATACGGATCAGCGGTTTTTATCTGACTCCAATGCGTCGATTCGGTCGTGATTCAGACCGTAATGATGGGCTATTTCATGCCAGAGCGTCCGCTTGATCTGTTCGAACAATTCCTCTTTGGTTCTCACAACAGCAAGTATCGGCTTCTTGAATAACGTGATTTTATCCGGTAACACTAAGCTATATCCAGCGCCTCGATGCGTCTGAGGAATTCCTTCGTAGAGGCCAAGTAACAGATGGTTATTATCTAGCTTCATGCGCTCGATTTGTTCATCAGACGGCTCATCGTCGTAGGTTATCGCTACGTTATCCAACTGAGAAATATATTCCTGCGGCAGCTCATCCATGGCGCGCGTTACGAGCGCGTCGAATTCTTCGTCGGTTATATCCATTAGTTCTACTATACTCTATTCGCGGTGAATGTCCTGCTCGACTCGGTTCCAGAATTCAGTCAATGCTTGACCGTCAATGTCCTGTTGAAATGCCACGACTTCGGGGTTTGAGCGCATCGCCTCGATATCATCACCAAGACCGTCCCCGAGCGGATCAACCGGCTCGAATTCCAATTTCGGCGAAGAAAAGAGCGAGAACATACTACTCATCCTCCGCGACATCCCTATCTGCCAACGCGGCTTCGCCAAGATATGGGGACATCCGATTCATTCTGTCATGAAGTTCTTCGATTCTAGCAGCCTCAAGTCCGGGCATAACGAAATTCTCAAACATATCCGGGTTGTCATCGAACTGAGAGGGTGTGTATTCTTTATTCATCGTGTGCATCCTTTTTGTTTTGATTGCTCGTAAGCAATTGTTTTCAGTATGCATATTAGCATAAGTTTTACTAGGTGTCAAGATTATATGGTTTTATTTGACCCGTAGTCCGTACACGATATACCTATCATCATACGTCTGCGCGCTATAGTCGTACTTTCCAATGCACGTAATGATTGACAGTGATTCCTGACCCAGCGCGTAATTAAACGCTTTTTCCATATCCACGTCGAAACGATGCTTGCGTTCCGTTTCGCTAACCCGAAAAATAACCTCGTCTCCCTTCTCTCCTTCGACGATAATTTCGTCCCCGACCTCAAGCTCAACAAGGCGGTGGAATACCTCCGGCGATTCGAGCCCGTAATGACCGTTCATCAGCATGGCACGACGAGTTGAGCCAAGAACAGCGCTCTTCTCGTACCACCCAATGTCCGATGCTGACTGGGGAGCAGCCATCGCGCCGTCCGGTTCCTTACCCACCGGGACAATTCGGGCGTTTACGTTAATCGCCGCAATCTTCATCCGGACAGGAATTTGCTCTTCGATAGTTCGGAGTTCGTCGGAATCCAGATCATCAGTCCAATCCTCCGCTGTTTCGTGATAGACGGTACCAGGCGCCTCGGCATTCGGCGTGCCTTGCCATATATAAATAAGCGTAGCGGCCGTTATGCCAACGACCACTACGCCTATTTTTTGTAAGATCTTCTTACGAGATCGCATACGCATTCTTAACTAGTGCGGCGATATGCGACTGCGGCTGCGCCAAGAGCGGCAAGTGCGCCTGCAACCAACAGTACTTGGAAAGTACGAGACAGTTCATCAGTCACACTAGTATTTGGCACACCTGGGGCATTCTCGTCTTCCGTCTCTTCGTCCTCAGGCGCCTGTGGTGGAACCAATGTGTACGCGAACCTATTCTCAGGTGTCGCCGGATTCATCGATCCCCATGTAATCGGGTTACTGTCGGCATCTTCGCCATACAGTACCAGATAAAACGTTATGTCGCCACCGTTAGCCATAATGTACTCTGTAACGGTTGGTCCGAAATCGATGGTCCATTGCTGAAGGACATCGTCATAGGTAACCGTAACTCCGAAGCTAGCGAAAATTGCTTCCTGACCAACTTCGCCTTCATCGGGATTGTTATATGGGTCTGCCGCGTCCGCGTAAACGCTAAATTCTGGGAGATTCGGATCTCCGCCAAAGCTATGATCGACTTCAAGCTCCTTGAGCGTCTCGCCGGCTTCCGTTGGAGCATTGATTGTCAGGACGAACGAGTCGCCTTCGGACAGCTCGATTGTTGAATCCTTAAGCGGAGTAACGCTCGCTGGACCGATAGCCTGCGTAACCGGCGCCATCACGAGAGCCATCATAACTGCCGCGATGGCTGCAATCGAGCCTGTTTTCATTTTTTGCGTTAGTGTCTGAGTTGATTGTAGCGCTGCCAAACTTTTATTCCTTTCTTTGCACCGAAACGGCGCTTATCGTTTGTGATTAGCCTATACATCGACCGTAACATACGAATTCTACCGTTTCAAACCCTGGAATTACTGAATTCTTGTGTTACCTCTGGGAATTTGAGACACATTCGATCTAAAAGACGTTGTTATTTTCGCCTCGTTATGATTCCTTCCCGCCCTCTTCCGGCACCAAAATCCAGATGAGAATGTATACCAAGAAGCCTGGAACGCCGCCTGGAAGCAGCAGAAGCAGAAAGATAATTCGCCAGACATTCGAGTCGATTCCCGTGTAGTCGCCAAGTCCGCCGCAGACTCCAGCGATTCTTCTGTCGGTTTTTGATCGATATAATTTTTTCGTGTCCGCCATTACCCCTCCTTCTTAGCCAAGGAAACTGTCAGTCCCTTGCCTTCTACCTTTACGGTTTCTACATATTCTAGCGTATCACTCTCTGAGGCAGTTTCGGCAAGCGTTTCGTGCTGAATCGTTTCTTTGTGCTCGCTCATGGCTTGCCCGAGCTCCTCGTCTTCGGTCGCGAGTTTCAGCAAAATGCGGTCATCGACGTTAAGCCCGGCTTTTTTGCGCGCCGCCTGGACATGACGAATAACCTCTCGCATCAATCCTTCGCGCCGAAGTTCCGGGGTTATCGTCTCGTCGAGTTCGACTCTGTCCCCGACTTTCACTTCTTTAACATTCAATTCTTCTGCGAGAATGTCCGCGAAGTCCACGGCGTCGCCAATGCGAGGAACCGTCACGCTCCCAAGGGGCTGACGGACCTTGAGCCCCGCCTTGGCACGGAGGCTTAGCCCCTGATTAACATAGTCGCGGACCGTTTCCATCTCGATCATCACGGTCTCGTTGACTCCGCCTGCCGGCAGCCAATCTTTCAGATGAATCGATTCATTATCACCGGTCAAATTCTGGTATAGCTCCTCCGCGAGAAACGGCGTAAACGGCGCAAGGACGTAGGCCAAACGAACTAACACGTAGTGCAGCGTGCGATACGCGTCGTTCTTGTCCGAGTCGTCCTCGCTCTTCCAGAATCGACGACGCGAACGGCGGACGTACCAGTTGCTGGCATCATCGAGGAATGGCAGCACTGGACTCAGCGCGTCAGGAATATTGTACTCGTCCATGTGCTCCTCGACCTCCGCGACCAACTGATGGACGCGACTGACAATCCATATATCGAGCGGATTGGTGAGGGACTCAAGCGGATCGCTGAGCGTGCCGTCATATTCCCACCCGTCGACTTCAGCGTACATCGTAAAGAAGTCGTACATGTTCCAAATCATGCCGAGCTTACGAGCGACATCACCGACATCCTTGTCCTGGAGCGAGAAGTCCTCCCCGTTAAGGAGCGGGCTCGATAACAGTAGGAAGCGTAGCGAGTCGGCGCTAAACTTGTCCATGAGCTCGTTCGGATCGGTGTAGTTGCCGTAACTCTTGCTCATCTTGCGTCCGTCATTACCGGCAACGTTGCCGGTGGTAATGACGTTTTTAAAGCTATTTTCGCCAAATAGCGCCACGCTCATGGCGTGCATATAGTAGAACCAGGCGCGAACTTGTCCGATGTATTCGACGATGAAATCGCCCGGGAAGTTCTGTTCGAACTTCTCTTTGTTTTCAAACGGATAATGGAACTGCGCAAACGGCATCGATCCGGCTTCGAACCAACTGTCCATAACTTTGTCGATACGAGTATACTCTTCCCCGTCAATCGTAAACGTCACGTCGTCAATCCACGGACGGTGATAATCTTCAAGCTCAACCCCAGACAATTCTTTTAGTTCGGCATAGCTGCCTATAACCTTAATCTTGCCGCTCTTACTCTTCCAGACCGGCATCGCGGTCGCCCAGAATCGGTCCCTAGAAATGTTCCAATCTGGCGCCTGTTCGATCGTCTTCGCGAACCGACCGTGCTTAAGGTGCGCTGGGAACCAATTAATCGGCTCGTTCTTTTCGAGCATCAGCTCCCGTTGACCGTCGATATCGACGAACCAGCTTGGGTGCGCTCGGTACATCAGACGCGTGCCGCACCTATGACAGTGCGGGTAGCTGTGACGAATATACTCTATCTTCCAGACGACACCGCGCTCTTTAAGGTCTTTTGCGATCTGCTTGTTAATATCCCAGACATTCTCACCCTTCCAGTCTCCTTCGGTAAAGAAGCCGTTCTGGTCGATTGTGTGCACGGCGGGAAAGCCTTCCTGCTTCGCGAGCTGAAAGTCCTCTTCGCCGTATACCGGCGCGAGATGAACAATGCCGGTACCGTCCTCGGTACTAACATAGTCAGCTGCCCACACCTTGTGCGCGTTTTCGCCGCGATCGGCAAACAATGGACGGTACGAGAGTCCGACTAGCTCACTTCCTTTCATTTCCGAAACAACGTCGTAGTCCAGCGGTTGGCGCTTTTCGTCTGTGAGGACCTTCTCGACGAGCTCTTTCGCGAGAATAAATTGCTCGTCTCCGACCCTCACCTCGGCATAGTCAATATCCGCGCCGACAGCGACGGCGGTATTGGCCGGCAGTGTCCATGGCGTGGTCGTCCAAGCTAGCAGCGTACGACCATCCTCGAGTTCAAACTTGACGTAAACGCTCGGATCGGTCACATCCTGGTAGGCGCCGGCGTCCATGGTAACTTCCGCCTTAGATAGCGGCGTACCGTCGGTCGTACAGTACATGAGCACCTTTTCGCCTTCGTAAATCTTACCTTTCTCATAGAGCGTCTTGAACGCCCACCCAATCGATTCCATGTAATCCTTGTCCATGGTTTTGTAGGCGCCCTTGAAATCTACCCAGCGACCGATGCGATCGATAACATCCTCCCAGGCGCTCGACGTCTCAAGCATATTCTTTCGAGTAGCGTTGATATACTTCTCCAGCCCGTACTCAAGCACCTCCTGACGCGAGTGAATTCCGAGTTTCTTCTCGGTGTACCGCTCGGCGGGCAAACCGTGAGCGTCCCACCCCCATACACGTTCGACCCGCTTTCCTTTCATAGTCTGGTACCGAGGCACCGCGTCTTTGACAATCGAGCTCAGCAACGTACCGTGATGAGGCACACCGGAAATGAACGGCGGACCATCATAAAAGACATACCGGTTATCCTCAGGACGCCGCTCGATAGATTTCTCAAACGTCTTGTCCTCTTTCCAGCGCTTCACCCAATCTTTCTCGTATTCGAGCGCTCGTCTGCGTGTTCCATGCCTGAATTTCATGCTCACCTCCGATTATCTTAGCTTCTTTTTTCCGCGACTCTCGCGGTAGTTTGAATGGATCGCGTAGCGGTTTCCAAACAAAAAATCCCATCTTCGCCACTGGAACCCCGATTAGGGGGCGGTACCATCCAGTTTCTAAGAAGGGATTCTTAGCTCTTGTTTTCCGCTTCTATCGCGAGCGCGCACGGTGGGGTCTACTCAGGTTCCTCCCCTTTCTTCCCACTGACTCGTGGCTGATAACCACTCAAACGTCTTTCACGTAGCAGTATACCACACCCTGCTCGGTCCGCATTTATTTTTTTCGCCTGACGAGCATCAGTCCGGTCGCCCCAACGAACGCGGTGGCGGACAAAACGAGGATATACGGCCAGATTGGAAGCTTCTTACGAACCTCTTCCGGGGTCATCGGTCGGGGAATGTCCTGCGTTTGTTCCTCCGGCGTGACCGTGGCCTCATCGGTACCCGGCTGCTCATCCGGAGTACGCTCGTCGCCTCCGCCTGATGGAGTCTGTCTATCTAGTCCCCCTCCCTGACTGACACTTTGGATTGGCTTCCAAATCGGGGTTTCCGGACCGTCGCTCTGCTCAAGCGGCGTGAGGACGACGACGGTTTCGACGCGACTAATTCTTCCGTCGTACCCTTCGGTTTCAACTATGAGTTCATACATACCGGCAGGAAGCGGGCTGCTCAGCGACGCCAGACTGAGCACCCATACCCCGTTTTCTACCGCGAGCTCAGGGTCAACGCCAAGCGTGTAGAGCACGCCGCCAAAACTAACCCGTAATACTTTACTGAATGCCGCGTCGTAGGTGCCGGTAATAATCGGTTTGTTGCCGTGCTTCACTGCCTGAGAAATAACCGGCGAAGTCATATCGCAGTCCGACGGAATCGTACAATCCGGCTCATGCACTATCTGCTCGAGCGTGCTTACTTGGGCGCTTGTGGGCGACGCGACAACCAGCGCTGCGACTAGCGCAGCCGCGAGACTCAGTCGATAGACGCTCCCTGGCACCCACCCGCGCATATTAATCCTTCATCGAAGGCTTGGAGGTTTTCGCAGTCGGTTTCTTGTGGTTCGGTAAGAGAATCTTCTGTCCGACGCTCAGCGTGTACGGCGCGGATAGGTTATTTAACTTCGCGAGTTCCTTCCAGGTCACCTTCGAGCTTTCAGCCAACGACCCAATGGTATCCCCTTCCTTCACGGTATAGGTCGACGCTGACGCCTTCAGTCGTCGCATGCCTCTGAGACGAGCTATGGCAACACCGAGCACCGTGGCGAAAATCGCTAGGACAGCCGCGATAACCGCCCAGCCTTCGGCCGTCGGCCAGAAGAACATTTCGATTGGCTCGCCTTCATGAATCTCGTATTCGGCATCAGGATTTTCCGTGCCGAACGCGCCAAGCCGAGTGTCATACCTCAGTACCGGCGTCGCCGTGTACCATCCTCCGAACATTGGACGGAGTTCGGTCGTAAACTGCTTTGTCATACTGTTACCTGGTACTAGCGGGTGGCTCCGCTTGTCACTGGCAACTTCGTTGCCGAGCCATGACATGACTGTAACGCCCATTTCGATGTCAGCGGAAACGTTGCCTTTATTTGTCACAGTCAAGGTGTAGTCCTGTCTACTTTCTGCGTGTGAAACCGTAAACTCAGTTATCGAGATGTCGCGTACGAGGTCTCCCGGAATGGTAATCGACATACGGATAGCCGAACGGGTGTGCAGCCTGACACCAGACGCGACCTCTTCGCCCTCGTCGACCGCTTGCATCGTCAAACAGCTGTTATGTTCGCCGACATCAGCGTTGTCAGGCACCTTGACGACGAAATCCACCAGCTCTTCTTCGCCCGGCGCCAGTGTTACTTCCCGCTTAGATAATGTCACCCAACCGCCGCTCCTCTCGACCGGTTCCAGCTCTTCGCGACAGGTGTAATCTCCTACGTTCGTGACAACGCCGTCAACCGAACCGATACGTATGGTCTGCTCTTTGTCGGTATCGTTTTTAACAAGTAGCTGATCCTGCTTCTCTTCGCCTTGCTTTAGAGTATAAATGAAAATGGAGCGACTTCGCGGGTTATCTGGATCAGGATTGGCCACTCGACCGCCAATGCCGCCAGCTTGCGCCGCCGCCATCGCCATCGGGAGTAGAAGCGCCCCAATCACGGCCACCGTCGTGACCCGACTTACAATACTTGCAACTCCTTTTACTGACACTCTCACCTCTGTCTCTCCTTTGTCGTCTCCCAAGACGTTGACCTACGGCCAAGCAGGCTGTAGGTCAACAAGTAGGATCGTGTTATTAATTTGCTTAGCTCGCGGTAACCGTCTGCACCATATCCAACGTATAACTACCCGCCGGTTGGCCAGCTGGAATCGTCTGCGTTAAAGTGATTCCCGTTACGTATCCGTTCCAAACCGGACTCGACGTATTGTCGGCGCTCATCAGCGTGATTGGGCTCGTACCCGAGAAGCTCGCCGAGCTACCAAGGGAAATGCCTGTCGAATCGCCGATGAGGACGGTAATCGTTCCGGTAGACGGATCGACCGTCAGCCGTCCATTTGGTGCCGAGTCGTTATACGCGTAGCTATCGCTACCGCTAGTCCACTCGCTCGTTCCTGGTTCCGCCACGTTGAGCGACAGAGTCCAAGTTTCAGCGGCCTGCGGGTTGTCCACGGTTATCCGCTGAGAGTTGGTACCAAACGTACCGTTCACTGACTGCTGTTCGTTAGATACCGTCGCAGCAGACATAGCAAACGACGGGCTCGCGACTTCGTCGCCGTTAGCGTCTAAAATACTGGTGCTAAGATTGCCGGCTGTAATCTGCTGCGTCAGTGTTGACGTAGCGTCTTCCGCGGCGTTCACGACGTAAGGTGCCAGAGCAATCGCAGTAACGCCTGCGACCGCAAATGCGCCTGATGCAATTTTTCTGTTTATTTTCATGACTTTTTGTTATCCTTTTTTACTGCATTCAATGTAGCACAATCCTTATGTTTTGTCCATGGTCTAATTCGCAACAATCGTGATAGTAAGTCCCAGATGATACGTCCCTTCCGGCTGCTGGGCTGGGATGGTTTGTCTGAGCAAAACGTCGCTTAGTTTCCAGACGCAATTGAACTGCGATGACTCGTCGCCTGTCAGTAGCGAAATCGAGCTTACTACGTCGCTGAAACTGATGACACCGTTTCCCGTGGTTACTCCCGTCGTCGAACACGGCGCCCCCGTCGGATCGGCACCGACCGCTATCCTGCTCGCTCCGCTTAAATCCACACTGAGTTGCCCGTCGGCACTAGTTGCCGCGTTGTACGGATAGCTGTCAGTATCCGATACCCACGCCGCGGATGGTCCGTCGGTCGCGGCAATCGTCACGTTCCAACCGCCGCTGCTCATGCTGTTATGTATCGAGAGTAGCTTTGTCTCCAGACTGAGGAGTTCAG
This sequence comes from uncultured Candidatus Saccharibacteria bacterium, assembly GCA_964556075.1. Lineage (GTDB taxonomy): Bacteria > Patescibacteriota > Saccharimonadia > Saccharimonadales > Saccharimonadaceae > JAUIHN01. Next base: position 6,200 of record CAZKUV010000015.1, on the reverse strand, counting down.
CGGTCGCGGTCTGGGCTACGTTTTTGGCTGTGACCGACGTAAACGGAGTATCGGAAGCCGGACCGGTCACTGGATCACCGTGTTCATCGACGAACCCGATGTCGAGTACTCCTGTCGCCGTTGTCAGTTGCGGCACGACATCGTATTCGTCAATGGAAAGATAGAGCGCCGCCGGATCAATCCGCAGGCAGTAGTCTGCGTTAGACGCGAGCGTCCGATCATGGAGCACAAAGTCCCAAAGACCGGTTTGCTGCGGACCAATGGGCTCGTCGTTAGTGAAACCGCCGCTCTGAACAATAGATTGGTGCACCAGACCGAACGAGGTCGGGTCGGCCGGATCGCTTCCGAACGTACCGATGGCCGTACCGTGACTCGGGGGCGCAATCGCCCAATTAATCGGGCTGGTTCCGTTGACCGGTACCCACCCCGAGGTGACCGCCTCGCAGGTTTCAGCCGATCCGAGCGGAGCGACCTGGAGCTCTAGGTCGAGCATTTCTGGAACTATGGTCGCGCTTTCATCCACCATTTCTCCCTGTACCGTCGCTACCGGTTCGCTCTGCGTATCCGGCGTGGAACCATTGCCGAGCTGTCCATCGCTACCGTCGCCCCAACAATACAACCGGTGTTCCAGCGTGACCGCGCACGTCGTATATCTGCCCGCACGAACTTCTTTGATCGTGCTGCCAGTTGGAGATTCTCCCTGGAGCACCGACCGTGGCGTCGACTGGTTGCTCGTCGCGCCGTTACCGAGTCGACCATTGCCTCCTGCGCCCCAGCAGTACGCCTGGTTATCTGAAGCGACAGCGCAGGTATGCTCGGCGCCGCCCGATACTTGCCGAATGGAGCGACCGCTCGGTATCTGGCCGTTAACTATAGCGACCGGGGTTTCTCGCTGCGTCGACGAATTGTTTCCCAGTCGTCCGCCAGCGCCGTACCCCCAGCAATACGCCCAGTGGTTGGTAGCAACCGCGCAGGTATGGTATGACCCAGCTGTTATGTCGAGCAGCCCTTCCCCGGCCGGAATCTCTCCGTTTAAGGCGGCGACCGGCGTAAACTCGTCGTCGGTATCTCCGTCCCCAAGCTGACCTCTGAATCCGTCGCCCCAACAGTAGGCTTTTTTATCTGAACCAATCGAACACATAAACAAATCACCTGCGTCGATGTCGGTAATCGTGACATCGTTTGGAATTTCCCCTCGAACTATCGCCTTCGGAACTAATACGTCCGTTTCGGCGCCGTTCCCTAACCTGCCATACTGTCCTTCGCCCCAACAGTACACCCAGTAATCTGATCCGAGCGCGCAACTGAAATCGTATCCGGATGTTACTTGAAGCAAGGTGACCCCTGATGGTATATCCCCTTGGGATATCGCGTATGGGGTATTCCGAGCCGATGTACTGTTGTTGCCAAGTCGACCGTTGGCGCCGCTACCCCAGCAATATACCCAATGGTCCGAGCCAAGCGCGCAGGCGTGATTTCTTCCTAACGATATCTCGGTCAGAAATACCCCCTCTGGTATTTGACCCTGTGAAGTCTGAAGCGGAGTTGATGACTGGGTATTCGCCCCGACACCGAGCTCCCCGATGCTGCCCTCTCCCCAGCAGTACGCCTTCCCATCCGACCCGATAGCGCAAGTATGATATTCGTAAAGCGAGACGGTTTCAGCGAGCAGCGCATCCGTCTCGAGATTGGTAAGGCCGATGCGAATGCGAAAATCTGTCCCGATAGAACTTAGCGTCGCCGGTGTGTTATCCGCAGCCAGCGGTGAACCTGGCGACGTCGTGGCCGATGGGCCGTACGCGCGGTAGACCGACTGGGAGACACTGACGCCTCTTAGTACGTCCAAAGTTTCGACCGGAGTATCGAATATGGCTGTCGTCTGTCCGTTACCGAGTCGACCATGTTCAGCTGATCCCCAGCAGTACGCCTTCCCATCCGACCCGATAGCGCAAGTATGACTGCTCCCCGCACCTAACTGCAACGCATCGACGCCCGAAGGTATCTCTCCTAAAGCAACCTCAACGGGAGATAGTATCTGCGAAGCTCCTGAACCCGATTCGCCATGTCCGACCTGTCCGTCCTCGCCATTACCCCAACAGTACGCCTTATGATTCGAAGCGATGGCGCAGGTGTGCTCGGCTCCAGCCGAAACAGAAAGGAAGGTTTCGCCCGAGGGTACATCCCCTAGGTCAACAGCGATTGGAACGTACCGAGCATCGGAGACGACGCCGTCGCCAAGCCGACCGTTCGCCGAAAGTCCAGTACAGTAAATCCAGTTATCCGAAGCGAGGACGCAGGTGTGTTCGGCTCCAGCTGAAACGCTCCTCAGTGTCGCGCCCGAGGGCATGTCCCCTTCCTCAATAGCTACCGGTTCGCTGTACTCCGCTGGGTCAGCATCAGAATCGTGGTTATTGCCAAGTTGCCCATCCCCCGCGTATCCCCAGCAGAAACCTTCGCCCCTGGATGTAATCCCACAGGTATGTCTGCCTCCAAGCGCGAGGTCCACGAACGTAGCCGCTCCATCGATATCCCCCTCCATAACTTCAACTGGCTCGTCTTGGTCTACGGTATCGCCATTTCCTAGCCGTCCATTGGCGCCATTACCCCAACAGTACGCCAGGTTGTTCGACGCGATAGCGCAGGTATGTTCAGCCCCGGCCGCGAGACGACGAATCGATACTCCTCCCGGCATTCCGCCTGCCGCGACCTCGACCGGCTCGTCTTGATTAACCGTATCGCCATTTCCTAGCCGTCCATTGGCGCCATTACCCCAACAGTACGCCTTATGATTCGAGGCTAGCGCGCAGACATGCGCGTCCCCGGCAGCAATCTGGGTGATGAGCGCGTCGTTTGGAATTTCTCCGCGACTAATCGGAGCGGGACTCGGCTGATCTAGCGGATTCCCGTTTCCAAGGCGTCCATCAGCACTACCTCCCCAACAGTACACCCAATGGTCCGACGCAAGCGCGCAGGAACCTTCATCCGCTACTACGACTTGTCTTACAAGCAACGGACTACTACCGACCTTAGCATCGGCGTCAAAAAACACGAAGAGCGTCAAAAACGGTATAATAGCAATCAATGCGCCTAGTAGGCACCGTATGATTACCCTATCCCGAATAATGACGTTTGTTTTTTTCACCAGGCTCCTTTAAAACGCGGAACTGAACTCACTCAATCAAACTCTCTGTATCGATATGTCCTGCCAGTCCCCGGAACATTCGTTGCGAAACTTCCCGCGAACTATTCTAGCCAGCGGTTGTTCTTAACGAAATCAAGCGACCGCCAGGTTCCCCCAAGACTCAGACGTTGCAACGGATACGCGAATCCAAGGATAACAAGCACGCAGATATACATGACGTGGTCGTCGACGAATGGATTGGTCGAAATCGGTAACGCTGCGAGCCACATCAAAAACAACATCAACGAACCGGCGATGACGCTGATGCGCATGGCGATACCAAACGTCAGACCAACTCCGACGCCAAGGAGTCCAAGCATAAAGAGCATGTCGACGAAAGGGTTTCCCGCTAGGCTGTTAAAGAACGCCGAAAACGTTCCGTCAAGACTGCTTAGGTAGCCGGTAGTCGGCGATCCGCCGTTGATGAGAGCATGTTCCAGCTTTGTCGAGTAGCCGAGACCCAGCAGCTTATCAAAAAACGCCCACAGAAATACGAATCCCATGAGCACGCGGGTTACCGCTAGCGTCACAATCAACCATGCGTTTGCGTTGTTCGAGTTACTTTTTCGTGTTCGTGGCATACCTCACCCCTTTATAGAATTATGCACTCATAATAGAGCCTTTTTCATGAGGTGTAAAGCTCATGCCTACACCGGAAGCGTTAGAAATAATAGGTGACTTCGTTGATGGTCGGAAGTGGAGAACCGCGCCACATCTGCAATAGCCTGCCGTCATCGTCAAGAGCGACCATCGTCGGATACTCGACAATGTCATAGACGCGGCAAAACGCCGAGCCGTCCCTACTGTCAGGGTCGATTTCCTCGATTTCATGTCCCGTCTGCCGCTCGACGTCGCGCAGATAGTCCAGCACCTCTCTCGCGTGGTCGCTTTCGTATTTATACACTACCGCGACTCTCATGCCGACTCCTTCCTGTCTTTTTGGCGTTGCTCTTTTAAAATTTCCTCGAATTCATCAAGCGTCTTGAACTCTCGATACACGCTCGCGAAACGAACATACGCGACTTCGTTCGTGGCGGCGAGTTCGTCGAGCACTCGATCTCCTATTTGTTGAGAGGATACTTGAGGCTCGCCGAGCTCGTACATAGCGTCTTCAACTCTCGAGACGATCTGCTCGATCTCAAGATCGGACGAGAAGAACTTCCCGACCGAACGCTTGACCGAGAGCGCGAGTTTATCGCGGTCGAACGCCTCGCGAGTGCCGTCTTTTTTAATAACGTCAAGGTGCGGGCGCTCAATGCGCTCGTACGTCGTAAAGCGGTACTTGCCATCGAGGGTCTCGCGTCGACGCCGAATCGTCAGGCCGTCAGCAGACTCCCTAGACTCGATGACACGACTATCACCTATTTTCTGGCCGTGCTTCACCTAGTACCTCCTCTTAGGATTCTTCGTCGGATTGTTTGTTCTTTTTGCGGCGTCGCAGGAACGCGGGCATATCTGATTCATCGTCCTCTTCAGGGGTCGCCTGATCCCAGATATTACCGCTTGGCTCGTCCGCGAAGCTGGCAGCCGCGTCCTGCTGCTCGAGATCCATGTTAATAGCCTGTACTTCCTCTTCCGGAATCGAGTCAGTCGAAGTTGTGCTGCTGACGGTAGCTTCCTCCGCATCATCGAAGTACTCGCTGTCAAACCCGGTGGCGATGACCGTGATAATCAGCTCATCCTCGAGGTCAGGCTTCAACGTCGCGCCGAAGATAATATTTGCTTCAGGGCTGACTGCGCTCGTAATAATTTCGGCTGCTTCCTGAATTTCGCTCATGCTCATATCGTAGCCACCGGTAACGTTGAAGAGTACGCCTTTTGCGCCATCAATCGAAACCTCGATGAGCGGCGACTCTATGGCCTGTTGGGCGGCCTCGGCGGCGCGGTCCTCACCACTGGCGCGACCGATACCCATCAGAGCGGAACCGGCGTTGCTCATAATAGCTTTAACGTCGGCGAAATCTAGATTAATCAGTCCGTGTTCGGTAATAAGCTCAGAGATGCCCTGTACGCCCTGACGAAGCACGTCGTCAGCGATTTTAAAGGTCTCTAGAAGCGGCGTGCGTCGATCGATTGTTTGCAGCAGCCGGTCGTTTGGAATCGTTATAAGCGTATCTACCTTGCGACCAAGCTGAGCAATAGCCCACTCGGCGTTTTGTCGTCGCTTCTCGCCCTCGAAACTAAATGGCTTTGTGGCGACGCCGACAACCAAAATGCCGAGCTCGCGGGCGATTTCAGCCACGATATGTCCCGCGCCGCTACCAGTGCCGCCGCCGGCACCAATCGTGACGAACACCATGTCCGCGCCTTCAAGCGCATCGCGGATTTCATCGCGCGACTCATTGGCGGCCGCTTCACCGACTGCAGGATCCGCACCGGCGCCAAGACCGTTGGTTGTGCTGTGGCCGAGGTGGATTTTGACGTCGGCTTTAGAATTATGGAGAGCTTGCGCGTCGGTATTCATGGCGATGAATTGAACACCGCCAAGTCCGGCTTCCTTCATACGGTTAACCGCGGAACCCCCGGCACCCCCGACACCGACGACCTTGATACTGGCAAAAGATTGGATCTCGCTTGGTTTTACTTCAGGCATTTCTTACGTACTCTCCCTAGCATTTCATTGTTATCTAGTATATCACTTCTTAGTAAGGACCCCTACTAGATCTTGAACTTACTTATAAAGTTCTTTATCAGGCCACCAGCGTCTTTGACACCCCCGACCGCAGAATCCTTGGTGCCTCGAACCGGCTGATAATTTTCGGAGTCGAGCAGCATCAGCCCGACAGCCGTCGCGAACTGCGGCTCCTCGATATGATCGGCGACTCCGCCGTATCCCGTCGACGACCCTACCTTGGCGGCGAGTCCCAAGTATTCTTTCGCGTAGTCACTAATACCTCGAATCTTCGCTGTGCCTCCCGTCAAGACGACACCGCTTGGAAGTTTGCCAGCCCGACCCGCGCGCTTGAGTTCTTTGGCGACCGCTTCGAAAATTTCCTCGAGCCGAGCGCCGACGATTTCA